>CAYZEH010000391.1:0-1500 GCA_964477135.1 uncultured Pirellulales bacterium | reverse complement strand
TAAATTTTAAGAGGGTGCGTGTTGATGGCGAAAGGGATCCTACTCGTGCAATAACCCTGCCTGCCAACAATGGGTCATTTGTTATTATGCCATCAACCCCAACTTCGATCAGTTCAAGCATGCGCATCGGGTCATCAATAGTCCATGCGTAAACTTCTGCGCCTTGTGCATGTGACGTTTTTATAAATTTTTTGGTGATCATACCATCTTTGGCACCAATGATATCTACCTCAAGGTTTGCTACATCACCCACTTCAAGTGATGCAAAATAACCCACCTTTATTTCTGGAGCAAGCTTCTGTACCAAACGTACTTCTTCTAACTCTAGCGACATAATTATGATGTTATCCTGCAATCCTCTCGATCTAACTTCATCAATTGTCTTTTTTGCAATATCGCTATCTTTTCCATGCTTGAAGTCTAGTATAAGCTTTGTTCTATCATCCGTTAACTTTAGAAAATCTTCAAGTAAAGCAATTTTTTCGCCGCTATATTTAATGGAAAATGATTTGCCAATATCCACATCACGAATATCTTCATAATTGGTATCTCTGATGATTCGTTCATCGCCAGCCAGTCTCATGAGATCTTTGTCGTGCAAGATCACCAATTGACCATCAAGTGTCGGAGTCACATCAATTTCAATAATATCAGCCACATTATCACTCATTGTTTTTTTCATGGCAGACAGACTATTTTCGGGAGCATCAGCAGCTCCGGCTCTATGTGCAATAATTAGAGGAAGATCTTGAGGGACTTGTTGCTTTACAATCCATAAACTACCCAGCCAAGATACGGCAACAAGAAAAGCAATACTCGCAAGTGCAATATATATTCTAAATGCCAATGTTTTGGAAGTTAATGAAGTCTTAAATTTTGGGCGTAAATCATATCCACATGAATTTGTATGATTGCGACGGTAGACAATTAGTAATACACATATCATCCAAGATGCACTCACTAACAAAAGTAGTGATTCCACTACAACACTCAATCCTCCATGCACCAAAATAACTGTTATTACACCAATAATTGAGCTACCCAATACCGCCAAAATAAATCCGGCAATACCATAAGATACAAAATTTAATATTAGCTTTGATATTCCCCATACAAGCGCAACAAACAATAACATCATAAAAATCGGCAGAGTTTGTCCTTTTGTTTTATTCCAACTAACCCGTGCGGCTTTTCTTAGTGATCCGCCCTCAATCCAGATTGGTATGATATAGCATAATCGCATAATTATTTTGATAAGAATGATAACCCAAGCTGTAATCCAGATGGTGTCGATCGTCACAGCCAAAACCCACTCTGGTGGATGTTGTGAAAGGTAGAAGTTTATATCATGCTTTGTAAGTAGTAGCAGATATACAATTCCAGGAACCGAAAGCACCACAAGCGCAGCGGGAATACACCAGATAAGTAGCTCTAAACTGAGTATAAATATATTTGGCAGACGCCATAAAACATGCCTAATGCCAGCAACTACGGAGAGTT
>CAYZEH010000390.1:0-1507 GCA_964477135.1 uncultured Pirellulales bacterium | reverse complement strand
TGGGGATCAATCTTTCGTGGTTCATCAAGCCGCATCCGGATTAGGAGAACACGGTACTTGTCCGAGATAAATGATCTTGGAGAGCAAAAAAGGGTGAGGAAAGTAAGCTTTAATGAAGCGGAAATCGCGTTGGTTCTTTGAAATAAACGGTTGATTGAATGTAATGGCTGTAGCTGCAATCAATGCATCAGGTATTGCTAACCCATGACTTAGCCGATATTGAAGCAAAAGACCAATTGCTGTATCGGATATTTGTTCATTTATTTTTAGCACTTGAAATCGTTGCAGAAAACGTTCTGTATTTTTCAGTTCAGTTTTGTCGACGCATCCAACAAAGAGCTCCATCTGTGTGATCACACTTACAGACAACTTAGAATTTTGTTCGAGACCATCTAAACAGTCAATTGCTTTGCTGATTTGCAATGCAGCATCAATTAAGATGTCGGTATCAACGATAGTTACTGTGTTCACAAGCTGCGTTTCCATTCGCGGCGGCGCAGATTTTTCACCCAGGCAACGCTATCCTGCATATCTTCACGGCCTCGCCACATCCCGACGAATGGTTCATCAGTTAATTTGGTCTGCATATTTTTCTTGATAGAATTCTTAACCGGATAACGTGTTTTCAGGAAAGCTACAAAGTCAAAGACTTGTCTCTGTGCCTCTACTGGTAAGGATTCTATCTCCTGAGCGATTCTTGCGGTTTCCATTTTACCCTCACTCTCCCTGCATATATACTACTGTAGGGTTTGCTTTGTTTTTATCACTTAAATGAAAACTTCATTATTAATATAATAAAACAATATAGCACGAGTTTCAAACAAAAACCACAAAAAGGCACTAAGATTATAATAGCCGCAGACCCACACAGAAACATACAGACATTTTGCCTGAAGGGTTTGATTTAATAGCTCCGCTGAAATCAGCGGAACTATTTGTCAGTGTCCCTCTGTGTGTGTTGTAGCGAAGCGTAAATCCCGATATCGGGGCCCGTTAAATGTTTACCCCGTGAAACACGAAGTCTGTTTCACCGGGGCGAAGGCTATTTAACTGGGGTGATTCTGACTGCCCCGTAGCTCCAGTAGATGGTACTGGGGTGGTTAAATCGCCTATTTCGCTATAATTAGAATCGCCGGCTCCTATATTTCTTCTTTCTGTAACCTATCCGTTCTATGGTCCAACATCTTCCTCAGGAAAAATAGCACCAGGATAATTGACAGCCCAACAAGAAATATTGCCATACCTGCAGTCATTGCAAAGCCAAAATGAAGTGCTAAAGAGCTAAAGGCTATCAGGGGCATAAGCCATATTCTAACTACTGCCTTTACTGTTTGATGCTTTTCAATAAAATGCGCCACTGGCGGTGAATATTTGTAATATAGACTGACAATCATTTCACCAAAGGCACTGTTTAATAAATGCCTGTCCCTAAAATCCCGGAGGATTTTTACGTGAGGTTCCATCAGTGATCCAAAAGCGGCTGTTGCAATAAAACATCCACCACTAC
>CAYZEH010000389.1:0-1512 GCA_964477135.1 uncultured Pirellulales bacterium | reverse complement strand
CCAACGATCCAGAACATATCAAAACCTCTAAGTGCATCAATAGAAACAACCCGTCCGTGGGTTAATGGATTAGCTTTTTCCATTCTTTTCTCCTTAAAATTTTTAGTTTATATATTAAGGTGCAAAAACCTGAAATTCTGAGATCGTAGGTCCTTCAGTTGCTTCTAATATATTAAGCCTGATACGTGTCACTGTAATTGGCTCAAACTCTGTAAAATTTTCTTTCTGCACATTGTCAGAATAATAAAAACTTTCCCATTTGTCATCAGTAAATTTTTCAAGCTGATATTTTTTTATTCTATGGCCGCATTCTTGTATAATTAGTGCACTTGAGATTTTTGTTGGTTTTTCGAGGTCAATCTCTAACCAGGCCTGTTTTGTGCCGACATCTGTAGCCCATCTTGTTTCCATATCATCATCAATAGCCTTTTGTGGACTGTATTTGCTATCATTCTGGTGAAAGTTTGAAGCTTTTGCTGGCTTATTGAAGGCAATTGATTGTGATGGAACATCAACAGGAGCGATTTTCTCAGCATTTCCATCCAGCGTCAATTTTATAATTGTATCCACATATTGCTGATATTTCAAAGGCAATGTGATTTTAATACCATTTTTTCCTTGGCATATATCCACCTTGCCGCCAGTTAGTACTTTAGCTTTTTTAATCTTTCTACCGATAGCAGGCAAGATCAAATTTCCCCCTGTCCAGTTGAGTACATGCAGATATATAACATTGCCTTTATGCGTGCTGGCGCCATATTTCCCAGGCTTAAATGGGCCGCCTCTTGTGTTGTAAATTGATTTACCATACTTTTTAAGCCAATCACCCATTTCTTTTAATCTTTCCACCTGCCTCGGCTCAATCCTGCCATCCGGCATAGGCCCCACATTGAAAAGAAGATTGCCATCACCACCGACAACTTTCACCAGTGTTTGTATACATTGCCTCTTTGATTTCATGTTATCGTTTGGTTTATAAGACCACTGATCCCCTATGGTTATACAGCTTTCCCATGAGCGATCATTCTGAAATCCGCCAATAGTTTGCTCCGGTGTGCCGAAGTCAGCAGGCAAACCTGCGCGATTATTGATCATTATACCAGGCTGAAGCTCGCGGATTATTTTCAGCAATTTTTCCGCATGCCAATCTTTTGCAGGTACTCCCAATCCGTCAAACCAGATTATATCTAATTTGCCGTAATTTGTGCAAAGCTCACGAACCTGATTATGAAAATATTCAACATATTTTTCATGCCTGTCACCATTAAAGAAATCCGGATGATGCCAGTCAGGCTGGGAATAATAGAAACCAAGCTTTAAGCCAGCTTTGTGGCAGGCATCAGCAAGCTGTTTGACTATATCTTTTCTGTAAGGCGATTGAGAATTCGTTATTTCGTAGTCCGTGTATTTGCTGTCAAAATTACAAAAACCATCATGGTGTTTAGTAGTGAACACAATATATTTCATACCAGCGTCTTTTGCGATCTGCACCCATTGCTGCGCATCAAACTG
>CAYZEH010000388.1:0-1514 GCA_964477135.1 uncultured Pirellulales bacterium | reverse complement strand
TACCCGCGGATAAAGCGAAAAATTTAATTGGGATTAGTATAAATTACTTTTCATTGCATCCTGAAAGACCATGATTTTGTTCGCCCATTTTTGGGCTTCGAGCAATTCGACCTGACCGCTCTGAACAAGCCTTGCAAGGTGTCTTTCAAAAGTTATCATATTTTCATCGGGCTTATCTTTGGTTTTTGTTTGCAGCTGCGAATATATCTGCTCAATTTTTCCGGTTCTGATAAGGTTTGCGCATGCGTAATTGTTGTTCAATATTTCCATCGCTACAAGCCTGCCTTTATGGTCTTTTCTGGGAACAAGTTTCTGACTTATTACATAAGCCAACCCCAGCGAAAGCTGACTGCGTACTTCAGCTTGTCTTTGGGGCGGATAATAGTCCATTATTCTTGATATCGAACCGACGGTGTCCCTTGTGTGCAGAGTCGAAAACACCAGATGCCCTGTTTCAGCTGCCATCAATGTCATTGAGATTGTTTCCGGGTCTCTCATTTCGCCGACAAAAATGACATCAGGGTCCTCCCGAAGCATTGATCTTAAACCGTCAACAAATGAATGAACATCTTTGCCGACCTCTCTTTGTGAGATCATCGCATTTCGTTGTGGGAAAAGATATTCCACCGGATCCTCGATAGTTATTATTCTGCAAGCTCTTTTTTTGCTTATAGTGTTTATTATCGAAGAGATAGTTGTTGATTTACCCGCACCGGTGATACCTGTCAGCAGAACCAGACCTTGTTTCATTTCTATGATATTTTCCCACACATTATTGGGGAAACCGATAGTTTCTAAAAGTGGTATTTCCATAGAAAGTGCTCTTATAGCAGCGCAAATACCGTCGTTTTCTTTGAAAACATTGATTCTGAACTGTAAGTTGCCGCTTCTGTATGAGCAGTCAACGCTGTAGTTATTATTGAGCCTTTCAAGATTTTCTTTACTTAGCAGAGGGTAGATAAGCTGCTTAGCGGTTTCTGTAGTTACCATTAACCCTTTTAGTTTTACAAGTTCACCATCGATCCGGTAAGCAGGGGCGGTGCCGACTTTTATATGCAGATCGGATACTCGCATAGCTCCTTTTTCTTCGAAATACTGGAGCATGTCAATTATGCTTAGTTTGCCGAGGTTCTCTGTTGGATAGACTTTCTCATGTGGATCATATATTTGGCTCATAAGCGGTTTACTCCCCGATTTTTTATTGCCTTTAGTTGCTTAACTTACCCGGCATTATACTATTAAATATCTCTGGAAACCAGAATAATTTATGAGCGGGCGGCTGTTTTGGTATGAGATTTAGGATAAAATGCGGATGGTTGGAGAGGATTTATGGGTGAATTGATAATTTTTGGTGGGATTTGGGGTGGATTTGGCAAAATCGGGTTTCAAAAATTCACTTTTTTTTCACTTTTTGCGACGATTTTCTGCTTTTTTGCGGGAAATTAAGAAAAATAACGCTTTTTGAAGGAAAGTTAACAGGTGAAAAACGAGGTTTTGTGGGTTTTTGGGGTTTA
>CAYZEH010000387.1:0-1517 GCA_964477135.1 uncultured Pirellulales bacterium | reverse complement strand
CGGAATGGCTGTCACAATTGATGTAGGTGATCCAGATGATGTCCACCCAAAAAACAAAAAACCAGTAGGCCAAAGACTTGCTCTGTGGGCTCTGAAAAAAGATTACAAAAAAAATATTCCCTGTTCCGGCCCGGTCTATAAATCAATGAAAGCAAAAGGCGATTCGATAGTTCTTAAATTCGATTGTATAGAAAAAGGATTGGTTTGCAAAGGTGACAAGCTTACAGGTTTTGCAATAGCATCCGAAGACGAAAAATTTGTAGAAGCTGAAGCAAAAATCGCTGGCGAGACAGTAGTTATCAGCAGTGCTAAAATCAAAAACCCAACAGCAGTTCGCTATGGCTGGCAGGATGCTCCGGTATGCAATTTATATGACTCTGCAAATCTGCCCGCGAGTCCGTTTAGAACCGACAGCTTCCCCGCGATCACAGCCAATAATAAATAGTTGAAATATGACTTAGCGGAAATTAGTGAACAAAATTTTCGAACCAGTCGTTTGCATACAGGGCAAAATCTTTGAAATCGACAACGAAATCGTTATTCAGGTCGCCGGTTATATTTCTCATCCATTGCTCAGGTGAGAATACCAATGCAGTATCACAGCCGACATTATCCTGACCATTGAAAGGCCTTGGGCTGTAATTATTTGTTTTGCTTAGCAAAAGGATCATATCATCAGGCAATCTGCTGGAATAAATTCGTACTTCTCTTATCTCGCCATTAAATTTGCTGTTATCCGGGCTTAAGTCATTATTGCCGATAAGCAGGTAATTATCATTTAAAGCCATTGAAGCAGTTGATGCTCTGGAAGCATCCTTAACACCGTCCACATAAATTGCTCTCTCTGCACCATCATAGACAGCCGCTACATGATGCCATTTGCCGTCAAATATATTGATTGAGCTTTGAACAGGTCTGTCGAGTCCATCGCAGAAAAAGATTGTTGCCTTGGCGTAAGTATCCAGATAGAACCAGAATGAGTTACCCTTTGATATAATTGTATAGGTGCCCTCATCCTCAGTTGCCAGCCGAACCCACGCAGCAATCGTTATCTGCGTTGTAAGGTCAAATTCAGATTCATCAGGTATCTGGATATAATCGTCATCGCCATCGAAAGAAATACACTTTGCCCAGTTGGGGTCATTAATCGTTGTCGGCTGCCCAAAAGCAATCCCATCATTATTATTGCTGCTTAAATCTTCCGTTGACTTATCAAGTTTCCACCAGCCGATATTCGTATTATTATCCCCTGTAGTAAATTGCCAGGTCTGGCCTTTGTAAACGCCGTTAGCATCAATCTCATCTATCCGCCAGTAATATGTGCTGTCAAGTGTAAGAGTTCCGGGCAGATATGAGGTGTCAGAGAAATTACCGACATAAACCGGCGATGAAGTATTGGCATCATTGATATCATCAAAGCTTTCACCAAAATAGACATCAGCGGAAAGTTTCATCGTCCAGTCTTTTGAGATGGGCTTAAAGTCAGCCAGATAAACATCACTGTCAAGGGCATCCAT
>CAYZEH010000386.1:0-1534 GCA_964477135.1 uncultured Pirellulales bacterium | reverse complement strand
TAGAAGCACTAAAAAGAGATTTTCGGCAATGTGGCCTATAGGTTTTTAGATGTTGAAATCAGGTGTTTTATCGGGTTTTTGTTCGCAGTCCGGTAATATAGGGTATAAATGCTTTGAAATTCGGCAGCTTTTGTGGTAAAATAGCTAACGTGGTTTCGGTTGATCTGTTTTAACAAAACAGAAAGTGATGGATTAGTTTGGTGATTACAGGGGTTTTTCGTATTGATAATCGCGTTTAATCAAAAAAATAAGCTTTCATACAGGTTAAATCCGGCAGTTGAAAGCTGTTTTTCAGCGTTTTTGGAGGTCAACAAAAACGATAAAATAGCCGATAAGTGGGTTCCAATGTGTATTTTTGACTAGTAAATGATGGGTTGATATATTTTAGGAGAAGTATTTTGCGTACCAGTAGACAACTAAAAAGGGTTTCGGTATTGTTTTTCGTTACTATTTTAGCAGTAGCGGTTTGTATTGCTGAGCCTTTAATTCCAGGAGATTTTCACGAAGATAACATAGTAAACATTAATGATTTGCAGATATTAGCAAATGATTGGCTCGACAGCAGCAGTGTTGCTGATATGGATGGCTCAGGCAGAGTTACTTTTAATGATTTTTCGCTTTTTGCGGCTAACTGGCAGAAAAGTGTTCCGGTTCTTGTCATAAACGAATTCATGGCTTCTAATGAAATCAGCTATGCAGACCCGCAGGGCGATTTTGATGACTGGCTTGAGATTCATAATACAACAAATTCTCCTATCGATCTGGGTGGTATGTATATTACTGATGAATTGACGGATCTTACCAAATGTCTGATACCAACGGGCTTTTCTTCTCAGACTACAGTACCTGCTCATGGTTTTATTGTTATCTGGGCGGATAAAGATTCAGAAGATGGGCCTTTGCACATTGAAACCAGTCTTAATGCAGGCGAAGAAGAGATAGGCATTGTTGCTTGTGATGGTACTACTATAATTGATTCTTTAAGTTATGTGAGCCAGTTGCCGGATATTTCCTATGGCAGCTATCCGGACGGCAGTTCAAGTCGCAGGTACTTTGGTATTCCTACCCCTGGTGCAGCTAACAATGAAGGTTATCTTGGTGTTTCACCAGAGCCTGAATTTTCGAGGAGCTCAGGTATTTTCACAGATACATTCCAGCTGACAATATCAATTGACTCTAATACAGCGGTCATTCATTACACAACAGACCATTCTGTTCCGACGTTGTCATCGCCAACTTATGCTGGGCCTATAACAATATATTCGACAAAAGAGATCATCGCAAGGTCGTTTGAGCCTGGCTTTGCAGACAGTGAAATAGAAGGCAAGAACTTTGTTAAAGTCGATAGTGAAGTTGCCGGTTTCAGCTCAAATATACCGGTAGTGATTTTAGATAGTTTTGGTTATAATATTGATAATGAAGCTAACTCTTTGGTTACTTATCCTTATAGAAATATTTATGCTGTAGTTATCGATACCAACGATGCCGGCAGGGCAACAGTGACAGATGACCCGGACAGCAAGTCAAGAGGCGG
>CAYZEH010000385.1:0-1547 GCA_964477135.1 uncultured Pirellulales bacterium | reverse complement strand
GTTTTTGAGCTGAGAAGCCGGTTTTTAGAAAAATTTTCATTTTTTTATTTTTCCTGTTGACGCTTTCTACATTTGTAGTAAAATGACTTCTACGATTGTAGAAAGGAGATCGATATGAAACTAACTGAAGCGGAATGGCAAATTATGAACACGCTGTGGGAAGACTGGCCTGCAACGGGTCGCCAAATAGCCGACAGGCTCCCGGAAAACGTTAATTGGGCCTACACCACCATTAAGACAATGTTGACCCGTCTGGCTGATAAGCAGGCTGTAAAAGAAACCAAAAAAGGCAGCATCGGGATATATGAACCAATTCTCAGTAGGCAAAATGCAAGGCGAAATGCTCTTAAGTCTCTGGCTAATCAGGCGTTTGACGGAGCTTTTGGGCCATTGATGCATTTTCTGCTTGAGGATCAAAAGCTTACGCCTAAACAGAGACAGGAACTGATACAAACTCTCAAAGAAGATACAGACAAAAGCCAAGGGGGTAAAAAATGATAGATGCTCTGAACAATATAGCAGATAACTGGTTTAACTGGGAACTTGCGATACTTTGGCAGGTAGCAGTCTTGATTGCCATCGTATGGGTGATCGATCTATTGATTAGAAAATGGGCTTGGCCACAGGTACGTTATGCATTATGGCTCTTGATTCTGGTTAAGCTTATCCTGCCGCCAACATTAACATCACCGACAAGCTTTACCGCGGAGATTCCATTTCTTGCCCAAAAAGCAATTAATGTGCAGATTGATCAACCAGAAGCAACTCAAGAAGTTATTGGAATTAGTACGCCTGTTAAATCTGATACAATGCCTGTTAAAGAAAATATTTCTAACTATACGGAAACTCTCGCCGAACCGAGCCTGGGCAATGTAGCCATACAACCGATAGAGGCTGTTCCGGCTGCGGTATCCTTGTCATGGAAAGCTTATGCCTTTTTCATTTGGCTGGCAGGTGTTGTAATTCTGGCGAGTTGGCTGATAATCAGATTGTCTAATTTGCGTCGTGAACACTTGAAAAGCGAACAGCAGGCGAACTTGTCGGAGAGGTTTGGTGATTTGCTTGGTAAGGTTGCTAAGAGATTGAAATTGAAAAAAGTTCCGCAGGTGATATTGAGCAATAAGGTTAACTGTCCTGCAGTATTCGGTGTTTTTCGGCCTGTGCTTTTGATGCCTGCGGATAAGCTTAAAAATCTTACGAGGGATGATCTGGAGCATATACTTTTGCATGAGCTGGCGCATATTAAGCGAGGCGATCTGTTTATTCATGCTATTCATATGATTTTGCAAATAGCTTACTGGTTCAATCCGCTGCTTTGGCTGATAAGAAAGCAACTGCAGAATCTAAGGGAACTGTGCTGCGATGCTACTGTTGCCAAGATACTCAAGGAAAAGACTTTCAGCTATCGTGAAACCTTGCTGAAAACAGCACGTCAGTTATTAGCTGAACCAGTAGATCCGGGTTTGGGGTTATTGGGGCTATTTGAAAACTCCAACTGGCTTGTTGAAAGGCTTAAATGGCTTGAGAAAAAGACCTGGAAGAATCGA
>CAYZEH010000384.1:0-1570 GCA_964477135.1 uncultured Pirellulales bacterium | reverse complement strand
AATATTTTCACGCTGAAACATTTAGCCATTCGATACCAACTTTACTCAGTGCATATCCGACTTCATTCAAATATTGCCCATAGCCCGTGATCCAGTGGAAGCCCCGCATCTCTCTAAGTAATTTCTGCCAGTCGCCTTCAATCGTGCAGTCATACTGCGACCTGCAAATATCATAGTCCGGATGATCGATTATCTTGCCGGTAAAACCAACCCATTTCTTACCATTAAACGATGCTATAAGATTAGTAATTCTCTGGCCCTTGCTGAAGAGAACTTTAGGTGCTGCTCCATAATCAGACTCACAATGCGTTACTATCTTTACAGGCTCAAGGTTCACCCCATCAAGCCTTCTCGTACTGCTGCAATGAGCACATGTGCAGATTCCGTCATGCGGAAATGTAGGGTCGTTTAAAAACACAGGCTTACCCGAAATATTACTAAGAAGCATCCCCGCAGGTATCGCAGAAAAATCAGATTCGCAAAAAGCCATCAAACCATCATCATTTATCATACTAAGTGCCATACAAGGCGTGGTCTTTGCAATATGTCCATAGCTCATACAGTTCTTGACAGTTGCCGCATTAGCATTATTTTCCCGCATGACATCTTTAAGCACATTTGTCAAAATAAACGCATTGTGTATGTATTCTTTCTTAGTCTTTACTGAAACAACGCCTTTTTTCAAATATTCATCCATCTGCTGCTGTGCAAGTTTAACTGCTTTGCTGTCAGCGTGAGCTTTAGTAATCCTCTCCTTAAATTTCATGTCGTCAATTGTCACGATGTCAAGATTCCAGATATCTTTCGCGGCAGCAGGACATTCATGAGGCAAACCCCCCGAACCAGGGCCGCCAACAGCAACAATTTTCGCTCCTTTGGTATTAAGCAAACCACGCCAGGCCCGCAGCCGCCAAAGCACCTGGTCGTAGCTATCAACAACAACATCATCTATCGTAAGATTTTTCTGCACAAACTCATCTTTGCCCCTGCGCAGAAAATACGGATGCACCGTTTCATACAACAAAGATATAGGCCCGGATTTGTGACGCAAAAACATAACATTAGGCTTACCCGAATTTACCAAAGCTTCTATCCATTTAAAACTATAAAGCCCGGGTCCGCCTGCACCTGCGCCATAAACAAGATACATATCACAATCAGCTTTGAGAGCTTTCGCCAGATTCTCATCTGAATTAACCCTGTCAACTTTCATAATATCCAGCTTAAATTCCGCTTTGCCGGCAAGCTTTGCAAGCTCAGCATTGATATTTCTTATCTCTTTGTCGATATCCTGCTCGCTGTGATGACCACCCCACTGTTTCCATGTGGCATTTTCATATTTTTTGTACATATGATAAACCAGCACAGGTTTAACCTTCAAAGGCCGAGCAAGCTGGAACAACTTAGACTGACCCATATCAGCTTTGGGAGATTGCGCTGAAACTGCCTGGACATTCGACATTCCAATACCGGCAGCTGAAAGGCTCATCGCTTTTAGAAAATCACGCCTGTCAAAATTGTCGTTGTGATGGAAATTATTTACAAATGTTTTTTTACTGCTCATAATAAG
>CAYZEH010000383.1:0-1578 GCA_964477135.1 uncultured Pirellulales bacterium | reverse complement strand
CCACAATTGCAAAGCTAAATCGTATTTTTCGAATAGGTGATATAGAAGACGTTGACGCATTTTGCCAGCGAGCTGACAGAAGAACCGGACCGCGGCCGGGGAGAATGACAGTTCGACAGTTACTTAATGAAATAGAAAGCAACTCAAATAAAACGAAAGGCAATGACCATGAGAATAGCTCTTATAATAACACTGACAGTATTAGCGACGCTGCTTAGCCCCGTCGCGCAGGCCGATACCTATCCGCCCGAAAACGCGGCCGTGCTTTATTACAAAATCCATTTTTACTATCCGCCGGATAGTGATGTAATGGATAAAATTAAAGAATACGCAAAAGGCGATGCGGAACTGGATGAAGATATTGTCAAACATCTTGATAAGTATCAATATGCCATAAAAGAGCTTACGGTTGCTTCTAAGATTAAGCATTGCAATTGGGGGATCGATTTTTCAGAAGGGTATAAAGCACTTATAGTTGGCTTGTACGAGTTCAAGAGGTGCTCCTGGCTGCTTGTTGCCGATGCGAGAAGGCTTGCCTCGAAGGGAGATTATTATGAGGCAATTGACCGTTGCATTACGGCCGAAAAATTTGCCTCACATGTCAGCGGCGATACATTGATAAATTCCCTTGTTGGCACAGCAATAAGCGCGATGTCTGACAAATGTATAATGCATATCAGTTCTCAAATACACGGCGATGAAGATGCACTAAAGCACTTGCGGTCAAAACTGGTTGATTTTGAAAGTAGGATCGGACGTGTCAAAGAAGGGTTTTGGGTCGAGAAGCAACTTGTCGAAGTGATGTTTGATTTGAAATCTCCGCACAGATTGACCTACGACATGCTTACTGGGTCAATGTTTCATGAATCATCAGGTTTTAAAGAAATTGATCCGAAAGCAAAAAAACCGGTTGAAAAGAAATTGATCGAAGAAGTCAAAGCACAGAATGCTCTTTTTTATGAAAAAGCCCTGATATATTATATCGGCATAATATATGATGCACTAGCTGCTTTTGATAAACCCTATGCCGAGGCCTCTGAAATACTCTCAAAACAAATACCTGAAAAACTGGCGAATGATGCTAAAAAGAAACCAGAAGCAATTATGGCTAACAAATTAATTCCTTCATGTCTAAAGGTTTACGGACTTGCTGTAAGGAGTCAGAATTCGCTCAATGCTCTTAAAACAGCTTTGGAGATTTTTATTGTAAAGGCTAAAACCGGTAAACTGCCGAAAAAATTACCCGCAAATGCACTGAAAGATCTCTATACCGGCAAGGCGATGGTTTATGAAATAACCGATGAAGGTTTTACCCTGCGATGTCAGGGGCCTGACACCAAAAGAGATAAGAAAAAGAACACATACATATTCAAGGTCAAAAAATAGTCAGCCTATAACAATCACAAAGAAAAGCCCTCTGCAAAACAGGGGGCTTTTTTTAATTATTCAACGTATTTATACCCTCTCTTGATGACCTGCTGTTTTATTGCTTGCATTATAACGGGATAGTGTTTTTCGGAGTGTATGTCTTTTGTGCCTGCTGCCTTGTATATTTTTCCTTGTTCGAGGACGTTTGGT
>CAYZEH010000382.1:0-1611 GCA_964477135.1 uncultured Pirellulales bacterium | reverse complement strand
GGTTTTGGCTATTAGCTGCTATGTTTGCAGCTATCGCTTTGGCAACTTTGAAACTACGATAATTAGTCGCCCCTGAAAAAAATTTCAAATTTTCATAAGTGTCTTATTTTATAAGCACTTATATCAATTCTGGTTAGTTAGAGCCGATTCTATCCAAGGGAATAAGCATAAATTTGAAAGCTCATCTTGTTGATTTGATATCCATAGCCAGGCCTCATTAACAGCAGCTTCCAGGTCATCAATTGTCGGATATAGTTGATTACTCAATTTTCTTTGCCTCAATTGATGCCAGATCAGCTCTGCAGGATTTAACTCAGGCGAATATGGAGGCAGTAGCAAAATTGAGACATTCGCCGGTATTTCAAGTTCTTTCGATTTATGCCAGCCAGCACCATCCATTATCATCAAGGCATGTACATCTTCTGGCAATTGTTTTGCAAAATCTTTCAAATACAAATTCATAATCCAGGTATTGGCATATGGCATACGCCAGCCATGAGATTGACCGGTGGCTGGGCAAACTGAGCCAAACAGATAGGTCCACTGATAATTTGTTTGGCGAATGGCACGAGGACAACTGCCTGTATCTGCCCACATCCGAGATATAGTACCTTGCTGGCCGATACGAGCTTCATCTTGAAACCATAACTGAATAGCTTTGTCAGGAAAACGCTTCTTTAGCTGCCTAATTACCTCTGGAAGTACTTTTTTTAAAAGTATTCTGTGCCTGAATATCTGCTTGTGGATGCTGTTGGCGGGGACAAAGGCATGAAAAACCAAGGCGGTGAAGTAAAAAATATGTGCCACCAAGAGAATATTGGGTATTAAATTCTTTTTGTAATATTCTCTGCAAGTCCTTGCCGCGAAGACTACAAACATTGTCCTGTTTTGTAATACCTTGGCGGATACGCCGTTTGAAATTTTCTATCTGCTTAGTATTAATCTTTGGTGGTTGGCCAGACCTTGGGGCATCACATAAACCAGTTGGTCCATGCTTATTAAAGCGATGAATCCATTTACGAAGTGGCCACTCAGCAATATCCATTCGCCTGGCAACTTGTGGTATTGTTTGGCCTTGTGATATAAATTTCATTGCCCTGAGCCGTTGCCGAACTCTGCCGTCTTTTTCTGTGCGAAGAAGACTTGAAATCTGCTTTGTTGTTATTCGGTATGTTACTGTTAGTGGTCTGATCATAATCTCCAAAAAAACATGGTTCACGATGATATTATCGGATATAGGCTTGAATTAACTTAAATTATTATAAGAGAGATTGTTAAATGTATGAGAGAGTGACATTACAAGTAGTTGCAGATAGGGTTGGCGTTTCGAAATCAACGGTCTCTGATGTGTTACGAAGTCGTATTGGTAAAGTAAAAATCAGTAAAACAACCAAAGATAAAATCTTCAAAGCAGTGAAGGAACTTGATTACGAACCTAACTCAGCAGCAAGGGCATTGATAACCGGTAGGACTTACAATATTGGTTTTCTGCTTTCATCGGAAACAACTCTTGGTTTGGCTAACAGTTATTTCGCATCATTGATGACAGGGGTCCAGGATTCCTGTAAGGCTAATGGTTTCAGCTGTCTTGTTAGTAGTTATGATATGACG
>CAYZEH010000381.1:0-1616 GCA_964477135.1 uncultured Pirellulales bacterium | reverse complement strand
GTAACAGTTTAGGTGATTCCAGATAAAAAACTTCAATTATAGAAAAGTTTTTCTTGCTTCTCTTATTTTTTTGTGAGATATTAGGCGTATTAATACGTCTAATACTAAGAAAGAGGTGAAAAGTGGCAAGTGTGACTACGCTGTTGAAAAAAAGAAAAAGAGTGCTGGGAAAGATATCTGATAATCTAGATTTTCTGATTGGGTCGATTTCTTCTAAAGGTCTAAAGTACGAAGCTTATAATCTGACAACCAAGGTGAATGGGGTAACAAAAACAAAACACATTCCGAAAGAAGCGCTCCCGCTTGTCAGAAAGATGACAGGGCGTCATCAGAAACTTAAAGAGCTACTAAAAGAATTGAGCGAGGTTAACTGGTTGCTTGTTCGTGAAGGGGAGGATCTCAGGCAGCATGGGTCGTTATAAAGAAGCGCCGTATGGATTTATATGTCCTTATAGGAAGGCATGCCCGCATTTGGGCATGTCTGTGAAATGGGCTAAATCTCTGATAAATGATGCTGCAAATGAAACCTTTCATGAAGGCTGGCGGCGCTTTGAGAATGAGGAATATGTAACGTCTCTTGAGAAAGATAATGAAGCTCTTGAAAAACGTGTTGCAGAGCTTGAAGCGAGTTTAAAGCATGAACATCGCCTGAAATTCAAAGCCAACAAAAAATCACCTGACCGAAAAGATGTCAAAAAGACGAAGAAGCGAGGTGCACCTGTTGGACATCCCGGATGGAGTCGCAAAATTCCAGATAGAGTGGATAAAACAGTGCATGTAGATCCGCCACATACCTGCCCTCATTGTCAATGCAAAGACCTTGATGCAGTTGATGATTGTCATATTCAGATTCAGGAAGACATTATTTTGCAGCCACGTACCGTTATAACTAAATACGTTCATCAGCAGGCTTATTGTCCTTCTTGTCGTCGCGACGTTTTTGAAACTGCAAATGGCGAACTGCGTAACTGCGATATCGGCCCGATAACAAAAGCAGTGGCAGTATATTTACGACATGAAGTTAAACTTTCACACCGTGATGTTTTAAAGGTATTTTCAGGGCTTTTCGGAATGCCTTTTGCACCTGCTTCATCATTGGCATTTTCGCATAAAGTTGCCGAATCGGGGCTGTCTCTGTATGAAGATCTGCGTAATAAAGTTCGTGCATCTGAGATCATTCACGGTGATGAAACCCATTGGAGGATAGATGGGAGAAACGCACAGTTATGGTATGCGGGTAATACATCTTTTGATTTCTTTCTTGCGGATTATTCTCGCAGTTCAGAAGTCGCTCTTTCGATTTTTGGGCATAATTTCAGCGGGAGTCTTGTTGCAGACAGCTATGCTGCATATAATGCGATTAAACCGGCTGGACGGCAGGTATGCCTTGCACATATAAAGCGCAAGGCCGATGAAGTCGCAGATCGTATTGAGTTGTTGCCGGAGAGCAAACAAGATAAACCGTCCATACGGTTTTGCCGTTCGGTAAGCCGATTTGCATCTCGTTGTTGCGCTATAGGACAACGTCGTAACCATGGAGAACTTTTATACAGTAAAGCCCTAGGATTAATTCCGCAGCTGACAAAAATCAGAGATGAAATATGCATGAACCCCTT
>CAYZEH010000380.1:0-1635 GCA_964477135.1 uncultured Pirellulales bacterium | reverse complement strand
ATATCGACAACTTCAATATTGCAAAAGCCGGCCTGGTCTAACCAACTTACTAAAACCGATGGCGATGGTATCTGCCAGACGTTCGGCATCTTGGCGTATCTTTTTTCGGGGTTTAATATTTCGTCTTTGTCGCTGTCGATTACCAAAGTTTCAAGTACAAGCTGGCCTTTGGGTTTCATTAGATTTTTTAGTCTGCTGATATGGTCTATGGGGTCTCTGCGATGATACAAAACGCCCATCGAAAAAGCGGTATCAAAGCAAGGTGTATCTGTGGGCATATCCTCAAGCTTAAAAGGAAGCACTGAAACGGAATCGGTTTTGATATATTTATTGAATGCCTGGAACTGCATTACAAACAACAAATGCGGGTCGATCCCGACGATGACTTTGGCGCCTTGGCTGAGCATTCTTAGACCATAGTAGCCGTTGCCGCAACCTACGTCTAAAATAAGCCTGTCCTTCAACGGGGCGATTTTGTCTTTCAGGCGGTTCCACTTCATGTAGGACTGCCATTCAGTATCAATTCTTATGCCGAAAAAATCTATAGGCCCCTTTCGCCAGGTATGCAGCTGCATTAGTGACTGTTTCAGGCGGGCTCTGGTCTTGTCATCACAATCGCCCAGATAACCAATAGCTATCGCATCGTTATTAATATCTATCCGTGACGGGTTAACATCCGGCAAAGAATTTACCGCATGTTGCCATTTCGACAAATCACCATTGTTAAGCTGCTGCCAAGCATCTGTAATTTTGGGTGATATGTAATCTACAAACCCGCCAAGTTCGTCAATACTTTTTAATCTATTTAAAAATTCGCAATAGTCTATCATTTCTTAAAAGCTGCCATTGAACAAAAATTAAAACATTGAAACCACATATAATATTCATCAAAGCCGGCGCCTGCAAGTCTATCAAAATGACTCGGCAAAGAATCCGGTATCAATACATTATCCAGGGCTTTTCTTTTCTGGCTGACTTCCGTATCACTGTAGCCATTGAGCTTTTTAAAATCATGATACATATTTATTTGAAAATTGTTTTCCGTATCGTTTTCGAAGGCAATTTTTTCGGACAGTACCAGCACCCCGCCTGGGACCATACCTTTATAGATTCTTTTTATAAGCTCATCCCGAACCTGGGGTGCGAGAAACTGCAAAGTAAAATTCAGCACCACTACCGAGGCGTTTTCTATCTGGATATCACGAATATCACCAAGGATAACATTAACTTTAACATCACTGATATCAGATTGGATTATCTCTTTGCATCTGTCGACCATGGCGCGGGAATTATCAACCGCTATAATTTGACAGCCTCGCGATTCAATGCCTTTTCGCATTGC
The DNA here is from genome assembly GCA_964477135.1 of uncultured Pirellulales bacterium. Taxonomy (GTDB): domain Bacteria; phylum Planctomycetota; class Phycisphaerae; order Sedimentisphaerales; family Anaerobacaceae; genus JAGLTN01. The sequence goes on along the minus strand of CAYZEH010000380.1, from coordinate 293 downwards.
CAAAGTGCTTGCCCCCAGCGAACAGCCTAAGTCATAACAATTACTGCCCGCTATAGCGTACTGCTGAGCAAAAACCTTTGTCATCGCAATAACCGTTGCATAACCCGGCACAGATCTGCGGATCATGTCATCAAAAACAGAAACCACCTTGCTGTCGAAAACAAAATCAGCAACCTTTTCGCGATACTGCGAGTAAATAAAATCTTTCTTATCCTTCATAGCTCACCAGAAAGAACAATTTGATTTATACCCTTAAGGGCGTGTTGCCCAAATAGGCAAACATTAGCTTTCAA
>CAYZEH010000379.1:0-1638 GCA_964477135.1 uncultured Pirellulales bacterium | reverse complement strand
ACGCTGACCGGCTATATCTTGCGGTTTAAGGGAAATATGTAGCTGGTTGTAATGTTAAAACATTTAGCCATTTTTTAGGATCCAACCGCCGTCAGGTGAAGCGGGCCGTTATACCTTAAAGGAAAATATCATGAGAGAAGACGATAAGGATACTAAAAAAGATTATTCAGCAAGCATTAATCTTGCTGTTATTGATACCGAATCAGGAACTACCTTATCGGGAACAACAGATCTCCCGCAAGCATTATACGAACGCCCTAAAGAGGAAAGGAATAATGGAGCAAGTCAACTAATTATCGAAAGAATGGAGCGTCTAAGAGAGGCAAGGACGCTTTTGCCGGGCGTTGTTAATAGGATATTAGAGAATTCGGACGCTTCTGAGCAGCTAACTTCTGGCAATCTGGTAATCGTGATGAATTCCAATATTTACGGAAGCGCCTTAGCTGGGGATGTGCACCAAACAAACATTGCGTTTATTCAAGAATGGAATCAGGTAAAAAATGATATCGATATAGATACCTTGAATACCGAAATTGAAGAGGTAATCGGTCTTATGCAAAAGAGTGCCGCTGAAGGCGGCCATCATACAGATTTAGCAAATCTCTTATTTGCAAGAGACGAATTAAAAAAGGCAGATGGCCCAGCAATGCTCAAATACCTTAAAAAAGTGGGAGAATTTGGCTTGGATGTTATCAAAGGGACGGGGTCTTCCATACTGACAACTCTTCTGTTAGGTGGGTAGTGGTTGCCCAATATATTCCGAAATTTTAAGAGGTATAACCAAACGGTTTCACCTGATCGCAGGGGTCTGGCCGTTTAACAAGTTTTAGCATGATATAAAGACCTCGGTATTTACCTGTTTTTGTATAGCCCTGCGCCAGGTGAACCGCAACGTTATGCCAAAGTAAATATCGAGATGACAATTTGACAGATCCAAACACCTTAAGAGGAGCAAAAAGTGAAAAATCATTCTATAAGTCGGAGATCCGGTATATTATTTTCTTTCATAGTTGTTTTTCTTCTTTCGGCTGGGACTTCACACTCGTATCCAGATCTTCCGGGCACTAATTCGAAATATCCAGTCCTTATAGTGACCAAAGCTGGGAGTTCAAGCGGATTTTTCTACAACAGGGACAACGCCATTTATCTTATTACAGCAAGACATGTTCTATTCAAAAATACCTCTCTGCGAGTTTCAGAACAATTTGAAATTCCAAAAACCATGAGACACAAAGTCTTTTTTAATGCAGACAAAGTAAAAAAGGGATATATCCTTACTTTCAGTGGTGTTATGACGGAGAGCGACAGAGACGAACTTATAAAGACAACTTCAAGACCTGAGCATTTCAACTTTAAAGAAGCAATCGATAAGCTTTATATAGAGTCTCAACAACTTGAGCTTCGAAACGACAAAATAACTTTGCTTTCGTACGTGCCGAAACGTTTTGGTGGCAAAGGAATAAACGAAATCGAGCTGCAGTTGACAAAACTCTATAAAAATGGACAAATTAAGTACCATCTATCTCATGATGTTGCATATATAAAACTTGGGGTTACTAAAAAAGTAGAAAAAAAGGTGAGAGAAAATAAAGGGGTCAAATCTACTCTTGTCTCTTGCTAATTTTTATTGTATTACTA
>CAYZEH010000378.1:0-1722 GCA_964477135.1 uncultured Pirellulales bacterium | reverse complement strand
AGAATGGTCGGCAAAAGCACTGCCATTCCGCGTAAAAAAAAGCTTTTGAAATACCCCATTATTCGCATCTGGCTAACAACACTCCTTTGCTGTAAAAATCACTTATTTACCAAAAATCAACATTTCCTAAGCTACCATAAGTTACTTCATACTATCATCATAGTCAATAAAAATATCTTTAGGCAAATGTGCTCCTGCCATATGAATTATCGCACCAGGAAGCGACCCCAAAAGCAATAATATTCGTTGAGAAAACGCCAAAACCAACGATTTGCCGCTCTCGACCCCGCAAACGCTGATAAACATCCTCTTAAGCCACAATTCCATTATCCCAGCACCGCCGACAGTTATAGGCAAAGTCCCCAAGAGCCACGATATCGGGAAAAATATGTAATAATATTTTGCATCCGCCTCGATCCCTATCTCCTTGCCGATAAGCCAAAGCCCGAAAATAAATATCCCCTGGCATGCAAACGTAAGCAATAGCGCCGCAACCAACGCCAATTTTTTACCCCAGTATATCATGATCGCTGAATGGCCCTTTTTCAATGCCGAAAGACCCTTATCCTCTATCAGAACAAACAACTTGCGAGCAAGCTCTCTGCCCTTCTTTGTCAAACAAAACAATACCACCAAAACGATCCCAACCCCTAACACGACCAGCAATATCATCTTCAAATCAAAACCAGACTGCTCAACTACCGCCTCACTGCCCCCCGAAAAGTCAAACATCCCGCTCCTCACCTCTGCCGGCACAAACCAAAAACACCCAAATGCCATCAAAAGCATACCAAAAAGCCCGACAACCCTATCCACAAACACGCTCAAAAAAGCTTCCAGCTTCTTATCCGTATGCTTTGTAACATACCACGCCCGCAGAAAATCACCTCCAACAGAAGAAGGCAGACAGTTATTATAAAAAAGACCAAGAAGATGAAGCCTTACCGCCACCCAATATTTTATATCGATCCCCTGAACCTTAAGCAAAAGATACCACCGGGACACAAACACAAGCTGACTGAGCAAATAAAGACCAAGAGCTGCCCCGAAAACCCACATATTCATCGAAAAAAGCACGTCCTTGACCTTACTCAGATCCTCTCCCTGAAACGCCCACCAGATAGCCGCCCCAGCGACTGCAAATCTCAAGACATAAGAAATATATTTACTTTTTTTGCTTTTGCTCATATATTCGTTCATTCCCTGAAAAAAACTTGTTTTCGCAGATAATACAGGCTAAAACATCTGCTTACAAGAAATTTAATAATCATTTAACAATAGGAGATATCGGATGTCGGCACCGAAAGAAATAGAAGAAGGTTTGAATTTCACACCAAAATTTGACTCTACAGGCCTGATTACCGCCATCAGTCAGGACGCTACAACAGGCGATATCCTCATGGTCGCCTACATGAACGCCGAAGCCCTCAAACTAACCATAGAAACAGGCAACGCTGTATTCTTCAGCCGATCAAGACAAAAGCTCTGGAAAAAAGGCGAACAGTCAGGCCACACACAAAAAGTTCAGCAGATCCTCGTTGACTGTGACCAGGACTGTTTAATCTTAAAAGTAACCGTCGATCAAGGCCAGTGTCACGTAGGATACCAGTCATGCTTCTACCGTGCCCTGAAATCTGGCACCACCGCAGACCTGCAACTAATAGCAAAAAAAGTCTACGACCCCAAAGAAGCATACAAATAAAAAATTCCCTTAGTCAGCCG
>CAYZEH010000377.1:0-1725 GCA_964477135.1 uncultured Pirellulales bacterium | reverse complement strand
CCGGTGGAATCGCGTATCAGCTTAAGGTAGTTTCCAGCCGAAAGAAAGAAGCCGTATCTTGATCAGGCTTTATCAGGATGGGTGAAAAGAAAGCATTTTCACCCATCTTGTCAGACTTTTGAAATTTATTGGCCATGCTTTTTATCAGCGGTTATTTTGCCGCCCCTGATAAATCGGGACAAGCTCTGGACAATGAGAAAAAAGAGAGGGATAAGAGAAAAGTACAACCTATTTTCAAAGTTGAAAGGTCAATCGTGAGGCGAGGTAATATTCTTGAGTGTTTTTTGCTTGCGATAGTCATTTTATTGATTATTGGCTTTGTAGCTTATTACCGCATCACAAAAATCCCTGCCGAGTTTACCCCTGGGATATACGCAGGCGAAGGTTTTCTTCAAAAGAATTTGTTTGCAGAGGATGAGCGGATCGATGTTGTTACAGATATTAAATTTGGGCAACTGGACCCTAATGACGGACTTGAATATTGTATAGCGGGAAACATGGGTGCGATATTCAGAGATGAAGACGGCAATCAGTTTGGGTATAAGAGATTCAAAAGTAATAAATCACCTGTCCGTGAATATGAAATAGTCACCGATGGAAGGAGCGGTAAGTGCTCATTCAGAGCAGATAGCATTGCTCCGTGGAACAAAGCCCGTTCCAGAGATATCCCCAGAAAGATCGATAAGAGGTTTCCATACGGGGAAATAGCTATTGCTTCGTTTCCGACTATGAACGATGAACCTCATTTTATTATTTTCCAAAATGAAACTGGTAAATATTTAGTCCTGAACAAGGAAGGTATCAAAAAAGCGGAGCTTGACATGCGTTATCTCAGTGACCTTAAAGGAATCCCGATACGTTTTAAGTCCGATGAACCTCCATATTTTGCAGTTCTTGGGAAAATGTGCTTTCAAGGAACACTGGTCGGTTTTAAGGCGATTCGGGCGGCTTTATTTGTGTTCGATTCAAATCAGAAGCTAGTCTACCATGAAGTTCTGGAAGATGAAACCAGCGTTTATGGAACCGCAATACTTTCGGTACCTTCCGGCAATAAGGACGAATCGGCTTTACTTGTCGGCTGTACCGGGAGAGTATGGGAATATAAAGCCGGGAAATAAAAAAAAGGGATAAGAAAAAAAAACAGATGGGTGAAAGTTAAGTGCAAGATTTTCCTGTTTCTGCGTCTTTATTTTTGTGTTTACGATCAACGGGATGTATAATTATCAAACATGAAAGGATTGGTTTTATGAAAAACACTGTTTTGTTTTTAATTATCGCGATGAATTGTATCGTGCTGAATGCTGAGGTTATCAAAACAAAGAGTATTCCGCTTTCTCTTGAGGTTGACTTTGATGACTACAATCCTACGGTCACTTCAATGTATCTTAAGTGCAATATGATCGAGTACGAAAGCAATATTGCAAAAAAAATCTTCGCGTCGACTGATGACAAGCAAACCTTGATGTATAGAGACCTGCTGGGTGCGTTTCGTAACAATGACGCTGAACGTGCCCTTAAGATGACCTTTAGCCCAAGAGATGAGGAAAAAGTTACCAGATATGTCAACAAGTACCTTGGAAAAACTTTTTCCTCTAAAATGGTAGGTGAGGATTTTGAGAAATTATATATTACAAGACAACTGTTTGTCGGAGATGACAGGGTTATAATACAAGCTTTTCGTTTTGACTGGAACAAAAAGAATGTTCTGTACTCTTCCTTTACCCG
>CAYZEH010000376.1:0-1727 GCA_964477135.1 uncultured Pirellulales bacterium | reverse complement strand
TATTCGGGTGCGCGATGTCCTGGACCTTATCAGGTAGTCTTTAAAAAAACAAGTAACTATTAAACCGCCAACATACACATTAAATGTAGATGGATATATATTTTGAGGGTATCTATGATAGAAATAATGCTAATGAAAACACAACTATTAAAAAAGATGCTGCTGGTTCCGATGTGCATTGCAATCATAGGATGTAGTTCTAAGATTAAAATAATTGACAGCCCTGTTTCCCTGCCAGGTAATTTTTCTAAGAGCGGTAATGAGATATTACCGGAAAAATGGTGGATGTCATTTAATGACCCAAATCTGAACGGATTAATGAATGAAGCAATTGGCAATAATTTCTCTATCCTCTCTGCATGGGACCGATTAACACAGGCAGAACAAATTGCAGTTAAACGAGGGGCAGACCTTTTTCCAAAAATAAATTACACCAGCGATGCAAGCAGAAACAGACGTGAAACGTTAAAAACTAAGAAATATTCTTCAAATTTCTCGGCAGGTCTAACTTTATCATATGAAGTTGATCTTTGGGGTGAAATACGGTCATCTCAGCAGGCCGCCGTACTGGATGCGATTGCTGCACAGGAAGATGTCTATGCCGCAGCAATAACCTTAACTTCAAGCGTTGCGAAAACATGGTATCAACTCGCCGAAGTAAAGCAGGCAACTACGGTCTTGAATCAGCAGGTTATTTCAAACCAGAATGTACTAGATATAATTACAACACAGTTTTCAAAGGGAAAAGTCGGTGCCGCGGATGTATACAGGCAGCAGCAGTTGGTTGAATCTACACGTGGAAAGCTCATAAAGGCACAGGAGAGCATGGTAGTGTTACAGCATCAGCTTTCTGTTTTGCTGGGAAAAAGCCCCGCGTTGAGCTGGAAGGATGAAGATATAAAGCTTATCAAGTTACCCGCTTTCCCGGAGACCGGACTGCCGTCATCAACCGTCCAAAACAGACCTGATATTCAAAGAGCATTCAAGAGCATTCAGGCTGCCGATAAACGTGTTGCTGTTGCAATTGCCGATCAATATCCCAGGTTAAGTATATTTGTGGGAGTGGAAAGTTCCTCAGATGATATTGACAATCTTTTTGATGACTGGGTTTCAAATTTAACCGCAAACGTAATCGGCCCGCTGTACGATGCCGGACTTCGCAAAGCCGAGGTATTGAGGACAAAAGGTACTTTATCCGAAAGGATCAATAATTACGGCCAAGCTATTCTGGTAGCACTGAAAGAAACCGAAGATGCTATCAGTCAGGAAGCTTACCAGAAACTATATTTGGATAACCTCAATCAGCAGCTCAAGCTAGCTCGCCAGGTTTACGATAGCACTGAATTGAACTATTTAAAAGGCCGTCTTGACTATATCAGGGTGCTTGACTCCCTCGTATCGCAACAAAATCTTGAAATAACAGAACTTAATGGGCGTAGAGTACTAATCGAACGTAGGATCGATCTTTGCAAGGCAATCGCAGGCAGTTGGGAAATACAACGTCCTGAACCAAAGGAAATTAACAACTAATCACCAGGAAAACAGAAGAGGTGCAATTATGAAATCATCGAAATATATAGGTTTTAGTGTCAGGTATATTTTACCTACAGTTGTAATCATTGCAGGGGTTATGGTTTCTGTTGGTTTAGTAAAGACAAAACCCAAGACACGCCGAAGGCCCTCTGAAAAACAGGCTAGACTGGTAGAGACGGTTTTAATTCAGCCCA
>CAYZEH010000375.1:0-1729 GCA_964477135.1 uncultured Pirellulales bacterium | reverse complement strand
CATCCTCTCGACATAGCCCAGTGGGGCAACAATACCGACGAGACCGCCCCGATTTTCTATGAAGGCACGGGTAAGGTCAATCAGGGCTCTCTCTTCGATACGCTCGGTATATGGGATATAAATTGTGAATACGCTAACGGCGTAAAAATGCGTTTCATGGACAATTATACCGCAATGCCTGTGGCCAAAAAATATCATCCCAAGCCTCGCGACCACGGAACAACTTTCCACGGAACCGAAGGCTGGGTTAGCGTAAGACGCGGCTCTATCGATTTCCACGACCAGAAGCTAAGAAAACTCAAACTTAAAAGCACCGACACACACCTTTATGAAAGCAAAAGTCAGACAGGCAACTTTGTCGAATGTATCAAAACTCGCAAAAAACCTATATCTCCGATAGAAACTGCCGTTCAGTCCGACCTTATCTCGCACCTGTCCAACGCAGCCGCCCGCCTAAACCGTCCGGTAAAATGGAACCCGAAAAAAGAGCAGGTAATAGGAGACTCCCAACTCGCAAAATCACTAAACAGAAAATTGCGAGCACCATGGAAAGTATAAAACAAATATAGTCACCAAATAGTACGTTGACGGAATTCGCTAATCTGTCAACGTACTGTTTATCATTTTACTATCGTAAAAGGAAGTAATTCACTCTCTTTTATTACCCGCCTTGGATCATTAAACATATTTTTGATTTTTTGCGGAGCCTTTACCCAGCTGCTTTTTACAATATAAACACGAATCATATCTCCATCTTTCTCGATCAACTCTGTAGTACGGTACTCCTCATCGCCATTTGCATCATCCTCAGATTTTGAACGCATCCATATAGTATTATTTCCCACGGGCTTCCACCAAGGCAAGTTCTTCATTTTGAATAAATATAAACCTTTGTAACGATACATCACTGGGCTTGTCAAAATACTTTTCTCACTATCAGAAAGTCCGGCAAAAGCCTCCCACTGCCGACCCTGTTTATATGAATCTAAATCTTCCTCACTGAATTCTACAACAACGTAAAGATGATAACGGTCGAAAGAATCGTAATACGAATAAACTTTTTTAGTAGTAGAAGGAAACTCTATAGCTAAATAATTTTCAATCACACCTATTTCATTTATATTAAGAATCGCAACACTCGATTGCTGCTGATTGTTTATAGCGAACAATAACATTAGCCCGGCAACAATGCACAACACTAGCAATATTATGATAGTAATCTTTTTTTTCATTATTGCAATTCCTTATAAGTCACAAATATAACTTGAATGGCCATATGTACTCTCTAAAAAAACCGAACTCCATGCCCAAAAATCTCTTATCCCTCTGTGGCCCTCTTTTTCCTCTGTGGCAAAAAAGAAAAACAAGCCCCACTGGCCAAAAGTTGTAAGCGGCACTCTACAAAACACGCACCGCTGTTTTTATTTCGTTATTCGACATTCCTTGTTGAATATTGGATATTCGCTTTTTTGATACATTTATTTCTCCCGCTTAACCTTCACTGGTCCCCATAGTCCGCCTTTACTCAGCGGGTGCTTCGCATTAAACCTGTAAGGCTGTGAAACATAGACCTGCTGTTTGTCTTTCGCCAGCTTGGAATCGGCGATCAACCGATTGTTCCACGTATTAGCAACCCGAACTTCCAAATCATTTTCCCCATCGACCAGCAGGTCAGTAACATCGATCTCCCACGGCGTCGTCCAAACGATCCCCGCCTCTTTACCGTTAA
>CAYZEH010000374.1:0-1748 GCA_964477135.1 uncultured Pirellulales bacterium | reverse complement strand
CTGTATGAAAAAAAAGATTACATCTTTTCTCGTAAATATAATCTTGGTTATTATATCCCTTGGCGCGGCGGTTTTTCTTGTTGAAGCTGCTCTCCCATTTTTTAATGTTCCTACCATCGAAGAAGCAGTCTATCAGGCAAGACGTCCTGTGGTACAAGGTATCTATGGCGAATACCATCCGCAGCTTGCCTATACCTTAAAAAAAGACCTGCAAAATGTGAGGTTGTATTACCCGGGACAGCTGGATTATACAATTGATACAAATAAATATGGGTTCCGTGGGCCTGACTGGGACTTGTCACCTGAAAGAAAAAATGTTGTTGTCATAGGCGATTCATTTGCTTTTGGATGGGGTGTCCAGTGGGAAGAAACAGTAGGGCAGCTTCTCGAAAAAGAGTTGCAAAAGTCAGACCCCTCTTATCAGGTAATTAATCTGGCCATTCCTGGCTGGGACATGGATCGTATAATCCAGTCCTTTGAATTGTATAAGGACTTGTTAAGTCCTGTTTCTGTCGTATACATATTTTGCCCCAATGATCTTCTGGGTGACATCAAGAAACCGCCTTCCGGCGATTATGATATAGAATATCATCCCAGCCCGGGTGATGAAAAAGGTTTTAAGGCGATGGTCGCACGCCAGCAGCCCGATTACTGGTCCTGGAACAAATTCTACCGGAGCTCGTACGGAAAGGCTTACCATGCCCGTATCATAAGACCGATATTCAGTAAAAGGATTCGTAAATCCCTGAGCGTTGATCCCGCACCCGAGGAATATGATTTTCCTCCGCCTATTGATCCCCCCGCTAAATGTACTCTTGATGAAGAGCATAAAGAGTTTTTCCTGTACTGCCTTAATCGCCTTCACAAAGACGCCGGGCAAAGCAATTTCTATATTTTGGACACATCTGACAAATCAATATTATATAGAAAAGATAAACCCGATAATCGGAGATGGATTTTAAGGGAATTTTGCTTGCAGACACCGGGGGCTTATTTCATCGACTTTGAAACGTTTGTCAGAAAAACCCCCGATAGCAGAAAATATTATCTGGACTACGACGACCACTGGTCTCCGGAAGGGCATGCCGTTGCAGCCAGACTTCTTCTGGGAAGGATGGATAGATAAAAAATAGTTAGCTTGAGAATTCTGAGGAAATACCTATGTTAAGAAAATTGAAAAATTATATATATAATCGATATCCTCTTTTATCTGTTGCGAGTAATTACGTCGGTATCGCAAGAGACATGAAAAGATCCGGCATTAAATCAAATCCTTATGGATTTAAGTTTACTGGCCCAAAAGAATTGCAAGATGGCTTGTATGAGCCCGATGAGACAAAACTTATTAGAAGCTATCTTATGGAATCCACGGTATTTGTCGATATAGGGGCAAACATAGGATATTATACATGTTTAGCGAGACATGCCGGATTGAAAGTTGTAGCAGTCAAACCCTTATTATACAATCTCGAATACTTATATGTAAATCTGGAAACAAACGGATATTATGATGTAGAAGTGTTCCCAGTTGGATTGGCTGCTAATCCAGGCCTGGCTACATTGTTTGGTCCGGGGAGTGCCGCATCACTTATTCAGGATTGGGCCGGCACTTCAACTAAGAAGAGAATAGTACCCTTATCTACCTTAGATATTATAATTCGTGATAAATTTGCTAATGAAAAACTTTTAATCAAGGTTGATGTGGAGGGTGCTGAATATGAGATGTTGAACGGTGCCGATAAAATACT
>CAYZEH010000373.1:0-1768 GCA_964477135.1 uncultured Pirellulales bacterium | reverse complement strand
CGTTATATGGCTTGAACAAACACCATGCGATAGCAAAATTGCATGAAGATAAAAAATCCAAAATTGTTATTTTTCTGCATAAAAATTGGCAATTAGGCAAAAAGGCTTTGATTATGGGAATTGGAAAACAGATGATTGAAACTGCTATTGAAAACGGGTCTACTGTTGCGGGTATTGCAAGCACGCAAGCCCTTAAATTGTCTTCCTCGCACCTGATATATACGAAAATGGGAAATTATGAAGGAATCGGCACCGTCAGAGATGATGAAACCCTTTCGAATAAATATTTATTCAAATGGCCGGATTCAGCAAGATCTGTACTCGTTATCGGCCTTTCACACCCTGAAGAACAGCCGGAGCTTGACTGGTGGGATGGCAGGGGAACCCCCGGTAATCGACTGTTGATTGATATTATGAAGCTGACCCTGCAACAGATTGAAAACAACCTGAAAGTGAATACCCGGAAACTTCATTATTATGTTGAAAAGGGGGGTATTTTTCTCAAGGATGCTGCGGTACTGGCCGGATTGGGTTGTATCGGGAAGAACAATATGCTGGTGACTAAGTTTTACGGCCCCAGAATCCGATTGAGGGCGCTGTTTCTCGATGCTGAATTAGAACCAACTGGTCCTGTTGCGTTTGATCCATGTGCAGACTGCAAAGAATATTGTAGAAGAGTTTGCCCTGAAAATGCCATGAATAAGAAAGTGCCATTATTTGAATCAATCAATAATTCTTTAGATCTGCCTGCTAGGGATGGCGCTTATAATAGAGAAATTTGCAATATACGAATGGAAAAGGATGTTTCCGAAAGCGATAAAGGAAGTGCCGGTGAACAATCTCCAATAAAATACTGTAGAAAGTGCGAGTTTGTTTGCCCGATTGGGAAAAAAAGAGAGACGAAAAAAGCCATATAACAATGCAAATTCAGCCGACGAAAAAACCCTCGCGGCTGATTTGTGGACGTTATATGTGCTAATGATAGACAAATAACCTGTGCAGAATGCTGAAATTCAGGGTGATGTAAAAAATCTTTCAGCTCATCTGTATGAGGATCAGGAGACCGTTATGGATGAAATAGCCCAAAAAGCACTTAAACTGTTGCGAGAAATCAAATCTGTAACATTTGCCACCATAAACGACAGGGAACCATCAGCTAGAATTATAGATGTAATGTTCGTGGAAGAAGATGGTCTCTATTTTCTTACCGCAAGGGGAAAATCATTTTACAGACAATTGAAAGCTAATCCGAGTGTTGCCGTTTGCGGAATGAATGAAAAGTATATTTCCGTTAGACTTGTCGGTGATGTTAAGTTCTGCGATGATAGACTTGTCGTGGATAAAATATTTGATTTCAACCCAATGATGAACGATCTTTATCCAGGTGAGAAGCGTTATGTGCTTGAGGGTATCCATTTGTACAAGGGCAAGGGAGAAATCTTCGATCTTTCAACGGGACCGCCTAAGCGGCAAAGATTTTCTTTTGGTGGCGCAAAATTAATTCCAAGTGGTTACACCATCACAAGTAAATGCACTGCTTGCGGGATATGCCAGGAAGCCTGTCCCGTAAACGTGATTTCAGAAGGAGACATTTATCAAATAGATAGCGAACACTGTTTGGAGTGCGGATCCTGCCTGGAAGTATGTCCGGAAAATGCTATCGAGACTGCGAAAGGGCTTTAATCAATACCAATCTTGAAAAATGTCATATAACCATGCGTTTTCAGCGGATCGCAAAGAGCATGCGCCTGTTGAAACGCGTCGTTAT
>CAYZEH010000372.1:0-1798 GCA_964477135.1 uncultured Pirellulales bacterium | reverse complement strand
TTTCTCGACGGAATGATAGATATAGACTATGCGGGCAAAAATAATGACCTTGTAAAAGTCAGAAATGCTGGGCGGGATTATCTGCGAGACACGTTGCTGGATGAATGGACAAAGGAAGGGACCTGGGGTTTTTACTATTGGGACGGCAGGAAAGAAATTACGACGCTCGTCTGCACGTGGGCATGTGATTATATTATGAAAAATCGCGACGAATTTCCAAACTGGAAAACCGATGTAAGAAATATTGCGACTTTATACTTTAATATAGTCAGTGTCGATCCAGGTTCTGCTGGCGATACCTACAACGGGGCTTGGAGTTTTCCTGAAGGAAGAGATTGCTGCGGGAACTCACATAATTATTCGATTCATGCTTTTATGCCTGTACTTGCTCAGTACGCAGCATTGACCGATGACCCCTGGGCAAAAGAAGTGTCGAGGCGATTATCTATTATAGGCACCTATGACGCGCGCGAAAACGGGGTCGTAATGGATACAGTTGCAGGCACTGCGCTCGTAGCTAAAGATTGGTTGAATCTTTCACATCCATGGCCTTTGAGGCATTTTTTGGAAACTCTCGGATGGAATCCTGAAATGCTGGCACCTGCTCGCGAAAATCATATCGTAAGAAGCACAACAGTTGTCTCTGATGTTATTTACAGCAAAGGTTTGATCAAATATAAAACTTTCGATGCTCCGAAAGCTGTAACGGAGGTTTTGAGGCTAAGTTTCTTGCCCAAATCGATTACTGCTGATGGAATGAAACTGTCGAAGGTAAACAATCTTAACCGAAACGGATACAAGGTAAAAAAATTAAAAAACGCTGACTGCATAGTTACGATAAGACATGATGGCAAAAAGTCAATAGAGATAAAGGGAAATGATCCGCAGGTTCAGATAGATGATGGCGCTTTGAAGTATACAGGGGATTGGAAGGTAGTTAGTGACAAAAATGCATACACAAATAAAATGCATGTTACCGATGTTCAAAATGCATCAGTAGAAATAAAATTCATCGGCAACCAGGTCAGGGTAATTGGAAAAACTAACGAAACTGGTGGTCGCGCAGATTTATATCTTGACGGCAAAAAGCAGCTGGTGTTTATCGATTGCTGGAGTCCGTTCACAAAAGATCAGCAAATATTATATGAAACCAGTGGATTGAGCAATACGCAGCATACCCTTGAGATCAAATCACGCTGTGAATGTAACCCCCTTTCAAAAGCAGCAAATGTGTATATAGATGCGATTGCTTATTCATCAGCAACTGGTCAAAACGAAAGCGGTGTTGGCGACGGCCCAAAAGATGCGCAAAGATTCATTTTCGGATATTCCAAGCGTAATGATTATATTGACAAGAAAGGCAATGCCTGGAAACCGGCGACCGAGTGGTGCAGCAGACTCGGGTGGGATGCTGATATAGTTGCTAATAGCTGGTGGACGAGTCCTGCTGAAAAAGATATAGCTGATGTTGCCGATCCGATGCTTTACCGCTACGGCGTTCACAGCCCGGAGTTCTGGATGAATATCACTGTCGCACCTGGTAAATATCAGACCAAAATTATGATCGGCGCAAATCGAGGCCTCGACTGCGCTCATAACGCTATGATAATAAGTATCAACGGCAATCTGGTTGCAACCATTGATGATATCGCTGTCCAGGCAGGCGGAGTAGGCAAAGCGTTGAATTTAACATTTAAAGATATTGAGCCTAAGGATGGTATAGTTGAGATCCGTTTCAAAGGAACTAAAGGCCATGCTTATGTTCATGCAATTGAGCTTGAACCAACACAGGCAGATG
>CAYZEH010000371.1:0-1809 GCA_964477135.1 uncultured Pirellulales bacterium | reverse complement strand
CTGTTTTTATTATTGTCTAACTTCCTGGCTCTTTCTCGGATCATACGAAAACGAATATCTGCGCCCATTTCCAACCAAGGCAATGGATTATTAAAGTTATATTTTGCCTTATCTGCATTGGAAAACATTGTCTTTTTTTCTTTGGAATCCGGCATAGTATCCATCGAAATGCTCACCGTAGTTGCAAGTGCCAATACCACAAAGCCTATCCAAAGTTTCTTCCTCATTTTCAAATTCCTTTAACAATTATAATAGAAAGTTTAAATTTGAATTCAAAATCGCCACATAATGATTGCCATTGCCAGAACAGCCCAGTAGAAAAATACACCCAAAAACAGCGATGCTTTAGCACCAATATTGAATTTTTTAAAAGATGGTGACTTGCGAAGAATTAATAAAGTAACCACAAGTACTGACAAAGCTACAACTGCCCATAAATAATTCGTTATAGGCTCAAGCGTATTGAGCACAGACTTGTCCACTTTTATGACATTGTTATATATTCCTGTTGCAGCTTTAACACCTTTTGGTTCGGACAAGGCATATTTCAGGTATGGTATTCGCGACACTGCCTTAAATATTCCTTTAACCAGATGGGTCAAGGCAACGGTAGGAAGTAACAAAAGAGCAAAACTTTTGGCAATATTACCGAAGCTTTCTTTTGAAAATACCTTTGCTAAAACCACTACTGCCAAAAGCAGCAGAACCGGCAATACTATAAACAGTACAATCCCTGCCAGCACATCTGATGCAATTGCTGTTGCTCCAAAAGCACTAACTATCATTTTCGGAAGATACATAAGGAATTTTCCTGTCACGGACCATTCCGGAAGAATGTCGTAGATTACAAATGCACTAATTGCTAAAAGAAAACCAACTTCAGCAGCTCGCAACTCAATCCTGCCAAAAAAATCGCTAAATGGTTTCCTGACCGAAAATCGCAAATTACTGTCCGGGCATACTTTCAGGCACTGTGTACACAAAAGGCAGTCGCGATTGTCTTCAATTGTCGCAGGGTAAAGATTGCTTGTGCAGGAATGTTTGGTCAGCTTATAATAATTATCCTTGGCGATGCAGTCTTTCGTATTGCACGCCTTACAAACGGATAAATCTTTCGCACGCCACTCGAGTACAGATAAACAGGAGTACAAACCAAGAAAGTAACTTATGGGGCAAACATAGTTGCAGAACGCTCGCTTCTCGAATATAAAACCGGTTAACAACGCTACACCGAAAAGCACAAGCATATAGATAGCCATTCTGTGCGGCACCCTGTGTATGCTAAATGTGTACATCCCCAAAACCAGAATAAGTGTGTAGAAGATGGTTATCACCCAACCACTCTTTAACAATGCCGGTACTTTACAACGAATGCCGAGCCGACTTGCTATCGAAGAAACCAATTCCATCGGACAAACCATACACCAGAGTCTGCCGAATATTACCGCCATAACAATCATTATTGGCCACCAGAATGCCCAGACAAGCAGCGTTGCCAGGTTTGTATTACGCAGTACTTTAGCAAAAGCCATATCGTCGGTATCGATCCCCCACCCGCCAGCAATAATCAGACAAAAAGCTCCCAGCATTATAAATTGAGGCACGATAGGGAACCATCGCGACCCAAGCAAATTACCAATCCAGCCAGTATCCAACAAATTATTTTTCATTTAATCTTACCTGTTTAAATTATCATTAAAGTAACAAATATCACTGCAAATGTGGTAAAAACATTAAAAGAAAGGTAAAAGATAGATTATTGAGTATCACGGGAACAGAATTTCTATCATTATGCAAGTGGGCAGGGGG
>CAYZEH010000370.1:0-1810 GCA_964477135.1 uncultured Pirellulales bacterium | reverse complement strand
CGCATCAAAAAACATCTGGAACCTTTTTCCACGCTGCGAATTCAGCACTTCCATCGCTTTTCTGCCTTTGCCAGTCAAATCAACTATGGTAACACGCTGGTTATCCGGACAGATGGTCTTGCTTACAAGCTTTCTTTTCCAAAGTTTAGTTATAGTAGTCGAAATTGTGCTTCCGCTGCCTTTAGGTGCCATATCAGTTATCTCTGAAACTGTCATCGAACCCTTAGTATCCAGCAAAGAAAGTATAACGCTTTCTCTTTGAGAAACATCACTTGAGGGCTGAGCTTCTTCCTGGATGGTTTTTAAAAGCATCATCCTCAAATTCAATTCCAAAATAACTTTTGTAAGATCTGGTCCCATTTTCATTTTCCTTATTTCACAGAGCTATTACTATATACACTTTTACACTACGAACAGTTCATTTGTCAAACCTTTTTTTTATAAAATACTTCTAAAATAGAAGTGTTTTGCTTAACTTGAGACATAAGCCCCTTAATAACAACATGTTATGATTTGAAAAAATATTATAATTTAACACCATTTTTTTGAAAGCAATGTTAAATTAGGTAAAGTTAACGCGCCATACCGAAAAATAAAAATACCAATATTCTCATTTCTTAAGCTCTAAAACAACCACAGTCACAATCGGATCTAGCGGCTTATCGGGTACTGAAATTATAGTACAGTCATTTTCATTTTCAACGGAAAGTTTTTTGCTGGGATCAGCCAGTAAATAAGCAGAATCAATATCAGAGATTTTCTGTTGTATAATCAGTTTTGCCTCTGCTGGCCAATCAAATACATGGAGATAAATTTTATCAGCCTTTGCGGTACTTCGCCCCCAAGAAAGATTTGGAATAGTGCTTGCAGAAGTGCCATAAATGCTTTGACCATTAACGCTCATCCACTTTCCTATATCTGCGAGTCGGTCGATACTTTGCTGGGGAAAAGTACCATCGGCTTTCGGACCAATATTGAGGAGAAAATTTCCGCCTTTACTTGCAGTATCGATAAGTATTCTAATGAGTTCCTTTGATGATTTAAAATTTGTATCATTTTTATTATAGCCCCAGTGGCCATTCATAGTCATACATGATTCCCAGCAGACACCTGGAAAACCGGTTTGGGGAATTTCCTGTTCAGGTGTACCGAAGTCACCTGCAAAACTTGAATCCTTTGTCATACCTGCCATTCCTTGCCTGCCTTTATCAACTCTGTTATTGATGATTATATCCGGCTGAAGGCTTTTAACATATTTGTACAAGTCGAGACCATCCTCATGTGTCCAGGTGTCTTCCCATTCGCCATCGAACCAGAGAACGCCGAGGGGGCCATAATTTTTTATAAGCTCAGCCAGTTGGCCTTTTAGATATTGTTGCTTGAAGCGATCAAAATCAGCACCCTCAGCAGAGCGTGTTTCCCAATCTCTTCTGGGCAGATAATCGGGGTTATGCCAGTCCATAATTGAATGGTAGAAGCAAATCCTGATGCCCTGCTTTCTACACTGGCAGGCAAGTTCCTTTAGAATATCACGTTTAAATGGTGTAGCATCGGTGACATCATAATCGGTTAATTTACTATCCCAGAGGCAAAAGCCATCGTGATGCTTGGAAGTAATAACGATATATTTCATGCCTGCATTTTTGGCCATTGAGACCCAGCGGGCAGGGTTAAATTTTGTCGGATTGAACTGGGGAGCGAATTTTTCATATTCATTTACAGGGATTTTTGCATTATGGAGAATCCACTCAGCGTGGTTGGTAGCACCATTCCACTGGCCTGCGGGGACAGCGTAGAGCCCCCAGTGTAT
>CAYZEH010000369.1:0-1820 GCA_964477135.1 uncultured Pirellulales bacterium | reverse complement strand
TTGTTTATGGCAAAATCGATACCTTTTTTCTTCGCTAAAGAGTGCATGGGCGATTCTACCGCGGTGAAAATTTCTTTGATCGAGTACTCGTCCAACTCAATATCAAGTTTGCCAGCTTCGATTTTCGAAAAGTCCAGGATGTCGTTTATAAGCCTAAGTAGATGTTTGCCGCTGCCTCGTATTGTTTCAACGTATTCTTTTTGGTTTTCTGCAAGGTCCTCATCGGCGAGAAGGTCACTAAAACCGATGATCGCATTCATTGGTGTGCGTATTTCATGGCTCATATTGGCAAGGAAAAGGTTTTTTGTTTCGCTTGCTGCTTCGGCATCAATTCTCGCCTTGGTTATCTGCTCTTCGTTAGTCTCCAGCGTATCCAGCATAGTATTTATTGACTCGCTGAGCGAGTTTAACTCACCACTTCCATTTACTTCGAATCTGACTGACAAATTGCCTGAATCTGTTATTTGTGTGACAAATTTACAAATATTCTCAATCTTTCTTAGCAGAGTGTACTTAAGAAGCAAAAAAACCGAGATTAAAGAGATCGACGATATAGCAAGCCCAAAGAGCAGCGACATTTTGGTAATCGCAAGGCCTTTTCTGATAATATTATCAGGTGTAGTAGCTGTTATTGTCGCAGTCTGGCCATGCAGGCAATCAATCGCCTTGTCAATCCGAATAGGCCCGCTGTTATTGTCGTAGACGGTATATTTCTGCTTGTCCTTGTCAATTATATGATAAGGATCACTGCCTGCTTTTGATCTTGTTCCGACAGTGATCGAAAAAATAACGTCGACCTGGTCGGAAATGTGTTTTATTTTTGTAGAATTAAGGAAACGTCCCATAATCAAAGTGCCTTTGACGGGACCTTTAAATTGGCCTGTGATTACCGGTTGCGATGTAAGCATCATAAGGCCGGCACTTGTGTTGTATAGACCTGTGATGGGACTGTTAGTGGTGGGGTGCTTTAGCAGCCAGTGATCCCTGCCTAAATTATCGGCGTTAAACTCGTCCAGAACGACCGTGGTTTCATTTTCAAGGTCATAACTTTTGCCGAAGATGACTTTGCCCTGGAGATCACAGATAAAAAGCAGGTCACATATGCCGGAAGTAAAGATATCATCTGCGAGATCGCTTTTGCGATAATCTTCATTGCCATCCTGAACGAATTGATATGTGTCATTCCAGGCGGACCAATCGACCGCTACTGTGGCAAGATGAGACAGTTCTGACTGGATTGCATCCTGGCACCTTTTGGCGTTCTGGATGGCATTGTTGCTCTGAAGTGAGGCAAACTCGGGCAGGACGATCTTATAGAGAATAAGATATTCCAGGAGTAAAAAAAAGACCAGAACGGACACTAATGAAAGTACGACTTTTTTGCTAATTGTACTGTTTTTTGATTGCATGGTAGAACCGAGTAGTATTGACTTTACATTGCCGCCTTGAATCACCGCCTTCCTGACGGCGTTCATCTATATTTAGGCTATACTTATTTCGGTTGGAATATATGGTTGCTTAACCAAAATGTCATATTTGAGCTAAATTGGGGCGAGATGAGGGTTTTTGTCTTTGGAAATTGTCGCTGAAAACCACATTCTACAGAAATTATAGCAGATTTGAGCATTAATCGCTGATTATAGCAAATTGAAGGGGGTTTAGGCTATGATGATTTTTTTCAGTCTTTCAAAAAAAAAGGAAGGTTCTGCCGTGGCATGAGAACCTTCCAATTTTTGCTAAAACGAAAAAATAATCAATTATTTTTTCTTTTTCGCTTTCTTTTTCGCTTTTTTCTTAGTAACTTTTTTCTTAGTTACTTT
>CAYZEH010000368.1:0-1828 GCA_964477135.1 uncultured Pirellulales bacterium | reverse complement strand
AAAATTTCAATAACAATAAACCGCGTTATCAAGGCTATTGCAGATTTTTCATAATCTGGTCATAAATAACCTGTGACTTGGCTTCGTGGCCCATCGTGCCATACCTTATTACGATCTCGGTTGTGCCGTTCGGAGTTGCGTCAAGCTTAACTTTCAGTTTTTTGTCGAAGTTGTTGCGGGCAATGATCCTTGCGGAAACCGCATCCTTTGTCACCTTAGTTGTAGTCCACTCTAAATTCTGAAGTGCTTTTTCTGTAGCGGCGTAAACTTCCGGGAAGTTGCGGGCTTCGGTGGTTTTAAACGATCCCATTACATAAGCTATGGTATCGATATCTTTGCCTGTATTTTGAGCATTGCATCCCGGTAGTACGACTGCTGCGATTGAAAGCGTAACTAATAAAATAATAATGTTTTTACTCATGGCAGATACCTTTCGAAATATAGTTAATTTGATTTTAATATTATTGCTAATTTAACATTTCAATTATGGTTTTGGCAACTTCTTTTCCAGCTTTTTTAACAGTTAAAGGCTTGACTATCTCTATCAGGTCGCTGCTGAGTTTGGCGAGGCTGGTTTTGTCTGCCAAAAGGTTATCAACTGCGGTATAGATCGGTTCTGTAGAATCAAAGTAGGGCATAAACTCCGGTACAAGTTCTTTTTGGTTCAGGATGTTTACAAGTGAGAGGTATTTGCTGTTTACCAGCCATCTGCCCACCAGGTGCCATAAATATTTGTTCGACTGGTACATTATGACCATCGGACAACCTGCTGAAGCTACCTGCAAAGTTGCACTGCCGCTGGCGACAAGAGCAAAATCGGCTTTTTTTGCAGTCTCCGCGACTGAACCTATCTCATATTGGCAGCGAAACCCCAGAATGTGTGACGCCTTCAAGGCTCTCTTTTTATTTTCGTCAGCTACTACCGCGGTAATAGTTATCCGGGGATATTTTCTTTTAAGACTTACAGCAATTTTTTGCATAGGTTTCCATAAAGTGGCGATTTCAGCCTGTCTTGAGCCCGGCATAAGTGCAATATGAGCATTTTTCGGGTCAAAATCTTCATAAGTTTTAACACAGCTTTCTAAGTCAAAATCAAGATCATCAAATAAGGGGTTGCCTACAAATTCTGTTTCCAGGCCTCGCTGAGTGAACCAATCTTGCTCGAATGGCAGGATACAGCATAGTTTGTCGCAACAGTTTTTAAGTTTTTTCATTCGCCAGGGTGCCCATGCCCAAAGCTGGGGGGCGACATAGAAGAGAGTTTTTGCACCAGCAGTTTTGGCGGTTTTGGCGATGTGAAAATTGAAAGCAGGTGAATCGCAGACTATTGCCAGGTCGACCTTATTGTTTTTGAAATAAGACTTTATACGCAATATCAATTTGATGAACCGGGTTACCTGACTAAAGGCTTTATGGATCATAGCGGATTTGTCAGTAGTCTTTTCGAGCAGCTGACAACCGGCCCGGGCCATTTTTTCACCGCCTACACCTACAAATTCAAAGTCGTAAGGCGTTTTTTTTAAAGCATTTATCAACCCTGCGCAATGCGAGTCGGCGCTGTGTTCAGCGGCACTAAGAAATATGCGGTAAGTCCTTTTATTTTCAGCCATATTTTCCAAATCCATTCTTCCATAATACCGGCTACTAATACTCAGATGATGTTAACAGCCTAATGAGCGTTCGTCAATGTGATTATTTAAAGCCTGGTTCAAATTAATGTGTGATTTTTACAAAAAAATTCGTCACGAAACCCTGTTTTAAGTAACTTATTGATAGAAGCACTAAAAAGAGATTTTCGGCAATGTGGCCTATAGGTTTTTAGATGTTG
>CAYZEH010000367.1:0-1850 GCA_964477135.1 uncultured Pirellulales bacterium | reverse complement strand
AAAAGTATCTTCTACGCTACCCCTATATTTGATAGAAAATGGGCAGATTAAGAAGTCCCGACCTCCTGTTGTCACATAACAATATATAGTTTTATTCTTGACAATTACCACAATAAGTTGTATATGAAATAAAGTTTGTTTTATTAATAAACTAAAGTTTCACGAAAAAACATCATGCCGCCATGCGCAGCAGCGTGCTCACAAGGGAATTAACAACCGATTTTTGGGGTACAGGGAAAAGTAAACCAAAATTATCGTCCAGCGCGTCTTCTGCAATGCGCCTGCAAATATCGGAAAAGGCAAAATGCCTTTGACCTTTGACTGTATGCCGGCGATCCGGAGTTTTTTCAAGACGGTTGGCGTAAATCCAGGTCAATGAAGTTGCCATCATACAAAAATGTAAATGGTTTGTAACCGAATAAGGATTTCTAACCTGGCTCTCGGCACTGCCGATATCTCTTTTAAGCTCTTTGAAACCGCCTTCGATTTTCCACCGAGCGCCATAATATTCGATAATCTTTTCAATCGAAAGGCTAACATCCGTAGAGAAAAGCGCCACCCATTGCTTTTGTCGAAACACCCAAACCACTTTAACCGGGCATTTGAGAGTTTTTAACATAAATAATCTCTCGTAAGCCATAACCGTCCTGACACGACCATAGAGATTTACCGAGTACTCTTTTGCCAGAGATCTATATCCACAGGCAAGCAGTGATGGATTACCAAGTCTTTGCCCATACATTCTCGGTCGGCCCAACCTGTTTGACTTGCCTGGCAAGGCAAACAGGTTGGTGTTTGAACGCAGCCTTGATATTAGGTGAATCCGGGAACCGATTTTCTCTCGAAGCGGTTTCCAGAGGCCATTATTACCAAACCAGGAGTCAGCAACATTGATAATTTTTACATCATCAAAAAAATTAGCAATCTCAATCAACATACTGACCGCCTGTTCAAGTTTGGTTTGAAATTGTACTTTTTGTTTGCCCAGCCATAAGGCTTTATTCTCCAGGTCCTTTTTCAGGTGGTAGAAACGAAAGCTAAGCGGCAGACAAGCCCAACGCCCTTTGACAATTTTCAGCAAACCAACAGTGACAATATTCTGTGACCAGGGATATTTCGCCTGGTTGAGTTTGGCAGCGTGGTCAAAAAACTTATGACAGGCAAATATTTCCCTTCCGGTTTTCGGATTGATAAAATCGTCAAGAACCGTAATCAGACAGCCATCGGTAAAAGGTTCCGGGATCATTTTCCACAATCGTTTCCAGAGTTTCCCCCAAGGCAACTTGGCTGAGGCCATAAAAGCATAGTAGCGTCTCCTGCTGATAGTCGTAAAACCAAAGAGAGTCTTTAGACACCTAAGCAGATTAGATGTCTTCGAGGATGTGAACGGTATAATAACAGCAATTATGCTGTAGATAAACCAGGTCGACCGTTCATCACCTTTTCGAGAATGAGCAAAATCTTTTTTGAATTCTTTGAGTAAAGAGTGTAGTATATGCATAGCGAGGCCTCCGTTGTGTTTTTTTGTTTTGTACAACAAGAGTATAGCACAGCCTTGCCTCGCTGTCATGTTAAATTATTGAATTTAATAGGTTTTTATGGTTCTTAATAAAAAAATGTTACAAATTATTCAATAATATCAACCACTTACAGAGCACCCGAATTTTTGTAACTACTTGATTTTGTTGACTTTTTTAAAATAAACCTCTTCGGCTATCCGGCCACGACTGGCCTGGGAAAATTATGGACAAATGTCGTGGAGGGTCACTGCGCTTTGAAAAAACGTGAAACTTTAGTTAATAAATTACATTGTTGTGGGGTATATTGTCTACAAATAGAGAAATATTTTA
>CAYZEH010000366.1:0-1875 GCA_964477135.1 uncultured Pirellulales bacterium | reverse complement strand
AAAATATTAAGCCTTTACCCCGTTTTTCAGCTGGCAAAGGCTTTTTTTTTCTTAAAATTGAGCTTTTTATTAATTTTTGCAAAAATATGTGTCGACAAAAATGTAGTGTTTGATTTCGCCTACGTTTTTGTTATAATGCTGTCGTTTAATAGAAAGGATGGCAAAGGTTATGAAGATGATGAAAGAAGTAAAACTTTTAAGCGATGTTGCGACCGCTTTCGCGGACTCGCTTGATCTTGAAATGACTTTAAAGTCTATTATGCAATTGCTTGATACGCATCTTAAGCTGGAAAGAGGTACTGTAACCCTGCTTGATGCGGATACAGAGACTATAAATATCAAAATCGCCCATGGAATCAGTTCCCAGTCACAGGAAATGGGCACCTATAAAATTGGAGAAGGCATTACTGGTAAAGTAGTGCAGACAGGAAAAGAGATCATTGTGCCGGATATCTCTAAAGATCCGCGTTTTGTTCACAAAACACAGTCCAGGCACCAGAGGAAAGACCAACAAATAGCTTTTTTCTGTGTTCCTGTTACGCTGGAAGGCAAGACCGTCGGATCGCTGAGCGTCGATCGTGAAACGCAAAAAGACGATGACCTTAACGATATCGTGAAGCTATTGAATATCATAGCGACAATGGTAGCGCAGGCAGTAAAACTAAACAAGCTGTTCGAAACGGAAAGTCAAAAACTGCGGGATGAAAATATCCACCTGAGACAGGAAATAAAATCAAGATTTAATATCAATAATATGATCGGCACAAGCAATGCTATGAAAAAAGTCTATCGACTTATCGAACAGGTCGCCGACAGCAGTGCAACTGTTATAATCAACGGAGAAAGCGGCACGGGTAAAGACCTTGTTGCTCATGCGGTGCATTATAACAGTCTTCGAGCAGATAAGGCTTTTATCAAAGTAAACTGTACCGCTTTGCCTGATGCATTGCTTGAGAGTGAACTTTTCGGCCATGAGAAAGGCTCTTTTACCGGCGCAATTGAAAGAAAGATCGGCAGATTTGAAAGAGCCAACGGCGGAACGATCTTTCTTGATGAGATAGGTGATTTTAGTATGAATCTGCAGGTAAAGCTATTGCGGGTAATACAGTTTAAGGAATTTGAACGAGTCGGCGGTTACGATACAATAAAAGCAAATGTAAGAATTGTTGTCGCTACAAATAAGAACCTTGAAAATCTTATCAGAGAAGGCCTTTTCAGAGAAGACTTATATTACAGGATCAATGTTTTCCCGATCTATCTGCCTCCTTTGCGTGAGAGAAAAGATGACATTATGCTTTTGGCTGACAGTTTTCTCGAAAAACTAAGCAAAGACAATAACAAAAATATTAATAGAATATCGACCCCTGCGATAGAAATGCTGACAAGCTATCACTGGCCTGGCAATGTCAGAGAATTAGAAAACTGCATTGAGCGAGCAATCCTTATGTGTGATGGCGATACGATCCGCTCAGAACATTTGCCCCCCTCTTTGCAAATTGGCCATTCCGGCAATTCTTCTGCAAATGCCACAATGACTGAAATAATCACTAATAAAGAGAAAGAGCTTATAATCGACGCTCTAAAGAAATCAGGCGGCCAACAAAGATCGGCAGCAAAAAACCTCGGGATAACAGAAAGAATTCTCGGCTACAAGATTAAAAAGTATACCCTTGAGGGTAGTAAATGCCCGCAAATAAGGCCTTGATTGGTTATTTTTATGCGATTGGCCAAGATTTGAAAGGTATTATTGCATTTTTTTGGGTGATTTGGGGAGTGGAATTTGATTGTTTGGGCAGTTTTTTTGATGTTTTTGGGTGGATTTGGCAGAAACGGTTTTCAAAAATTTACCTTTTTTCACCTTTTTTCCGATTTTTT
>CAYZEH010000365.1:0-1902 GCA_964477135.1 uncultured Pirellulales bacterium | reverse complement strand
TAACCCATCTTTTTGACTAAAAATCAATAACCCATATAATTACAGTGACTTACTTTTTTAAAACTTTCGTTATGGCACTACCTTTGTTTATAATTTTTTTATTCGTTCTACCAGGGTGAGAACATATTCCCAAAGCTGAATATATTTTTTGTTGCCTTGGTTCGGGCCGAGTCGATTTTCTTACATGTACGACATCATCATTTTTACACTGCATTGAAATTGTGACTCGATTTTGACCTGCCAGTTGCTTCCTCAAATCAGACCAGCTACTGGTAATATCAGCCCTTTTTAATCGATAGCGGATACTATGAACCAAATGATAAGCTAAAACACTTATAAAAAGATGACCTGTTACACGTTTTGTAATTTGGTGAAAAACCGGCCGCATACCAAGCTCAGATTTTAATGCACGAAAAACAGCTTCCAGGTCTGTCAACATTGTATATGTATGCCAGAGAGTATTCTCATTCAGCTCCATGTGGGAGGTTCTAAGACAATATACTCCGGGGAACCCATCTTTTGTGTCTGGGGCTGCTTGGCGGTCCCAAGTAATCTTAACAGCATTACCGCTTTTTTCATCTTTAGATAATTCAATTTTATAAAGTTTGGAGGCTTTTGAATATTTTTGCTTAAGCCGTCCTAATTTTTCTAAAACTTTATCATATTTTTTTAAACATCCTTTTTTTTGCAAACCTGCCTCAAGGCTCGTTAGGGCCTCTTCAAATCTCATGGTAAAGCGATCATGAATGGCCTGTTCTTTTTTTTCTTTCTGTGTGGAGTGGCAGTACAACAAAACTTCATTATTTTCTGAATCAATGACTTTTTGTGCCTTTACTGTGCAGTCCTGGTCTTCTTTGACCACAACAGCTTCCTCTTCGTTAAACTGCCTATGCCGTTTTCTGCTGACGACAATATAAGGATAGTCGTTTCCTTTGAGCCATTCTATATTATCTTCAGATGCAATCCCTGCATCCATTACTATAGTTGCTTTTGGGGGTTTCAATAATTCTTGGGATATATTTTTCCGTTCCATCCCTTTAATCATTTTTTCCAATGTTACCGGTTCGCTTATATTTCCTTCAAAGACGTTGCTGCATTTTGGAAAACCGCTGCTATCCAACATTATAGCCAAGGTCACCAGGGGACAATCTGATCGTTTTTCTTTGGAATGTCCGCGTTTACCCAGCTTATTGGCCTTGCTGCTGCCTTCAAAATATGTATTGGTGAGGTCATAAAGGGTTATGGTTTCCTTGAATCCGAACAAGTCCTTTTCTTGCAAGTATAGATGTTTTTCGATGGCTTCTTTGTTTTTGAGAAGTTGATCCGAAATTGTGTACATTTTGTACAGATTTATCTTGCTTAAATCATAATCAATAAGTTCACCCAGCCCAGAAACATTATGAAGCCAGTAATGAGTTGCCAGCTCACTGCCTGGTTGGCACATACGCCCAATTATTGTTCCAGTAGCCGCCGCAAGCTGGGGACCATTGAATCCCAGAATTTTGAGATATTCACCAAGTTTTAAAGAATTAAATGCCTCAAGCGCAACATGCTCGCAGCTTACACTGCGTGGTCTGATCATTTCCAAGCTATCTACATCTACTTCTCTGTAGTCTTGTTGATCTTTTTTACTTTTACTTTTATCCCGCGCCTGAATGATTTGGGCTGCATATTTTTGAGCAAAACCCTCTATCTCTTGAGGCGCGTCAAAAAGTTTGTGTTCACCACTTATGATTTCCTGAATTCGAGAAGCGAGTTCAGACCATTGATTCCGTGGAAGAGAGAAACCTATACCCAAATTGATTAAAGTATGCTGATGAACTCTTTTTCCAATTCGTTCAGATTCAACCAATCTATAGGTGTAATATTGCCTGCCATCTTTTCTGCTTTTTATTGTGGTTC
>CAYZEH010000364.1:0-1909 GCA_964477135.1 uncultured Pirellulales bacterium | reverse complement strand
GGGAGCATCCGCAGTTTCTGACTAAAAATTATCAGTTCGGTTGAATTTGGCATAGGTTTTTTCTCTATCGATTTCTTTGTATTTCTGAATAATTCTATCATAGGTGCGATTATATTTTGCGCACCTGAGTTTTAGAATATTGTTTGCATTAGTTTTGTACCACCATGCTCCGGAACGTTTTAGTCGAACATGACCAATAAATTTGTTTGCGCTTTCAATAGCTCCACTTCCTATGTGGTATCCTGCTCGCTTGGCAGCACCATAATCCATTTTGTCTTTGTGGTTCGACAGGTACCGAAGCACATCCTTTATTTTCTCTTTTGCTTCGGGCGATGAAGCCTCCATCCTTTTTATTCCGCATATGACATCAGAAACATGATTGTGAAACAAACGCACAAAGGTTGCTTCTACCCACTCCTGAGCTTTTCTGCTGCCTTTGCTGTATTGTATGTTGGCCAAATCATGGATATATTCAGAACAATGAAAAAAATCCAATACCAGCTTTATCGTAGGAAATATTTCGCGAACCCTATTCCATATCCAGGAGGCTCCGTCCGCTATAGCGCAAAGACGGACCGTATTTTCAGGAATCAGGCCGGCATCTTTTATGGTTCGTAATGCCTCGGCAAGCTCCTTATCATTTTGAATCTGATGCCAGCTTATCAAGTGTATTATCTTATTAGAATCGATTAGATACACCCGTAAACCCTTAGCCTCTTTCCACTCCCCTTTTCCACGTTTACCTTTCCAGGCAGATGGTTCCGGCCGGGTAGGAGCATGGGCGCCATCTATCGCTATCATCATTACAGGTCGGCGAAATTTGCCTTTCGAAAGTACTTCTATCTTTCGTTGGATTTCATCTTTGGTGGGACAAAAATCCAGTATATCAAAATGGTTGGCAATGTGGTTGGTTGTTTCAAACATATGATCGGCACTCAATGTGTCTGCCGTGCATCTCTTGAAAGTCTCAGCGGCTGTCTCGAATGGCAACTCGCTTGACAGCCATGTCTCAAGATCTTGAATATCGTGCTGTTTTGGTGAAGAGGCTAATCCTAATGCCTCATCTAATGGATAGAAGCCCTCATGACAATTTTTGCAATAAAAATATGGACGATATATATCCAGACTTCCTCCAAGAGATTCAATTGTACGTTTCGTTTTTTTGTTCCAAGCCTTTAACCTTTTGCCGCATATTGGACAGTGGCAATACTCTTGATTTAATAAGTCGCTGTATTTCCTCTTGATTAGGCCAAGGGTTAGTTGCCCCAAGATTTCAGATTTGTTTCGGAATATTGCACCTGTGATGTCATCTATTTTTTCCATATCGATCTGTTCTATTATTTGGTCTAACCTCTCGTTTAGAAATTCAAACACCTCATCGCGCCAAGTATTATCGGAATTCTCTATGGGAAAGAGTTGGACTGCTTTAGCTGGCATATTATACTCCTTTCGATAATGTATTCTTTCCCACTATGCATTACAATAATTGAAAGGATTTGTCTACTTTTTTTATTTTCTGTATTATCAATAGGTTATAAATATTTAATCCATGCCATGCCCTCGCTACCCTCAATTTCCGTCAGAAACTGCGGATGCTCCCAATGTAACCTATGTACTCGTATTCAGCGCCTTCAAAAAACTTAACCATTGAATTCTCGTACTCACGGAGATAGATCTCATCGACAACGAACAGGTCCCGATCGAGCGGAATCTGTTCAAAACTATAATTATCGAACATCTCGTGGTTGAACAATGGAACATAGCTCCTTTTGAAATGCTATCGCTGCGCTCTGCGGAAATTTGGGAGCGCCAGCGAGTAAATTTTCCGTAGCAGTGCCTTGTTAGGTTTTACTTTCTATGTAACTCTCACAGCTTTTTGTGATTTCTTCAACCAATGTTTTAATGTCGC
>CAYZEH010000363.1:0-1913 GCA_964477135.1 uncultured Pirellulales bacterium | reverse complement strand
TTTTTAAGTTAGTTACCCGCGGATAAACGGTAAAATTCAATTGGGATCAGTATAACAACTGACAGAAATTTGCTTGCTTATGCGAAAAAAAATCAGTAAAATCTGGCACAGGATTTTAGTGTTTTTGCACTTGTCGCCTCTTTCGTTGGCAGAGAAGTGCAGGATCGCATTCGGCACAGCAGTAATCTTTATCCTGAGCATCGCACTTCTGGTTCCTTATGTCTGGATGGGCAAGCTGACGACGAAAGCATATCTCGATGCCGGCAGAGCGAAATCTGAATTGCTTTTCGAGAAACATTTCAAGATAAATGAATCTGCTGAGGGTGCTCTTGTGCCTTTGGATAATACAGGCGGAGAGATCGATGCTGAAAACCCTGAGATGAGGTGGTTTAGATTCAGCAAGGATAAAACTTTGCCGCTTGACGAATTGCCGAAGTATCAGAGGAAGATGATCGAGTCGCTTAAGGAAAATCAGGGACGCGATGAGAGCCTGTTGATAACACAAAAAGACAGATTCATAAAAAGCAATTATGTGAGAATATTCAAAGCAACTGAAAAATGTATCAGCTGTCATAACCCACAGGGGACGGCGAGTGAGTTTTCGCTGAATGAGCCTATAGGTGCGGTGGTTGTGAGCAGGCGTGCTAATGAGATAACAAAAACGCTGTTGATGAATCGGGTTTGGATAATTGCTGCCGGGCTTATTGGTGGTGCAGGCGCTATTATCGCGTTTTATATGATAACCCAGCGTGTGATATTGAGACCTATCCGTCAGCTTAGAGCTTTGGCGAATAATGTTGCAGAGGGCAACCTCGATGTCAGAAGTGCTATCAAGACTCGTGATGAATATGAGAAACTTTCGGATGCGTTCAACCACATGCTTGACGGCCTGCAGGCTGCGCAGCAGAAGCAGCGTGACACAAACCTTCAGCTGGATAAAAAAATTGTTGAACTATCGGAAAGAAACATAGAGCTGTTTAAAGCTAATAAGCTCAAAAGTGAGTTTCTGGCAAATATTTCGCATGAGTTTAAGACGCCTTTAAATGCGATACTCGGTTTTGCGGAAATACTTCGTGAAAAGCCCGAATCGCTGAAAGAGGAAAAGGGACAAAGGTATGCGGAGAATATCATCACCGGCGGTAAGAGACTTCTTAATATGATTAATGATCTGCTTGACCTGGCAAAGACTGAAGCGGGAAAAATGAAGCTTCATATCGAGCGATTTGATATGCAGAATTTGTGCAAATCTTCTATGGCGGCATTTTCCGCTATGACAAAAAATAAGAAGATAAAGACCAGACTTATAATCGATGAGACGATACCTACGCTGGTCACTGACGCGGGGAAAGTGCAGCAGATATTGTATAACTTCCTTAGCAATGCGATTAAGTTTACCGATGAAAACGGCAGGGTAGAAGTTAAAGCGGTTATGACAGATGACAAAGTCGTTAAAATTTCAGTTGCTGATACCGGTTGCGGCATTTCCGAGGCAGACCAGAAGGTTATATTTGAAAAATTCAGACAGGTGGATGGTTCGATAACCCGCCAATCAACAGGCAGCGGACTTGGGCTTGCGATAAGCAAAGAACTGGCGTCGATGCTGGCTGGGGAGGTAGGGCTGGAAAGCGAACTTGAAAAGGGTTCAACGTTCTGGCTTGAAATACCTGTGACGTTAACTACAGAACAAGAACAAAACAAACAACAAATGGCGTAAATTTACTGTAAGGATTTTTTTATGGGTAACACGTCAACAACATTTATGTAGTTTGGTGCAACGGGTTGACCTTGGGGGGTATTAGGTTATAATGATAATTTATCAGATAAAAAGGATATTGCGATGCAGAAGAAATTTGTAAGGGCTATATTTCCGGGTTCTTTCGATCCTATTACTAATGGGCATATGGATGTTATAA
>CAYZEH010000362.1:0-1937 GCA_964477135.1 uncultured Pirellulales bacterium | reverse complement strand
AGAAGCGCGAGGGCGCAAGCCCTCCGAATAAAACCCCCAAAAAACAGTAATAACGTTAATAATTTACAATAATCATTTAAAGCTCAATATCAAGGTTTTTCGCCTGATATTGAGCTTTTTTTATGTCCTCAAATAACGCTACTGTGAAAACTAATGTGAAAAAATTGTGTGGGTTTGAATTCTTGAATTGTTTTGGGTGGGTGTGGTGGTGAGAGAGGGTTTTATTAATATATTTCAAGCTGCTAATCTGCTTTTGGTTTTTAATGGCTGGGTGGAATCTTCGAGATTTAACCTACCAATTACACCCAGCCTCGTTGAAATTCGGCTATGGAGCCTTAGCCCCATCAGCTCAGGACAACAACCAGGACTTTTCTTGTCACTCTCACATGGTCCGTAAACCATACGATTCGGGACCTGATTCTTAAAAAGTGCAGGCACACACGAAATCCTACGTTGTTGTTGCGGTTGTTCGGGTTGTTGTTGTTGCGATTGGCAACCCGGCAGTTGTTGGCATTGTTGTTCCAGCTGCCGCCGCGGATAACGCGATAACTCATCGGTCATAGCCCTTTGAAACTTCCAGTCTTTACTCAACCTTAAAATCAATTTCCTGCTGTTTGCATGAGATGCATGAGCCATCCAACTATCAAGCCTTGACTTTACACCTCCAAAGTCGATCAATCCACTGGAATAGGCACTCTGCATCCATTTTACTCGTCTTCTGAAATTTCTTATATTATCTTTTCTCAATAGCCTAAAGTCCGGCCATGTCCTATACCCGACAAAAGTGACACCTGCCTTTGTTGGCTTTATAAAAAGTTTATTCTCATGCAGTTTCATTCTGTCATTTTGCAGTTCAAGTTTTATCACATCACGAGCCTCAACAAGTCTTTGTCTGTTATCAGACAGCAATACAAAATCATCACAATACCGAACATAACTGCCAATGCCTGTTTTTTTGGTGACGAAATGGTCAAGGTCGTTTAAGTACCAATTAGCAAGCCATTGGCTTGTAAGGTTGCCGATAGGCAAACCCTTGGCTCTATCTAATGGAGAAAATAAGTCATCACCGACAAACCACTGATGTGGGTTTTCCTGCTGGTTTGAATGGTTAACTATCATGTCCATAAGTCGCAAAACATCGACATCTTTGATAAGCTTGTGATATTTGTGCTTTAGTATTTCATGGTCAATGCTTGGAAAGAACTTCTTCACATCACATTGCAGGATGTATTTATTCTTTCTCATAAGTTTTTGAACCCTGTCGGTTGCCGCATGAGTGCCTTTGCCTTTACGGCAGGCAAAGCTATGAGGATGAAAATGCCTGTCTAATATCGGTTCCAGCACATTCATTAGTGCATGATGAACCACCCTGTCTCGATATGGAGCTGCTGAAATTAGTCTTGGCTTTGGCTTTTGTATCCAGTGGGTACGGAAACCGCCTGGAATATAATTGCCCTCAATAAGCTCATGCTGTAAACGTAAGAGTTCTGACTCCAGCTTGAAATTGAAATGCTGGACACATAACCTGCTTCGCTTGCCACGCTGGGCTTTATAAGCAGCCATAACAAGATTATCCCAACTGATTACATCATTCCATAAATTTCCATATCGTTTCATGTTTCAACTCTTACTTTTAATCCAGCCGCCTACTTGGGAGCCTATTTCCAGTAAATTCTTTGATCCGAATCCATAACTCTTCACGGTCAATATTTTCAGGTCTTTTGACAGTCTCAACTGAAATCGCAAAACTTCAAGTTCAATGTTCACGTCATTGAGAATAGTCTTCTTTTCTCTTCGATACTTGGCTTTTAACAGCAATCCAAGTATTTCCTGTATTCTATTTTCTATTGCAACTCCTAAGCTGTATCTGTGATGCCGTGGGAACTTCTCTGTATGCTTAATCATCCAAAGCATAAAATCATAAAAATCCTGAATAA
>CAYZEH010000361.1:0-1949 GCA_964477135.1 uncultured Pirellulales bacterium | reverse complement strand
TTCGTCCTCGCCATTAATAGCTTCGTCAGTGTCAGGATTGCATACGAAACCATTGATGCCATAGCTGCCATAAGAATCTTTCCAACTCCAAGGCTCAAAGGTTTTTCCTCTGATCAGATCCCCTTGGCTGTCGTATTTTCTTGGAGCCGACGGACAGCAGCGTATTGGGTCCACTCCACCATAATAAGCCAGAAGTGCATCCATCCATTGATGGCTTGTTCTAGTCCTTGTTCCGCCATCATAAGTGATTCTACTATAACCTTCGTGGAACTTGTTGTCATTGTCTTCTGTATACATGGCAAAACACATTGCCCATTGATGGAGGTTTGCTTGGCATATAACTGCTTGTGCCTGCTTTTTGGATCTACTTAGTGAGGGCATTAAAATACCCATCAATAGAGCTATAATGGCAATAACAACCAATAGCTCTACCAGGGTAAAACCACATTTTTTGCCTAAAAAGCACATTGTTAGATGACTCCAATATATTTTCTATATTCATAGACGCAAGATTGGCTACGATAAAGCCAACTCGGAGGAGCAGTTCTTCTGAATGCTATTCTTCATTTTCTCTCTCCATTCTTCTTTAAAAAGCTCTCAATACTCTCTCGACTATGCTGAAAATTGGGTTTGTGGCCTCAAGTTCCTCATAATCATCCATGTTGGAGCGAATTATAATATATTTATAGGTCTTAAGTCAAACTAAAATTGATATAAAAAACTTTTTTTAGCTTAAAGAAAATAAGCAAAACAAGGATTCTTGTTAAAGATCGAACTGCGAGATATGTTTAATCTTTATTGCCTTTCGATATTATTTGTCAGGTCAAAAACCAGATATGGCAAGCCAGGTTCGTTTTCTGTCATTTTTATATACTGGAATTTATAAACCTGTGTTAAATATTTGCTCATCTCTCTCAAATAGTTTGTAGTTTGCTGGTTATAGAAAACAGCCGGCATGAGATAGCAGGGATATTTTCCGGTCTTTGCGAGTTTGACAATATCTTCCAGCTTGGTAACCTGTTGCACTTTTCTATTCAGATACCATCCTATCTCAGGTCGGTAATGCTCGCCTTTGGCTGCATGTTGATTTACCGTCAGGGACTCAAAGCTCAAAAGTACTTGATCAGGGGCTAATCTTTTACTCAGATCGGAGTACATTTTTACCCGCTCAGATGAGAAATGATGAATGCCGTAGTAGTGATGTATTCCGAAGCTGCAGCTTACTATAACTACAGTTGTGATAACTACGATTGCAACTGTTGATATGAAGGGTTTAATTTTGCTGAATAGATCAGCGATTATTAGTATCGCCAGTGCAGCTGCTAATGCGAAAAACGGACACAAAGGCCTTTCCCAGTAATGATGTTTCCATAGTGTGCCTTTAAGCAAAAACAACTGGAAAAACCCCGGCAGCAGGAAGAGCCAGAATTGGGGAAATCTTCTTGAAGTTTTCTCATTTTTAACAGCCTTTGATTTTTTAAATTTCTTGGTTTCAATAATAATAGCTGACCTAAGCTGAAATATCCTATTGTAAGTATTATCACAGCCCAACCGAAATTCAAAACAGCAAATTGCCACAGCCTTGCAAACCAGTTACCCCATTGGAAACTTACTTCTTCTCCTTCGCTTGCTCGCCATTTATAAAGCTCTAATATTCTGTCGAATCCCCAGCCTTGAGCTTTCATCATTACAGCAAAATTTATTACCAAAGCTATCATCGGCGCTATCATTAATATCAACAGCAATCCAATTTTAGGCCAACGTCTTTTGAATACACATCCAGCTACATAGTGCACGCCGATTCCCAAAGCAACGAAGAACCCTTCCCAACTGAACATTATTCCCAAAAACAAACTGATTGCTAATAACCATTTGTTCCATTTGCCTGGCTGGCGGGGCTTTTTTAATTTTTCTATCTCAACCAGATAAAACCAAATCGCCGCTAGTCC
>CAYZEH010000360.1:0-1963 GCA_964477135.1 uncultured Pirellulales bacterium | reverse complement strand
TGTTTGAAAAGATTAAACAGTTTCGCCAAAGGCGGTTGCTTCTATTTTTAAGGGGTAGTTTTGTTAATAATAATTTTCGGTATCCAAGCGGGAAAAATAGCGAATAATGGCTTGAAAATGCGGTTTTGGTGCTCAAATCAGGCAAATAACTGGTTTTTTTGAAAAAAAATGCAGAAATCTCGTTTTTTTTGCTGTTAAGGGGATAATTTTCTTTGACAAAGTCTTAATCTAAGGTTAATTTCAAATCTGAAATGTTAGTTTTAAGTAAATAATTTTGAATTTTGGCCGAGAAAATGGAGGTTTGTTCAATGCAGGAATATGAAAGTCTTAAGACACTGGTAGCTGAAATAGAAGCAGACATCAATAAAGCTCAGGGCGGCAATAAAGCTGCTGGTACTCGTGTACGCAAACAGATGCAGGATATTAAAAAAGCGGCTCAGGCTGTGCGTAACTGCATTCTTGAGATCAGATCTGCACAGTAATTTTCAACAAGCATTCGGCAAGTTGGTAACAGGATGTTTAGAGCCCTGAACAAAATTCAGGGCCAAGGCCGGTGATGTACCACTATGTGTTACGGATGCACAGTAATTTTCGAGGTAATAGTGAATGCCACCACCGCTGCTTTTTGATCTATCAGATATTGATTTGAATGCTGAATCTCTTTTCACCAAAGAGGATATTCTGGGAGTAAACCCTCAAAACTATGAAATGCAGCAGCTTGACGGTATTTTGTGGTACAATAGGGATGAGCACCAGATATTAGGTTACAAGGAAGTAACCGAAAATGAGTTCTGGGTTCGCGGGCATATTCCGGGCAGACCATTGATGCCTGCGGTTATTATGGTCGAGTCTGCTGCTCAGCTATCAAGCTTTTACGTTAAAAGAATCTATGGGCTGAAAGGCTTTATTGGGTTTATGCGTATTGATTCGGCAACGTTCAGGTATCCTGTTGCACCAGGAGACAGGCTTTTGATGCTGGCTCATATTACCAAATTCAGAAGCCGAAAATACACCTGCGAAGTTCAGGGGTTGATCAAAGTCGGCGATGCTTATAAGATGGTTTTCAACACGGTTGTATCAGGCGGAATGGTATAACTTATTCAAGCTGACTGATGGCCAGTTTGAGTAAATTAAAAATCAAATGTTAAAATGTAAAATTGTGGATTCGGCCTATGGCTGATACTGGTTTTATGTTATTTTTCTTTTCTCTTGCTTTGGGTATAACGTAATCGAAGAGTTTTTCAGTTATTTCGTGACCTGTTGAATGGCCTTTTTCCGGGCTGTAGATTAGTTTCACATCTTTTCCCATTTTTTCGAGGATGTCGGTAAGTCTTAAAACGCTCTGAGGGGGAACTATGGTATCTTTACCGCTGACGGCGACGCCGACAGGCATTATAAAACTTTCAGGCCAATATTCAGCGGAACGTTTTTTGTACTCCAGGGGTATCTGCTTTTTTGTGCCGCCGAAAGATTCGATTATTGCGTCCTGAAAATTTGAATACTCGAGATGATTGGCGGTTCCGTTAACAGAGACAACGCCGGCTACCAGTTCCGGGTGCATAGCTGTAAATGTAAGTGCGCTTGAGGCGCCCATTGATCCGCCGCAGATGAAAACCTTGTCGATCTTATATTGTTTTTTAAGTTCTTCGATGATTTGCAGCACATCAGCTTCTGCTTTTGGTCCCATCCATGAGGTTTTTGCCCTGTAATCCGGACAGATCATTATCAGGTTATATTTTACAGCAGTGTTCCTGATTGCCAGACCGGAGTTTTTGGTCTGATCAGCGAATTGCCAGCGATTCGAACCATGGCCATGCAATCCTACGACAAGATCGTGTGCTTTCGACTGGTCAAAACCCTTGCCCAATAAACGGACATATTTTTGGGTTGTGCCGTCACAGCTTGCCTTGAAGGATACGTCTTTTACATTGAAGCGATCTTCAGCAAGAGCTGAATGTGAAAC
>CAYZEH010000359.1:0-1983 GCA_964477135.1 uncultured Pirellulales bacterium | reverse complement strand
TTTTCAGGCAAATTCTGGTAATAAGTTTTCAGCCGTTCGGAGTTTGGAGCGTTATAGTATGTAACGACAATCTTATCCTTTACAACCCGGACATCGCCTTCCAGAGCAAAAAAGAGATCTTTTGCCAAATGATTAGCATTCCAGTTACTGTAGGGTTTACCAAGACGACTTCGCAGGCCGTGAATGGCTGTTTGAGCGATCAAGGCCATTGTCATTTGTCCGTAGCGGATATTCAGGTTCATGGTGCCAGACCGTTTCCAGCCGAGTGCTTGGTTGGCATTGAAAAACTCTTCAACATGCCAGCGCTTAGGAAAATCCTCCGTTAACGCCCGAATTTCATCTCGATCATTGGTTGAAAGGAATCCCTTAAAAGACCATTCATTGGGGCATTCTCCATTGCGCTGAATAAACTGCCAATAAGTACCCGCCTGCCCTCGTTTGATTTCATATGGAAGCTTAGTTGTGGCATAACCAGCCCAGTGGCGTGTAAATAGTTTTTCATCGACGGTTTTACATTGCTTGCAATAAACAGTCTGATTGCGAATGGGAACCAGTAGATCAAAAGGTGTGTTTTGGTGGATTTCACGGATCAATTCGCCATTGAAATGTTCAGAGTCAGCCACAATCAGTGGGGTCTTGCCAAGGGGAGCTAAAATTTCTTGGGCCAATCGAATCAATGATAATGACGCCACACTAATCATTTGAGACGCCGTCGCCGTGGTAAAACACACCGGCTGATAGGTGTCCGCATCCTGTATCCAAAATGTTTGGGCCATCTTGATGGGTTTGGTGCCAGGTTCCTCAACCCGTTTAGAGGTATTTCGTTTATTGTAACTACGCACTCGATGTGGATCAATCGCGAGTAGGTCCCCTCGAAAATGCCCCAAAGCAACACGTATTTTTCCCAGGGCTACCTGCAGTCGTTGGCTCTCGTCTACTGTTCTTTGGTTTAGCAGATCATGGATAGCAGTATCGGTTGCCACAAAGGGCAATCCATTGGCCAGTTCAAATCCTCCACGATTATGAAGTGTTCTTTCGGAACGAATACCGGCTATGCAGACAGCTGCTTCATGGATCAGTTGAAGTGCCAATCGCGGTTCGATACATTCAGTTCTCCGGTTTGTCCATCCGCATAATAAGTCCCAGGTCCCCAAGCGAAGATGTTCTGCAACCAACAACCAGATGCCAGCAAGGTTTCCACTGACCTTATCAGCCAACAACTGACGCACGCCCCGTTCAATACTATCAGAGTCTCCGTATACGGTCTTATTGAATTGCCTACTAACGCGTACTTCGACCTGCCTCTGGGTTTCATTTTTAGGATTAAAGCGATAGAGTTTTTTTTTGTAGGCCGTAATCGGCAATGACTCGCTCAACACTTCGGACACTGATCACAAAATCAGTTTGCCGGAGTTTTTGGGTAATGACCTCAGCAGAGGCTTCCGGGTCAAGAAAACGATAACGAATGACTTGACGAATCAACTCTCCTGTTCGACGGTACGAGGTTTTTGGGCCACGGTGCTTGTTCCTCAAGCCAATGGCGCCCTGTTCTAGATAGGCTTGTCTGAGTTGGAAATAACGCGCCTTGCTGAAACCATATTTTCTTGCGGCTTGTGTAGGTCCCAGGCCTTCGCATTCGCCCTCAATCAACATCACAAGTTTGAGGGTGACTTCATCGCCTTCAGCGATGTCCAAGACTCCGCAGTCTCCGATAAGGCTTTGTGTTTCAAGATCACAATACATATGAATACCTCCTTGTCTAATGGAATCCTTAGCAGTGGAGGGTATTATATCAGATAAGCCCATGATAGTCCAATGAAATATGGCGGTTCTAGGCAATTATAAATCACTCTAAGAAGGTTATTAGAATTTGCGAATCTAAGGGACCGCCATATTTAATTAGACTTTAGTGCGAGAGTGTTTTCCCCAAAATGAATTACAAAAACATATGTGTCGAGCGTTTTTCGTTACTTGTCAAATAAA
>CAYZEH010000358.1:0-1997 GCA_964477135.1 uncultured Pirellulales bacterium | reverse complement strand
AAAACTGCGTAGGCGAACAAGTTGCCTATGCTGTAAAACTAATAATTTTGAAAGGAATGGAAAATGAGGAAAAAAATGATTGTTGGTTCTGTGCTTTTAATGATGTTGCTTTTAGTATGTGGATGTGTACCGAAAACTTTTGTTAAAAGTGCGCCCGGTTGGAAAGTAATAGAACTTCGTAATGATCTCAAGGAAGATTATCCTAAAGCTTGGCAAACAACAGTGGATAGCATAGCAAGAAACTGGGATATTGAAATAATGGATAAAGATAGCGGGTATCTTCGCACTGCTTGGACATATGGCATTAGCGGTGGACAACATCATCGTTATCGTGGAAGATTAACGGTAAAATATCCAGATGGGCAGCACAGTGAAAAACTGGAGTTGAAAACCGATGCACAATGGGCTGAAAATGTTTATTATGGTTTTTGGATTGAAGGATATGACACCAGCTTTAACCGTGATGTTTATGGTACATTGTCTGGTCGTCTTGGCCGTACTGTACCCAATAAATAAGGCATAGCAAGTAATTCTTTTAATTTGTGTTTAAGAAATGCCATTTAAATTTTATGAATCGAAGGCTTTCCTTAAAAAAGAAAGTCTTCTGTTTTTGCGGGATTGATGTCAGGATTTTAAAACAGCGTGGACAGCCGATGCTCCTACAAGGCAGAGAACTTTATTTGGGAGATTATATGGACAAGGATGAAGAAAAGATGAGAGGTGAAAAAAAGAATCAACATTTCGTGCCACGTAGTTTTCTAAGGGGCTTTGCTGTAGATTCAAAGAATAGCTTAATTTGGGGTTATGACAAAAAATACAGCAGTTGTGCTGGTAAGCGTTCTATAAACAAAATATGCAGTGCTGACTATTATTATGAACAATTAAAATCAGATAGCAGCAAAACTCAAATATTAGAAGATGGATTTGAAACAGTTGAAAAATCTGCAATTAAATTTATAAGAAATTTATCAGTTTCTCATAAATTATCTTCGAAAGCCAAAGGTTGTTTAGCATATTTCATAGGCCTTTTGTTAACCAGGGGACCTTCATTTCGAGATGGTATCCATGAATTTCATAAGCATGCTGCAGAAATAACGCTACAAAAGCTATATAAATCAGGAAGAGTTCCCGAACCACCAGCTATTTTAAAAAAAGAGATAGTGAATAATGATATAACTTCGGTAGTCAAAGCTGAAATACTACCTCATGTCAGCTTGAAATATATGCTTGATTCCGCAAATAGTATTAGTCAGTCATTTCATAACAAAAAATGGGATATCTATTACATCAAAAATGGTGAGAATTTTGTTACTTCAGATACGCCAGTAATATTTCAAAATATTAACCCTGAGGTAAATCAAGCCATTGGTCCTGAACATCCCCAAAGTCTCATTTTATGCCCTATTACAAAAAAGATACTTATTGCGATAAGGCCATACTTTAAATCTGATTGCAGTTCTTTTGAGTTTATGCCGGTAAAAGATGGGATGGTGAATAAGATAAACGAATCTATGTGCTTTAACGCACAAAGATTTGTCTATGCTTCCGAGAACTCGCAGGAATTATTGGAATACATTAAAAAATCCAAAGGAATGAGCAAGAGGTTGAAGTCTTACAGATTTGGTGATGCCATAATATCCAGATGGGATATTGATGTGAATAATACAGAGGATTCAAAATAAAGTATGTAGCACCTGAAAGTGAAATGATGTGGTAAAGGTTTGTAAGGTTTTGGGTTGAATAAATGGTAGAAGGGTGCGTTTGTCGTTTTTGGTTTGGGGGGTTAACCCACTCACTTACGTTCGGGGCTCGGTGTGGGGGTTTGGGGGGTGAGTGTGTTGGGGGTTGACTATTGGTTATTTCTTGTTAGAATGCTGCAATGAAAATATATCCATTGATATTAAGGCCTATATACAAAGAGAGAATCTGGGGCGGGCAGAAGCTTAAAAGCTTTTTCGGTAAAGATATACCAGATGGTAAAAAGATAGGCGAAAGCT
>CAYZEH010000357.1:0-2005 GCA_964477135.1 uncultured Pirellulales bacterium | reverse complement strand
ATTTGTGAATTATTTACCCGCGGATAAACGGTAAAATTCAATTGCGATCAGTATAGTACTTTTAAATTTCATCACAAAGATTTTTATATTCATCCGGACAGCTATCTAATATTACAGAGAAGATGTCTGAAACTGTTATAAGTCCCAAAACCTTGTTGTCCTCCATTACAGGCAGACATAATTTTGCAGATTTTTCCATTTTTTGTATTATTGTTATTATGGGAGTCTGTGGCTTTATGAAAGAAACAGTCTTGCACATAATCCATTTAAGTTTTATTTTTAAAGTTGCGTCATCAAGGTCCCGTCTCCATTTTGAAAAAATAGGCCTAAGATACGGACTCATGGCTGCATCAAGGTCTGCTCTTGATATTATTCCCTCGACACCTTTATCTTCTTCTCCGATCATCAGATACATGGTATTGTACTGCTGCATGTTTGTCAGTGCCTGCTGGACGCAGTCTTCACCTGAACACCATACAATATCCTTATTCATGATGTCTTTGGCTTTTATGTTAAGAGCAAAAGAGTTTTTTTCTCCGGGCAGTGAAGCTGTCGATCGCGTTATTTCCTGGATGCTCTCAGATACTTGAGGAGGTTCATCCTGCTTTGTGGTTTCCGGTTCTTGTTTTGGCTCTGGTTGAGCTTTGGGTTCTTTTGTATCGCTGGTATTTTCAGTTTCAGCGGCAGTTTCAGTTTTTTCACTTTTCTTGTCGGAGTTTTCTTCAGTTATCTGCTCTTTCGTTTCTTCGGTGTCCTGTTGTTGGTTGTCTTCATCGTTTTCGTTTGCCTCGGCTTTGGTTTCGGCCGGAGTTTTTTCTTCAAAGAGAGATTTTGGAAATATAACGCCGCATTTAAAAGTGGGGAATGGAGAAATTGTGATTTCATGAGGGATGAACATTATCTCTTCATCACTTTCAAGGTCTACAGCATTTTTTGTGTCATTCCAGGGTTTACCAATATAGACGTTACCCTGGGCGAAATGACCATGGTCCTGGAAATTTTTCCTGAAAATACGATCCCATGCTCCGACAGCAAGATTACCGATTTCTTTTATTGCGTCGGTCATGCCTTCGACATTCTCTATCAGCCCTTTTTTTATCTCTTCGAGTATCCTCTTTTCAGGCAACATTACAATCGTACCTGAAAGGATGAAAGTCCCTGCATGGTCAAATACCAGGTAAAATTTTCCGTTAAGCTTACCCTCTGCATTGACAGTATTGAAAGCAGATATCTTTTTAAAGCGTTTCTTAAGGTCAATCAGTTTCTCTTCTGATGGTTCACCTACTTGACTGGATTCGATTTCAATATCGAACATTGACGAAATATCTTCACAGAAAGCATTAAAAGATCCTGAAGATAATTCTATTAATTCCGTTTTCAGTTCAGTTGTTGCAATAGACATATTTTCACATCCAATCAATCGAGTAATTAATATTTTGTGTACATTCTTTTAACCTTTAGTCATTTAAAGCAATCGAGAAAAGTTTACAGAAGTAATGTTTGTCTTGAGTTGCTGTCTCAAGTAACAACTACAACAATAAACATATAACTCTACACTACTAAAGCCCCTAAGTTTTCTTTTTCCCCTGTTTTTGCTGCAAAACTTAACTTTTGTGAACAGCAGATGACAGATTTGAAATGAAGTCACATCCTGGCAACGCCATCAAATCTTCGCGATATCTTAGTTGCGTTCTTTTATTCACACTTGTACTGTTGCGATTATCGGCTTAATGTAATTGTCGGCTTGAATTGTTAATGAGTTTTTTTGACGACAGTGAGCTTTGAGAATATATATAGTTTGGCATTTTTTTTATGTAGTTCAATGGGATTTGCGAGAAAATACCCTGTTATTATGACACAAATGTTGTTTTCTGGTGGTTTTGTCAGGGGTAGGTTAAGTTTTTATTAATCTTAGCAGGATGGTCCTATACCCTTTGAGGCTAAGAAATTTCCGCGAATAAATCCATAACTTGTTATTTTTAAGTTATTTACCCGCGGATAAACG
>CAYZEH010000356.1:0-2028 GCA_964477135.1 uncultured Pirellulales bacterium | reverse complement strand
AAATGCACAAATTAAACTGGTTTGTATCTTACGTGTTTTCATTACTTAACTCCTTTGTTATGGCGATAAATCGCCTGTTTGATTTGCGATGCGTATTTTTAGTAACGTAATGATTATACCGCAGTTCAGTTGGATTGTCAATGACTTGTTTATTTTAGCAAATTATTGTTGAGTGGGAAGATTTTGGGGTAACGTGATGTTGGCATCCTGCCGAGAGTACAAAAAGGTCCGCTTGTTTTTAAAGGTAGTGGCAGAATACATTATTTATCAGCAGAAATTACATCTCGGCCGGTTTTGTCTATATATTTATACTTACAATCAGACGGACTAACATCTACCACTGCTATGCCCTGGGAAAAACTCATGGCATAATCGTATTGCGGTGGAATGACCTTCCTGCCAGATTTATCGATATAGCCCCATGTGGTATAAAGCGGCTTACTGCTTTCGTGCAATTCACCTATTGCTACAGCAGCAAGGCCTTCAGAAAAATCTTTCGCAATCTGAAATCCTGTAGCAATTACAACCTTTCTGGTTTTGTCAATAAATTCACAGCTTCCATTCTGCCTTGGGCTTTGCCTTGTTACCCATGCCAGTCCTTCTGAAAACCGACCGACTGAAAAATAGATTGGTTCAACGACTATTTTGCCGGTACGGTCAATAAAGCCCCATTTTTCTTCCTGCCGTTTTCGACCGTCAGTCTTTGACTTTATCATGATCGCAGCCAGGCCCTCAGAGAATGGCCTTACACGATTAAATTCAGGCTTTATTACGACCTTACCGGTTTTACCTATAAAACCCCATTTCTTTCCAATATGAATTTTAGCAAGCCCCTCCGAAAAATCTTCAACATAATCAAACTGAGATGCGATGACAACTTTCCCAGATTTATCAATGAAACCCCACTTACCTCCATGCAAGCTTGAACCATCATAACTGCCACCAAAATATACAGCCGCAACGCCTTCCTTAAAATCTAGTGCATCAAGAAAATTATAAGAAATTACTAATTTGCCTTTTTTGTCAATATATCCATATTTGCCCGTATGCCATGGACCTTTTCTAACTCTTGCCATGCCGTCGGAGAAAGAAAATGCATAATCAAAGTCGGGATCGACAGCAATTTTGCCGGTTACATCAATGAATCCCCACTTGCCCCCAGAACGAGTTGCTTTATCCGTAAAGCCCAGGTTAAGCAGGGCCATATCCTCAGAAAACGACGAGATACAAAAAGGTTCTTCAAAGTGCGGCGTAAGAACCACTTTCCCACCAGGTTCAATGTAGCCCTGAAGAACCTATTCATCGATATATCCCCATCGCCCGACATTAACAAGTGCAAACCCACAAGAGAAATTATCTGCCCTGTCAAATGGTGGGTCGAGAACTATTTGCCTGGTTTCAGCTGGTGCAGGGGGAGTACTTTCAGTGTCTTTTTTTGAGCATGACATTCCTAATAAAGCAAGTGTAGAAATCATAAAAAAAGCGATTTGTTTTTTTTGTGTCATGTATAATCTCCTTGCATCCGTTAGCAATTAAAAATATCTCTGTTTACATCGGATATAACATGCAAGTCTAATAAATATTTCTAGTCAGTTTAAATTGACATTTTAGACTTTCTACAGGGTAAATCTGTCTAACAACAAAGGCCCGCCGGTTTTTCGACTGACGGGCCTTTATTTGTTTTAACTTAGGTGCAGGACGATTACTTGATTTCGTCGTCTATCCAGCCAAGTATTTCTTCGAGGTCTTTCATGTCTATGTTGCCCATGTGCGCTATTCTGAAGACCTGTTCTTTGAGTTTGCCGTAACCGTTGCCGAAAACTGTGTTGTGTTTTTCCTGGAGAGTGGCGATTGTTTCTGCTACGTTTATTCCGCGGGTGTTCTTTATGGTTGTCAGTGTATTTGAGCAGTATTCTTCCGGTGCGAAGAGTGCGAAGCGATCCTTTGCCCATTCGCGAACGTATTTGCCCATTTTTGTGTGGCGTGCCCATACGTTTTCCATGCCTTCTTCGAGCAGCTTTGTGCAGA
>CAYZEH010000355.1:0-2033 GCA_964477135.1 uncultured Pirellulales bacterium | reverse complement strand
GATAAATATCGCTGAACAGGTCGGTGCTTTGGATAAGCATATATTTATATGGTCGCCTAACGGGATAAGCTATCCTGATGATGCGTGGAATCAGCCTGTTGAATATTACCCCGGCGATCAATATGTTGACTGGGTTGGGCTTAGCGTTTATGTTCAGGGCGATGATCCTTATCCGAATG
This sequence comes from uncultured Pirellulales bacterium, assembly GCA_964477135.1. Taxonomy (GTDB): domain Bacteria; phylum Planctomycetota; class Phycisphaerae; order Sedimentisphaerales; family Anaerobacaceae; genus JAGLTN01. Next base: position 1,854 of record CAYZEH010000355.1, on the reverse strand, counting down.
CGATAATTGAGCCTTTCTCTCAGCGGTGGGATTATAAGCCTATTATCGTTAGTGAAGGTGCTTTTGCTCCAAAGACTGGAGTTGACGGGGTTGAGTGGATCAATCAGTGGTTTGATGTTGAGGAAACTTTTGATAATGTTAAGGCCATGGTCTGGTTCCACAGGCCCCCAAACCATGATCTGCTTTTTAATTCGCCTTACATAGAAACATATCGTGCGAGGGTTAAAAATTCTAATTTCCTGAATAAAACCGTTGCCGGTGTTGCGGATCTTAATGATGATTATAGATTTGACTTTATAGATTATGCAGGGCTTGTTAATAACTGGCTTATTCATCAATCAAATCTTGATGGTGATATTAATGGCGATAACCTGGTTGATGAAAATGACCTTGACATACTGAGCGGGTTATGGCTTAAATAGCGTTGGAGAATCACTATGAGTGATATTTTATTTAAACGCAAAATACCGGTTAAGTATGAGGTTGATGTTTTTGTTGCTGGCGGCGGCCCCGCGGGAACTGCTGCTGCGGTGACGGCAGCTAATGAGGGTAAGAAAGTTTTTTTAGCAGAATGGCACAGCTGCTTTGGAGGAATGTCTACTGCGGGGCTTATTCCGATTTTCATGCAATTTGATGATGGAGTTAATTTTCTTGCTGGTAGATTTGGAAGACGGGTTTTAGACAATCTTTTAGCACAAGGCGGAACTGAAGAAGGTGGAAAGTACTATCCTATCCACGCCGAGACTTTGAAGCGGGTTTATGATGAGATGATGGTTAAAAACGGAGCAGAGTTTTCGTTTTATACTAAAGTTATCGACGTTGAGAAAGATGGTGAAATTATCTCGGCGGTAATATGTGCGGGTAAGAATGGGATATTTGCAGTGAAAGCAAAGGTTTATATCGACTGCACTGGTGATGGTGACATGGCAGTTATGGCTGGGGAAGATTTTGATAAGGGTGATGAGAATGGCGATGTTATGCCTGCGACGGTTTGCAGTTTATGGGCAAATCTTGACTGGGAGAGAATTAACAAGCCTGCCGATAGAGGCCATTGCGAGTTTCTTGAGAAGGCATTTAAAGAAAAAATGTTTACGGTAGAGGACAGGCATCATTCAGGAATCGCTAAGAATGGTGACTCTATCGGGTCGGGGAATATTGGCCACTGCTTTGGAGCCGATGGAACTGACGAAGTTTCTATTACGAAGGCACTGCTGACGGGGCGAAAGTATTTACCGGAGTATCAGCGATATTACAGAAAATTTATTGAAGGCTTTGAAAAAGCTGAGCTTGCTGCGAGCGGGTCCTTATTAGGGGTTCGGGAGACGCGGAGGATCAGGGGCAAGTATGTGCTTTGCGCGGATGATTTTATTGAGCGAGCAAATTTCGAAGATGAGATCGGGCGGTATTGTTACGAGGTTGATATTCACCCGAAAAAGAGCGACAAAAAAAGCTTAGAGAAATTCAAAAAAGAAACTAAGAAGTACCGTTACGGCAAAGGTGAAAGTTACGGCATACCACTTCGAATATTGACCCCCGTCAAGACCGCTAACCTTTTGACTGCAGGTAGGTGTGTAAGTAGTGATAGGTATATGCAAAGCTCAATACGAACAATACCTGGATGTTATATCACCGGTCAGGCATCGGGTATGACAGCGGCGGTTGCGGTTGACAGCAATCGAAAATGCTGCGAAGTTAATATTGAGCTGTTGCAAAAAAAGCTGAAAAAAATCGGAGCGTATATTTAAGGTTTGCTTATAAAGGTGTCCTACTCAAAAATTCGAACTTGTTTTAATTAAATGACTTATGTAAACTCTCTGAATAATAATCAAGGATTAATTCTATCGGAATATTTGA
>CAYZEH010000354.1:0-2055 GCA_964477135.1 uncultured Pirellulales bacterium | reverse complement strand
TACACATTTTAGAATTGTAATAGAATTCACCCAGCAGGTTTTTTGAGCAATGATTGCTGGATTAATATTGGCGTTTCGGGTACAATGCCGCACCTTATATCGATAAGGTTCTAAAATTGTTAATCCATTGTGAAAAAATCTGTTGGGTGTTTTTATGTCACTTATAGCAATGAAAGATGTTGAATTTAGTTTCGGCGGGCCTGCGCTTCTGGAAGATATTAATTTCCAGATCAGTGCTATGGAGCGGGTTTGCCTGCTTGGCAGAAACGGCTGCGGCAAATCAACATTTCTTAATCTTTTGGAGGGACGGTTTAAAGCTGATTGCGGTGAGATAACTCGTGAGCTTCAGCTTAGGGTTGCAATGTTTAATCAATCGGTTCCTGAAAATGTAAGCGGCAAAGTTTATGATGTTGTTGCTTATGGTCTGGGTAAGGCAGGGGAATTGATCGTTGAGTATCATAAAGTATATAACCAGTTAGAACGAAATGAAAAGACAGATGCCGCGGAAGAGCGATTGAACCAATTGCATCATGAACTGGAAAAGGTTGATGCGTGGAAAAAACTTAATGTGATCGAAAAGGTAATATCACAGGTTAATATTGATTCGGAAGCGGAATTCAGTGAATTATCAGCAGGTTTGAAGAGGCGTGTTTTACTGGCGAGGGCATTGGCGAAGGAGCCTGATCTTTTGATACTCGATGAGCCTACGAACCATCTTGATGTTGATTCGATAGTCTGGCTTGAGGAGTTTCTTTTGCGATTTGGTAAAGCTATTTTGTTTGTCACTCATGACAGAAAATTTATCAGGAAACTTTCAACTCGCATAATTGAAATAGACCGAGGGCAATTGTTTAACTGGGATTGCGGCTATGATAAGTATTTAGAGAGAAAGCAAGAGAGCCTTGATGCTGAGCAGAGTCAGTGGGAGAGGTTTGGTAAGAAGCTTGCCCAGGAGGAAGTTTGGATACGAAAAGGTATACAAGGCAGAAGAACGCGTGATGAGGGGCGTGTTCGGGCATTAGAGAAAATGAGGGAACTCAACAAGCAAAGGCGTAGTGTTGATGGTCAGATCAAAATAGAGGTTAATGAATCTCAAAGGTCGGGTAATCTTGTTGTTGAGACCAAGGGTGTAGAGTTTGCGTACGATACAGGTGAGGATGAAAGTTCATCTGCGATTATACATGACTTTACAACGACAATCATTAGGGGTGACAGGGTTGGTATTATTGGTTCTAATGGTACTGGTAAGACAACATTGCTGAGGGTTTTGCTTGGTGAATTGGCGATAACAAAAGGAAAAATACGTATCGGCACAAATGTTCAATGTGCATATTTTGATCAGCTTCATGGGCAACTGGACGGTAGTAAAACCGTTTATGAAAATATTGGACAGGGATATGATACGGTTACTGTTAACGGCAGGAGTCGACAGGTTGTTGGTTATCTTAGTGATTTTATGTTCACACCTGAAAAGACAAAAGCACTGGTTTCGAGCCTATCAGGTGGAGAGCGGAATCGTTTGCAGATAGCAAAGGTATTTACTCAGCCATCGAATGTGCTGGTTTTGGATGAGCCTACGAATGACCTTGATGTTGAAACACTTGAGTTGCTTGAAGAGATGTTGATGGAGTATAAGGGGACAGTGCTTTTGGTGAGCCATGACCGTGCGTTTTTGAATAATGTTGTTACGAGTATGTTTGTGCTTGAAGGTGATGGGGTGGTAAGAGAATATGCTGGTGGTTATGACAGTTGGTTGAGACAGAGGCAGGCTTTGGAGGCGGCAAAGGAAAAGCCTGTGGAGAAGACAAAAAAAGTGAGGCCTGCGAAGACAAAATCTACGAAGCTGAATAATAAGCAAAGGCGAGAGCTTGAAGAATTGCCCGGGACGATTGAAAAGCTTGAAAAGCAGATCGCAGCGTTACATCAGAAGATGGCAGAGCCTGCGTTTTATAAACAGGATGCTGAAATTATATCTGAGGCAAGAGCTAATTTGGAAAAGTTTGAAGCGGGTCTTGAAAGTGCTTATGCAAGATGGGAACAGCTCGAAGCTATTGA
>CAYZEH010000353.1:0-2078 GCA_964477135.1 uncultured Pirellulales bacterium | reverse complement strand
AAAATAGAGTCCGGCAACCTCGCATCTTGCGGAACTGTCGGACTCTTAAAGGAGAGAGATATTAGGAAATTATTTTAGTTAATTTTTGTTCTGCTGCGTTAACAGCTTTACTAATACTCTTAAGAACATATTTATTCACTACTGTCTCCCAGCTCATATCAGCGGCAAGGGCAAACCCTGACTTCAAAAGCTTCTCAGCTTCAAGGTCATTCTCCGCGATACGTGAACAGATCATTATCGCAAGCCTTTTGCTCAAATCTTCTTCAACATGCTTTCTGAGCGGATTTTCATTATAGATAAGCTCATCAACCTCATAGATAAACTTATCGATCTCATTATAATGATAGTGCGAGATATCCGTATAGTCTGCGATTATCACGTTCTCACAGCCTGCCCCATCGGTGACATCATTCACAAACCCCGCACATCCGCAGACATTGCTCACCACACAAATCCCGCCGAAAGTAAGCGATTCAAGCTGAGCGATCCCGAAAGGCTCATAAATGCTCATCCCGAATTCAACATCGCTGCCTTTGCGGATATCCATAAACTCCATATCCTCCGGCATCATTCTGCCACAAAGCTTCGCAGTAAATCCGAACTGGTTAATAAAAATTACTTTAACGTTTCGGCTCTTAGCGTTGAACAACTGTACCTCACTGTTAAACTCAGCCTCACCTCCGGATAGGTCAGGCCAGCCCTCCCTGTGAGCTACAGGCCAACGATAAGATGTCTCCATGTGATGAATATCATGGCTGTTACGCTGACAGGTTTCAGTCGAAAGCACAAGCAACACACCTGTCTTATTCTCTTTCTGGAACTGCTTGTCTATTTTCTCAAGAACCTGCAAATCACGCCAAAGCCCTTTGCTTTTAACAAGCCTTGTCACATGAGTAAACAAATAGTCAGGCCTGTACCCAAGAAGATTAAAACAATACTCCTTAAGCTTGCTCTTTGATTTAAGCTTTTCCTCAAGGCCAATATCATAAGCCGGTATCCCGTTATAAACGACATCTACCGGGCATTCTTTAAATTCAGGTGCAAGAAATTTCAATTCCTTAGCTGTATAATCGCCCACCGCGCATATCGCATCGCAATATTTCGATGCTTCGACAAGCGGGTGCTTAAAATAGTCATCCTGGCTGCCGAAAACATCCTCAAGGTAAAGTCCCTTGCTCCGGGCATTCTCAAGAACATTATAGAAAATCGTATCATGCCCCGAATGGCTTTCCACTATCCTGCGGATCGTAGCCACCTCATGTGCATAAAATACCGTTTTGAAATCACAGTACGGATCTATTTTCCCCGCCAATACTGTCGGCATCCCCATAAACTCATGCGATACGATAACAGTAGAACTGCTTGCCGCTTCAATAGATTTCAATATCGCAATAGCTGCCGGCGCAATCCTGACATATTGTTCAAATTCCCAAAGATGCTCATATCGGTCACTCGGCACTTCAAACCTGTTGTACATTTGCTTCTTAAGGCTATTCACAGGCCCCTTGTGCATTTCGCTGACGTCAATGAGAATTATCTCCGGACTGCTTTCGATTCCGGTTTTCTCATCGACGAATCTTTTTTTGCCGTAAACTATCCCGACATTATAAATATTTTCAATGTCACGGAACTGCCCCGAAAATTCACACTCGTCATACCCGTCGATCGTTGAGTAGAAGACTTCACTTCCCTCACCAAGCCTGTCTTCCAATCCGCCTTCTCTGCTGAACAAAGGCCCAACCAGAATAGATCGCTCAACTGCATCAAGATAGGACTTGCAGGTAAAAAATCCGTTTAATACTGCCCCTATTCCACCAATTTTGCGTGCAGCCTCGTGGGTAACATGAACTAATGTCGGTCTCTTTCCAGCGTACATAATATCTCCGTTCTACGTTGTCAAATATACGTCTTTCAATGTTGCCGTTTCTGTCCTTACACCTAAAACATAAAAAACCATTGCCCCACTTCCAAATTTTATGGAGTCTTATATTGAACTTTTTTTTTAGCTCGATAAAAATAATATTCATTCCCTATCAGCCCCGGTTTTTATTGGACCAAACGAAAAAAAATAGTTTAAA
>CAYZEH010000352.1:0-2099 GCA_964477135.1 uncultured Pirellulales bacterium | reverse complement strand
TCTTTGACAGAAACTATGATTAAGTGGGTTCATGATCTAACAGTACAAAAAATTGGTATCGTCCCAGAAGTTGTAGGTAATTGAAAAAAGCTTGAGTTTTGATATGGTATTATTGATAAAAACACACTTCATTACAGTAGTTCAGGCCATACAGTTAAATGCGTAGGTTATTTCTTGGTTTAGTTTTTGTCAGTTTATTAATTTGACAATTATTTTATGGCGTATAGATTTGGTATAGTATAAGTCTGCTTTGTTCAGATCGAATTTGATAAGTCTCTTGTAAAAGAAGTTGAATGCAAAATGTATCAAATTACCAAACGAACCCATTTGTTAGAATAACCTCAGGTATGACACATCGATTTCAAAGATTATGGGAAAAATGAAAAGAAGCCACGAATATAAGGTTGTTGTTACTGATGATGAAGGGAATTCAACTGGCGTATTAACAGAGATGGATATTGTGCATGTCTATAAAGAAAATTGATATGGATGATAATATTATTGTGTTGTAATTTCTGATATACGTATAACTATAAAATATTTCAAAAAGAAATTGGACTTATTTAAAACAGGAATTTAATTATGACAGAGCAACAGATTTGTATTACTTTTCAACCCTCTGGACGCAGCGTGTTTGTACTTTCCAGTACTAAGATCATAGAAGCAGCAGCACGTGCTGGATTGATTATCAATACACCATGCGGTGGTGTAGGGACATGCGGAAAATGCAAGGTCAAGATAACCGTTGGAGTTGAAGAACCTTCAGAGGCGGACAAGCATGTTTTTAATGCTGAGCAGTTGAAAGATGGTTGGCGGCTAGCATGTCAAACATCAATTAATAACAAAATTGCTGCTTATATCCCCGAAAGTTCATGCCTTGCCAACCAACATAAGATAGTTATCGATTCTCAAACCCAGGAACCTGCTGAGGTTTTGCCCTCAGTTCGCAAGCTATATGTCGAATTGCCTACACCGACAATGGAGGACAATACAGCAGATTTATTAAGATTAGAAGAGGTGATAGGCCGGTTCAAAGCAGATTTGCATCAGCTTCGAAATCTGCCGAAACTGCTACGTCAATACGATTACAAAGGCACAGCCGTTTTGACAGACCATCACCTAATAGATTTTGAGCCTGGCGACACAACACATCAATGTTATGGCGTCGCCTTTGATATTGGAACAACCACTATGGTTGGCTCATTGGTAAATCTTTGCGATGGAAGTGAATTAGCTATTACTTCGCAAATGAATCCGCAAGTCTCTTTCGGCGATGATGTCTTGTCTCGTATCAAACACTCTTCATCGTGTAGTGGTTGCCTTGATGAATTACATCATGCAGTAAAAGCTGCTATTGTTGAAATGATTGATAGTCTATGCAAGCAAGCCTCAATTAATCGTGAGCATATTTATGAGGCGGCCTTTGCTGGTAATACCACAATGGAACATTTACTTTGCAGCATTGATCCTGCGCCTCTGGGAGCAATGCCTTTTGTCCCTGCTCATGCCAGAGGACTCTTGCTCAATGCAAATGAACTTGGCATTCCAATAAACCATCGCGGAAAAGTGTATGTATTTCCTTTGATTGGCGGATTTGTTGGCGGGGATACGGTTGCCGGAGTACTGGCAACAAATCTGTCGGATAACCAAGGTCCTGTCTTAATGATAGATATCGGCACAAACGGTGAAATTGTGCTTGCCTGGGACGGTCAACTTTGGGCAGCTTCAACCGCTGCTGGCCCTGCCTTTGAGGGTGCTCGTATTACATACGGTATGCGGGCCACTACAGGGGCTATAGAAAAAATTGTTTTTGATGATGACGTTCGTTATAGTGTAATTGGTAATGTGCCCGCTATAGGGATATGCGGCAGTGCTATTATTGATCTGGCCGCAGAAATGTTAAAATCAGGAATGATTACATCAACCGGGCAATTGCTAGGCCCCGATCAGTTACCCGCACAATTGCCGAAAGCTATAAGCCAAAGGATATATGAAAACACCGAAGGCCAAGTCGAATTCCTTATCTCACAGGCAAATCAGGGGCGTAAAGATTTGCGAGTTGTTTTAACGCAACGTGATATAAGAGAACTTCAGCTTGC
>CAYZEH010000351.1:0-2108 GCA_964477135.1 uncultured Pirellulales bacterium | reverse complement strand
TCCTATTCTAACCATATTGGAACCTTCTTCTATGGCGATTCGATATGAATTTGTCATTCCCATGGATAAATATTTCATATCTACATTTGACAAACTAAGAGCTTTGATTCTATCAAAGATTGTTTTTGTCCTGCTAAAATAAGGTCTAACATCTTCAGGATTTCCAAAGCGAGGTCCCATTGTCATCAGACCGACCAGTCTTAAATGAGCAAGGGCTGATATACCACCAGCCAGCGTTTCCACATATTCCTCAAAGGGTTCATGATCCGCTGGCTTTATACCCGCTTTAGCAAATTCACTACCTATATTTATCTCTATATAAACTTCAACAATGTCACGACCAGCTGTCTCAACTCTTTTATCAATAGCGACCGCTTTATCTAAAGAATCAATTGTTTGAATAACATCAAAGATTCTTAACGCTTTGTTTATTTTGTTGGTTTGCAGATGACCGATCATGTGCCATCTGACATCAGCCGGTTTCTTTTTTAAAGCACGGTATATTTGCCCAGCTTCCTGAACATAATTGTGGCCTATATCAACAGCACCAGCATCTATAGCTTCTTCTATTTCTTCAACGGTTCTTGTTTTAGCAGAAAGAACTATTTTTACATCTTTTGGGATCTCTTCTCTGAGTTTTGCGTAATTCGTTGAAATGCTCATTTTTCATTCCACCAATTTCTGATATTCGTATGTTGGCATAATCACTTCCTTTTCTTTTTGCAGGCCTTTCTGAACGAGCCATATAAATGGCAACTGTCAACCTCGCAGGAGCAGATCGTGCAATTACCACGTTTTCCATATTGTTCTGCTCCTTTGATAGCCTAACGACAAATTATTCCAAACAGCTTTCTCCGTAATTCTTACCGTTTTTCTTCAAGGTTAAGTAACGGCAGCATAGCGTCTTTAAAAGCTTGTGCGGCCTGGCTCGAACTGTAATGCTGTACATATGGCTGACCTGAATCACAAGCTCGTACAATTTGCGGATCTATGGGTACTCGTCCTAAGAAAGGCACATTCATTTGTGTCGCCATTTTCTCACCACCGCCAGACTTGAATATATCGGTCACTTCACCGCACTTTGGACAGACGAAACCGCTCATATTTTCCAGTACGCCGATAACTGGCAAATTCAAATTATGGCAAAAGGTGACCCCCTTTCTCACATCAGATAATGCCATTTCCTGCGGCGTAGTAACAATAACAGCACCATCAGCGTTTTCAAGAAGTTGTACAATAGCTAAAGGCTCATCGCCTGTCCCAGGCGGAGAGTCGACTATCAGAAAATCCAGTTCGCCCCAGTTAACATCCTTTAAAAACTGCTTGATCATGTGGTATTTTCTGGGCCCACGCCAAATAACCGCATCATCGTTGTTTGACAGCAAAAAACCTATACTCATTACTTTAAGGTTTTCCGATACCTCTACAGGCAGCAATGTTTCGCCATCTGCCTGGAGACTGGTTCCTTCCAGATTAAGCACCTTAGGAATACTTGGTCCATGAATATCAATATCGAGAAGCCCAACCTTTTTGCCCTCAAGAGACAGGGATATTGCCAAATTAACCGCTACAGTACTTTTACCAACGCCGCCTTTGCCGGACAGTACAAGTACCTGGTGTTTTATCTGTTTGATTCTATCACGAATTTGTTGTTGCTCCGCTTGCATCTGTAGTTTCTGATCCTCAGTAATTTGAGCTGTATTCATTTCTTTTGCCATACTATGTTTCCTTCTCGATATAGATTTATTTACCGCTATTCAGTCTCTGGGCAAGCGTTAGATAATCACAATGAACGCATTCATTTTAAAGCTTTCTAGAGTTCACCGGGCCTTAGCCTATGGCGGATTAACCGAGGGCATTTGTCACATTTCTCCACAACGCCTTAACGTCTTCTGATACGGCACTGCTGGTATATTCAACCACTGATGTTTTCGCGATCTGGGCCTTGGTAAAGGCCTTGTCGTAGCGTATCTTTCCGACAACTGTCATATTTTGCTTACGGGCATCTTCTTCCATTTGAGTGGCCATATCAGAATTTAAATCAAACTTATTTATCGCAACCAAAACAGGAATATTAAAGCCGGCAGCCAATTCCGCGACACGCTCTA
>CAYZEH010000350.1:0-2166 GCA_964477135.1 uncultured Pirellulales bacterium | reverse complement strand
CTCGCAAGCGAGAGCGTTGCGGGCAGGCGGAAACCGAGAAAACAAAAGATCCAATTAATCCTGTAGATCCTGTCTGAATATTGAGGAGAAAATAATTTTGAATACGACGTTTCGGAAAAAAGAGAACATTGTAACTCGTCTAATCGCAGGTGAAACTCTGCTGGTGCCCATATACGGGGAACTGGCCAATATGGAAAAGATTTTTACGCTGGATCCGGTGGCAACGTTTATCTGGGAACATTTGGACGGAAATAAGAGCCTGAAAGAGATTCGTGACGGCGTGCTAAATGCGTTTGATGTGAAAAAAGAGCAAGCAGATATGGATATCTCTGAGTTCATCGATGAGCTTGTAAAGGCGGATTTAGTTGAAACACCAATCGAGTCAAAACTCGATTAGGAGTTATCAGTTATTCGTTATCAGTTAATAGTTGTTCGTAACGCGAAACTTTTACCTCGCTTGCCCAATGGAATTTATTTTTCTGTTTATTCCATCGGGGTTAAATTTTTACCCAGTTAAACCAATCTCTTGCTTATGTTTAACCAGGGTTTTGCAGAAGACGAGCGGAGCGTATTTAACCGGGGCGCAACCTTTTAGAGTTGGCAATTAACTATTAAAGCAAGGTAATTAAGGTAATTATGGGCTGTACTCAAACAGATTGGTTCAGCAATAAAGAATATATGCGGCAGTTTAACAAAAAGGTGGTGAAGCAGCGGATTCCTTTGTCCGGCAGCATTGACCTGACTCATCGTTGCAACCTGAGATGCGTGCATTGCTATTTAGGAGACAAAGAGAACATCCGAAAAAATGGCAAAAAAGAACTGACTACCTCTCAATGGTTTTCCATCATAGACCAAATCACGGAAGCCGGATGCCTGAATCTTCTAATCACGGGCGGAGAACCTCTTTTTAGAAAAGACTTTGCCGAAATTTACACTCATGCCAGGACAAACGGCCTGCTGGTTACGGTCTTTACCAATGGTACCATGATAACCGATAGTATTCTGAAACTTTTTGAAGAACTTCCGCCAAATACTGTTGAGATCAGCCTGTATGGCGCAACCCCTGCCACCTATGAAAAAATTACAGGCATCAAGGGAACTTATGAAAAATGTTTAAAAGGAATCTATAGTCTTTTAGACCATGGAATAAACCTGAAACTAAAGACTATTCTCATGACACTCAATCGCCATGAGTTTGACGATATGGAAAATATGGCAAAAGAGTTGGGCGTAAAATATCGTTTTGATGCAGCCATATTCCCCTGCTTTAATGGTGACAAAACTCCTATCAGCCTGAGGGTTAGCCCCGAAGAGGTAGTTGAAAAGGAATTTTCAGATGATGACCGATCGTGGCAGTGGAAAGATTTTTTTGATAGGATGCAGGGATATTCCGTTTCAAACACCCTGTATAACTGTGGCACCGGCCTTACCAGCTTTTATATCAATCCCTACGGTTTTCTTCAGCCCTGCCTGATGGTCTCTAATCTTCAATATGACTTGATGAAAGGGAGTTTTACGGAAGGCTGGCAAGATGTCATACCACGCATCAGAAAAAGGAAGGCCGGGGCTGCTTATGCCTGCAACAAGTGTGAAAAGATGGTGCTATGCAGTTTTTGTCCAGGTTTTTTTGAACTGGAGTGCGGCGCTGAAGACGTCATCTCTGAATATCTATGCGCCATGGGCGGACTTCGTTTTCAAGCTATACAATCGCTTCGCGATTCTATACAACGTCCAGCTTAAGGCAGAACTCTAAAAAACGAAATTCCAACACTATCATGCTGTTGGAAGTAATGAATCATGAGGAAGCCTAATGCTACCAAAACAAGACCAAGAAAAAACAAAACAAGCATATGAAAAACCGAGGCTCAGGGCCATTGAGCTGGCTGCTGAAGAAGTTCTAGCAATTGGATGCAAGATGTATGGAGGTTCAGATGGCAAATATGGTAATCCTGATTGTGGTATCCTTTCTGCTTGTTCTTTAGAAGGTTCATAACAAATCCAAACATTATATTGAAGAATTCAACCACCATGACGAATTGTACCCATATGGAAATTGGAAGTGTACATTTTTCCATAAACAGCAAACTATCAAATATGCTTCAAGAGCCTGAACCGGCCTACCGATCGTTCTCAGGAAAAATGAACAACCACTCTGAACGCAGACCT
>CAYZEH010000349.1:0-2167 GCA_964477135.1 uncultured Pirellulales bacterium | reverse complement strand
ATATGTTTACGATGTCAGTAGTGAGTGGAAACAGGTTATTCTGGTAAATAGCGACGTTCCCGTTGGCAGAAGGAAAATTTCCACGGTCAAAACGATCTCTGCACCTGTCGCCGGCAAACAGGCAGATACCGGATCGTTGGGCTTGGATAGAAATAAAAAATACTACGTTTTTGACTTCTGGGCACAAAAGCCTCTCGGCATTCTTAAAGGCACAGAGTTCATGTCTGTCGATCTTTTAAATGGAGTAGCACAGGTATACTCCGTAAAACAGGTAAAAGGCTACCCACAGATCCTGGGCACAAATCGCCACGCCATGTGCGGGATGATGGAAATAAGTAAAACTAACTGGGATCTCAAAAAAAAGACATTAGTATTTACGGCCGATCTGGTTGCAGGTGAAACCATGAACATAACAATTGCTGTTGGCGAAGACGCAAAGTATACAGCTTCTGCTGTAAAGGGTAATAAAGCTAAGGTCTCTTTCAAGCAAACCGGCCAGTATGTCACGGTTTCGGCATCGTCTAAGAAAAATGTCAAAAGTGACATTGAAGTTTTTTTCAACTAACAGGAATTCTACCACTACAGGTATAAGAGTAAACGAAACGGGGCAGACACCTTGAATTTAAAAACTGCGGTTTATTATATCGCAAACCGCAATTCTGGGTTGCTTAATGGAAGCAGAATGTAGACCTGATTGGGTCGTCAAAAAGATAACAAAAAAAGTATTGTTTGTGAAAAAATGGAACTGAGATTATGAAAGATATAAACAAGCGTGATTTTTTAAAGACCGTTGGCACAGGCTCAGCTTCATTGGCCCTGGCGGGCTGTGTGGGTACAGCTACGAAGGATTTAGTGCAGCCGATCGAATCCGGCTTCAAGCCGAGTGACAAAGTGACTCTAAAAATAAAAGGTGCGGTGAAACCCTTTGATTTTGTTCATATAACTGATGTACATCTCTGCCAATGCGATTCGCGGGATCCGGAAAGGGTAGATGATTTGGCTTACCGTAGAAAACGCTTCATGCAGCCGCAAGAGACTGCTAAGCGTTTATTTAAACATATCAACACTCTCAAAACAGATTTTGTTGCCCTCACTGGCGATTATGTGGATATCCCGACGCAGGCAAATCTTGAACTTGGGGGAGAACTTCTTGATTCTTTGGATACAGACTTTGGGTTTTCGGTGGGAAATCACGAATGGTCAGGCCAGGCGCTACCGCCGGAGAGGGATTACTGGCTCTCGCAATTCAGCGTTTGGACGCCTCAGCCTATGGACTGGTATTACCGACGTATCAATGGCGTCAATCTGCTGTTCCTGGACGATAGTGATTATCAAATAACCGAACACCAGCTAAAACGAACAAAGGCACTGCTCGATACGGGCAGGCCATGTATTATGTTTGTACATATTCCGATTATTGAAGATTCGCTTGTCGCTCCCGTCACCAAAAAATGGGGTAGGCCGATTTGTCTAGGCGGTCAGCAGGATGCCAGTCACGATCAAAAACGAAAACCCTGGTGGAAGCAGCTCCCGGAAGTTAAGCAAACTACAAAAGAATTTTTGAAACTGATAAAGTCCCATCCGCAAATGAAGGCGATTTTTGCAGGCCATCTGCATTTCGATCATAAAGGCCAATTTCAAAAGGGATGCCATCAATATGTAACAGGAGCGGCATATGAAAATGTATACCGCAAAATAGAAATTGTGCCAGGATGATTTAAGCTTACATCGGGCACGGTGCTGGCGATGCCACCCGTCGGAGATTGTGAATCGTTCACATAGGTACAGCATGGGTAAAGGAAAAGCATTTTTGCCCATCTTACGTGGCTGGTGATGCAGTAGCCGAATATACGCATATCGAAGCGATCAAGCCAATTAATATTTATTCATCAAAAAGGGAATAAGAATGAGAACTATGTACGGTAAAGTGTTATTGTCTACAATTATCCTGATCTGTGTTTTGTGTGTGAATGGTTGCGCAGGTTCCGACACCGCGAAGGTAACCGGATCTTCGAAGGACCTGCTCGATAAGGCAGCCCCGGTTAAAGGTGGAGTTCAGATTGACGCTGGTGATAATAAAGTATCAATATCTAACGATTCGATTCGATTCACTTTTGATTTAAAGCAAGGCGTTTACTCTGCCGGTAATCTGGGGACCGGGCAAGAG
>CAYZEH010000348.1:0-2169 GCA_964477135.1 uncultured Pirellulales bacterium | reverse complement strand
AAAAATGGCAGACAGTAATGTTATACTTATCGCAAAAGCCAAGGCAAAACCAGGTATGGAAGATGAAGTAAAAAAAGAACTGATGGCTTTGATAGCACCGACGCGCAGCGAAGAGGGATGTGTGCAATATAATCTCCATCAGTCCGCAGATGATCCATTGGTGTTTATGTTCTATGAAAACTGGACAAACCAGGATGCGCTTGACGAGCATATACAAACTATGCACCTGCAGGCTCTTTTAAATAAGGCAGACGAAATACTTGACGGGCCTTTAGATGTCACCTCATGGCAAATATACCCTTGAAGGCTAAGAAATTTTCGCGAATAAATCCGTAACTTGTTATTTTTAAGTTATTTACCCGCGGATAAATGGAAAAATTCAATTGAGATCAGTATAATAGACTGAACTTGAATGGGCAAAATAATGAACAGTCGTGAGCGTATAAAAACTATTATAGCAGGCGGTGAGCCTGACAGATGTGGGTTTTGGCTTGGCAACCCGGATCCCGCGACCTGGCCAATACTGCACAAATACTTCGGGACCGAAACACAAGAACAGCTTAGACTAAAACTCAAGGATGATTTCAGATGGATATGTCCGCAGTGGGATTTGGATTGCTATAAAGACCCGCAAGGCAAGCCAATGTTTGATCTGGGGCTTTCGGAAAACAAAAAATCTCTCGGTCAACCCGGGCCTTTCGCCGATACAAAAAATATCAGCGAAATTGAAGATTACCGCTGGCCAGATGCAAAATATCTCGATTTTTCTGGTTGGAATGAAAAAATAAAACAATATGAAGGCTTTTATATCGCAAGCGGCTTTTGGACATGCTTTTATCATAACCTCATGGATATGTTCGGCATGGAAAGTTATCTGGTAAATATGTTCCTCAACAAAGAACTGCTCCATTATGTCACCGACAAGGTATGTCAATTTTATTACGATGCCAATGAAAAGTTCTTCGATGCAGCTGGTAACACAATAGATGCCTTCTTTTTTGGTAACGATTTCGGGACACAGCTTGACCTTATCTGCGGCCTGGAACAATTTGACGAGTTTATATTGCCTTGGTTCAGGAAATTCACAGAGCAGGCGCACCGGCGAGGCTACCAGACGATACTGCATTCCTGCGGATCGGTCTTCAAGGTTATAGACAGACTTATAGACATGGAAACTGATTGTCTGCACCCGCTTCAGGCAAAGGCAGCAAATATGAATGCTGAAAAACTGGCTAAACATTTTAAAGGCAAAATAGCATTTCTCGGTGGAATTGATACACAAGATTTACTCGTAAACGGCACAGCCGATGAAGTAAAGCAGGATGTTCTGAGAGTTAAAAAAGCTTTTGGGTCTTTTATAATCAGTCCGAGTCATGAAGCAGTGCTTCCAAATGTACCTCCTGAAAATATTGAAGCAATGGCGGAGGTTTCACTGAGAGAGCTTACATAAAAAAGTGAACGGTAAAAAATGGTCTATGCAAAATATCTATGGCAGAAAAAAGTCAAAATAAGGCTGATGGTCTTTGTTATTTCGATTTGCATTTTCGGGCTGTTCTTTTATTTTCACTCACGCGGGCAAGAAAGAAAGATAAAAACCGACAATTCAGCAGTAAAACTAAATGTGATGTCATTTAATATTCGCTACGGCACAGCAAAAGATGGAGAAAACAGCTGGCAAAATCGAAAACAAATACTGTTCGGCTTTCTAAAACTGCACAGCCCTGACATTATAGGTATGCAGGAGGTTTTGAACTTTCAGCTTGAAGAAATAAAAGCCGAGCTGACTGGCTACAAACATCTCGGCATCGGCAGAGATGGCGAAACCAAGGGTGAATACTCACCGATACTATACAAACACGATAAATATCGAGTGTCAGACAGCGGAACGTTCTGGTTTAGCGATACGCCTGATATTGTCGGTTCAATTACCTGGGGCAATGCCTGCACAAGAATCTGCTCATGGGCAAAACTTGAAGACAAAAGAACTATGCAGGAATTTTATTTTTATAACCTGCACCTTGACCATGTTTCGCAACCAAGCAGAGAAAAAAGCATAGACTTGCTTCTCAGCAAAATTAAAAAAGACAAGCCTTTGATAATAACCGGCGACTTTAATGCGGGTGAAAATAACCCTGCTGTTTTAAAATTGAAATCAGCGGGTCTGGCTGA
>CAYZEH010000347.1:0-2199 GCA_964477135.1 uncultured Pirellulales bacterium | reverse complement strand
TCCAGGGCAGTTCGGTTATTAAGCCTTTGACCGGTGTTGAAAACGACGGCCCAGCTGATGCTGCGGTTGTCAGGCCTAAGTATAACTCGGACAAGGGCATTGCTATTAGCTGTGGTATGAACCCGCTGTATGGTGACATCGACCCATACTGGATGGCAATGTCGGGCATCGATGAAGCAGTGAGAAACCTTATCTGTGTTGGTGGACGTTTCGACAGAATTGCATTGCTGGATAATTTCTGCTGGGGCAATTGCACAAGAGAAAAAACTTTCGGCTCTTTAGTTCGTGCTGCACAAGCTTGTTATGATGGTGCTATGGCTTATCAGGCCCCTTTCATCTCCGGTAAAGATTCACTCAACAACGAATTTGTTTGCGATGACGGCTCACAGATAATCATCCCGCCCACACTATTGATAAGCGCGATGAGCATTGTAAACGATGTCAATAAGTGCGTAACGATGGACGTTAAAAAAGAAAATAACGTTATCTTCATGGTCGGTATGACCAAAAACGAACTCGGTGGTTCTCATTATTACAAGGTAAATGGTCAGCTTGGTTGCAATGTTCCCACTGTTGATCTTGAGCTGGCTCCAAAGATAGCAAAACATGTCAATCAGGCGATCGAGCAAGGCCTAATCGAAAGCTGCCATGATTGCAGTGAAGGTGGATTGGCTGTTGCGTTGGCGGAAATGGCATTTGCCGGTGGTTTAGGAATCCAGGCAGACCTCAGAGGTTTGCCGAAAGAGGGTGATTGCAGCTCAGCCGGGCAGCAGTTATTCAGCGAATCAAATTCACGTTACATCGTCGAAGTTGAGCTTGATAAATTTGACGCATTTGCAAAACTTATGCTGAACTTGCCGTTTGGTCAGATCGGCAAAGTGACAAGTGAGAAGAAACTCATAATTAAAACAGACACAGGTCAGATCGTGATCGATTCACAGCTTAGCGAATTGAAAAACGCATGGCAAAAGCCGTTCAACTGGTAATAGCAAAAAGGATTTTATTAATGGCACAGGTAAAAGCTTTAGTTTTAAGAGCTGCAGGTATAAATTGTGATATGGAAACCGTTCATGCGCTTGAATTAGCTGGTGCCCAGACTCAGGCGATGCATGTAAACGCGATAATAGAAAAAAAATCTGTCCTTGAACAGTTTCAAATAATTGTTTTTCCAGGTGGTTTTAGCTATGGCGATGATGTTGCTGCCGGTAGGATTCTCAGCAACCAGATAATTCACCATCTCTGTGAACCTTTGAAAAAGTTTATCGATGACGGTAAGCTTATCCTTGGCATATGCAACGGATTTCAGGTACTGGTTAAAACAGGCCTTCTGCCAGGTCTTGACCTTTTCGGCAAACAGCGGTCAGTAACCATCAGCTACAATGACAGCGGTAAGTTTGAAGACCGCTGGGTTTATCTCGCCCCGCAGACCGACCGTTGTGTATTCATCGAACCTGGCCGGCAGATATATCTGCCGATAGCTCATGGAGAGGGAAAAGTCCTCACCAAAGACCAGGCTACGCTGGAAAAATTAAAATCCAAAGGCCACATAGCCTTCAAATACGTCGATGCTGACGGCAACGAGGGTGGCTTCCCCATAAATCCTAATGGCTCAACAGAATCGATCGCTGGTCTTTGCGATACTACAGGCAGGGTAATGGGGCTCATGCCGCACCCGGAAAGGTTTGTCAGGCAAACTCAGCATCCACGCTGGACACGCCTGAAAGGCCGCGCCGGCAATGACGGTATGACGATATTCGATAATGCAGTAAAGTATATTCAGCAGAACTTTTAACTGTTTTCGTCGGCAAAACTTGCTGTTTTAAAAGACTATCGAATATTTTTACTTGCAATGGATGAAGCTTTGATGTAGATTATCCGCCTTGAGAAGCACGGGCCCGTAGCTCAGCGGTTAGAGCAGTGGACTCATAATCCATTGGTCGCTGGTTCGAATCCAGCTGGGCCCATTTTTTATGCGCATCATCAAACAAAACAGTGCTATCTGTAGTTCGAAATCCCATCTCGCAATTAACTCCACCAATCTCAAAACCAAAACCCCACATATATAAAAAACCTAACCCTTCAGCGGGATTCATATTCACCTGATTTCATCTTTTTCCATCTTTTCTTCACGGAATAAATCTTTTAAAGTTTTTCTTTTACCTATGAATTTAACCCTTTGCGAGACTATATTCCCCCTAA
>CAYZEH010000346.1:0-2209 GCA_964477135.1 uncultured Pirellulales bacterium | reverse complement strand
AAGAGGGTAACAGGAAACTGGACAAGTTCGGCTTTGAGCTTGAGCAGATACAAACGCAATCCGAAGAAACCAGTCAGTGAAATTATTTTTTCATTGGAGGCAAATATGTCAATAAAATCAAAAGCTGTTTTTCTGACAGTATGTATAATACCGTTGCACTTGCTTTTAACTCCGGTTCTTTTAGCTCAAGCTCCTTTTACAGAAACACCGCAGCAAAAAGAACAAAGAATGCAATGGTGGCAAGATGCTCGTTTTGGTTTATTTGTTCATTGGGGACCTTGCAGTGTTAAGGGTCAAGGCATTAGCTGGATAAGAATAGGACCAAGAGCATTCGCTCATAATTTGCACGGCAAAATTCCGATGGATATATACGATAATCTTTACAAGGAATTTAATCCGGTAAAGTTTGATGCGGAGCAATGGGTGCAGATGATGAAAGATGCAGGCATGAAATATATTGTCTTCTGTACAAAGCATCACGACGGATTTTGTAATTTCGATACCAAGCTGACAGACTATAAAATAACTTCCCCACTGTCACCTTATGGCAAAGACCTTACTAAACAACTTGCCGATGCATGTCACAAAGCGGGGATCGGACTTGGCTTTTACTATTCACCACCTGACTGGCACCACCCCGATTGCGGACGTGAAAACCACAGCAGATACATTGAATTTCTGCACGGCCAGATAAGAGAGCTATGCACGAATTACGGCAAGGTTGACATTATGTGGTTTGACGGTCTGAGCGGGAAAGTAAAAGACTGGGATTCAGTGAAACTTTTCGAACTTATACATGAACTTCAACCTGGAATAATAATTAATGACAGACTCGATCTTAATGGTGACTTTTCTACTCCTGAGCATGAAGTTGGCGCTTTTAATAATACCAGGCCTTGGGAAAGCTGTATAACGATTGCAACAAGTTGGGCATATAAAGCTGACGACAAAGTAAAATCCGCTGAAAAGTGTATGGCCATACTTATTAAAACTGTGGGCGGTGACGGCAATCTGCTTTTAAATGTCGGCCCAAGACCTGACGGCTTAATTGAGCCTGAACAGGTTAAGGTTTTAAAACAACTTGGTGACTGGTTGAAAAAATATGGAGAAAGTGTTTATGGCACAAGAGGTGGACCATATAAACCTGGTAACTATGGAGCATGTACCAGTAAAAACAATGTAATTTATTTACATATTACCAGCAAAGCAGACTTTGCCAGCAAGATGCCGCCTTTGAGCAGAAAAATTAAAAAATCGGAGTTGCTTACAGGAGGTAAAGTGAAAGTAAGCCAAACCAGCTCTGAAATCAAAATTGATATACCAGCTGAAAATTACAATTGTCTTAACACAGTTGTAAAACTAACCCTTGACGGACCAGCCAGTGACATTTTGCCAATCCTGGTACCCTCAAACTCTTTAGCGGCTTTCAAAGAAGTCACTGTTTCGAGTTTCAAGGACTATTGCATTACCTGCAGTGGAAGAAATTGCGTTGATGATGATATAACTACCGCTTGGTTTACAAATGACAAAACAGAAAGTGCATGGATCGAATTTGATCTTGGCCGTGATACTAAATTCAATCTGGTGAGAATTAATGAAGCAGGACCTGGTTGGGCAAGCCGATCGAATAAATTCGAGTTGAAATATAAAAAGGCAGATTCTCTTGATTGGCAGATAATTATCAAAGACGAAGGTATAGGCACACATTATGAAAAAAGTTTTGCCCCTGTTACGGGCAGATATGTTCGACTTGAAATCCCCGAAAAAGGTTATTTCGCCCCGGCGATTAACGAATTTCAACTATTTTATTATGAAGGATATGAAAAATTAAAAGATTTGTATTATTGAGTGTAATTTTTTTGGTAACAGCTACTAGTTTTGCTGAATCAAATTCTAAAAGTATAAAATCTTGGCAGGCGGATAAATTTGGATTGTTTATTCACTGGGGGCCTATCAGCTTGAAGGGGACGGAAATAAGCTGGTCCAGAAAAACAGACCCCAACGGGCAAGGCTCACAAATGTGGAAATGTATCCATGGTATCATACCAGCAAAAGAATATGACAACTTATATAAAAAGTTTAACCCTCTGCAGTTTGATGCGCAGCAATGGGTGCAGATCGCAAAAGACGCTGGTATGAAATATCTCGTGTTTACGACCAAACACCATGACGGTTTTTGTAATTTTGATAGCAAATACACGGGTTATAA
>CAYZEH010000345.1:0-2216 GCA_964477135.1 uncultured Pirellulales bacterium | reverse complement strand
TTTCCTTAGGCCCATGCTGAATATTATGGATAAGATAATATAAGTTGCCAGCCATCCCGGGGTCCAGCTAAATATGGAAAGATCTCCAAGCGGCTTTGTTTTTTCATTATTTATTTTTATTTTCTTGAATGCGCTTGCTTTGTCTTTTATTCTCTTTTCAACACTGGAATATTCTTTATCTCCCGAGATTGTTAATTCTTTTTCCTGTGTTTCATTGTTATAATCATACTGGAGGATATAGACCCCTTCTTCCCCTTTTAAGGCCCAGCTTGCCTGGTTATTTACTATTGTTTGTTGGGATTCTGAGATCAAAACAATTCCATCAGGTAAGGTAATTTCAATTACTCCAGAAATGCCCTTTGCCATATCACTTGTTGTTGTAAACTGTTGGTCTGGAAGGATAGGGGAATATGCAAGATGGCTGTTTAACCACCCAAAAATTATTATAATCGGTAAAAATGTGATAAGCGTAGGTTTCATGCTATGCATCATATATTTCATATTGGTTTCCATCGCCTTTTTCTGGACTTTCATCATCTTCTCAGGGTTACTGCGCAGTTCCTTCATCTGTTTCTGAAATGATTTTATCTCAGTTTTTAGGTCTTTCATAAGATTTTGGTCAGTCAGATATTTATATGCTAAAGTAATCAACACAGACATCAGAAGTGAGATTATGCTTATCGCCAGAAAAAGGTTAATATTAAGAATTGGGCTTAAAATTGGGTCTACAAATGAGTCAAACATATTTACTTCACCATCTTTTTATGTCATGAACTTTCGCATCATGGGGTTCATGTCCATCATATGCTCTTTAGCGATTTCTTCATATAACTTGTATATAATCATTACGGTTAGTAACAACCCTGTCCCGCTAGTAAGAGCACCGGTAATATCTGCCAGGGCAGCAAGAAACCCGATTGAGATAGCCCCCATGATTGTTAACGGACCAATATACCGGTTAAGAAGCCTTTCCATCACCCGCGGGTCCTTTCTGAATCCAGGAATCTGAAGCCCGGAAGACATTATTTGTTTTGCTTGGCTTTTCGCATCCATTCCTGCGGTTTGAACCCAAAAATAACTAAAGATAATACAACCAATAACCATAATAAAAATATAACTCAGAGCGTGTGTGATATCTGACTGGCGGAAAGCATCGGCTACTCCGTTGTTCATAGGAAAGATTCTTATGCTATTGGTTATTATTTTTTCCACTATATTTGGAGGGTATATCCAAGTCACAAACCCTGCGCTGGGGGTGTTTCCTGCAAATGTCCCAAGAAAAGGATGGCCCCAGTTTTCAAGAAGCCGGGCCCAAAGCTGGACATTTGCCATGAGTGCTGCAACAAGTATTACTGGAATGTTGGAGGTGTAGATAAATGAGAGCGGCCACCTTATTCCATGCCCCCTAATTCTCCCAAAGCTGAGAGGGATTTCAATTTTCATTGCTTGGGTAAACACCGCTATGACAAAGACAACTACTGTGAAGAATATCCCAAAAAACATAAGCGCGGCAGTGATAGGCTCCCTTACACTCAAAGCCCTAAAAAGCTCAGGTACAGCACCGATAAAAGCATCCCCCCTTATACCACCTTCCATAATATGCAGCGGGCTTAATGCCCTTACAAACAGTCCTTGTGAAACACCGGCAGCAATAAAAAGAGATATCCCTGACCCAAACCCCCATTTTGATATAACTTCATCCATGAATAATATTATTATCCCTCCTAAAATAAGCTGGAATATTAGCAGAAGTTCCATCTCAAAATATAAGGACGTTCCTTTAAATTGTGTAGCAGGAACCAAACCCCCCATCATTACATAAATTGCGGCTTCAAACAAAATGAAGAATATTGAAAGAAGTTTTTGAATTGCCTGGAAATTCCTTTTGCCATCATGGGAAGTCAAGTCGAATTTGACAATGCCTGACCCATTAAGAAGCTGAAGGACGATTGATGCAGTCACAATTGGGCCTATCCCCAAGGACATTAAAGATCCGAATTGGGCGCCCAAAATCATTGAAAGATACTCAAATTGTTTTAATGCACTGTTTGGGTCCAATCCAAATAAAGGTATAACTCCCATAATAAAAAAGAGGACAAGGATTATAAGTGTCCACTTCAATTTTTCCTTAAAAGAAAGCCTTTTTTGGGTTGGGCCTGCCACTTCAGGCAGATTCATCATAATATTGTTTAAAAAGGACATTTTTTATTTTATAT
>CAYZEH010000344.1:0-2230 GCA_964477135.1 uncultured Pirellulales bacterium | reverse complement strand
TGTAATAATTAGCTGTAAGGCGTCTTTTAAAAGACATTTATGGTCGGTTATTACAGGAGGAAACAGGAGTGTACACGAAAATGAAACAATGGATCGATTTAAGGGACAAAATCCGCAATCAAGATATTTCGCTACGCCAATTAAAGCGAGATACCGGCATTAGCAGGCAAACACTACGCAAAATCAGAGATAACAGTGAGCCGCCAGGCTATCAACGAATTAAGCCTATCAAAAAGACCAAAATAGGCCCATACATTAACCGAATAAAGACCATCATTGACAAGGACAAGAAGATACACCGAAAGCAGCGGCACACAGCTAAAAAGATATGGGAGGTTTTGCAGGCAGAGGGATTTGATGGTGGTTATACTATCGTCAAAGATGCTATTCGTGATATTAAAAAGACTTCCAAGGAAGTTTTTATGCCATTATGTCAACCCCCAGGCGAAGCTCAGGTCGACTTTGGTTATGCACTTGCTAATTTCAGTGGTACATTGAAAAAGATCTCATTCTTTGTAATGAGCATGGTGAATTCTGATGCGATGTTTGTGATGTCATTTCCTCGTGAATGCACTGAATCATTTTTGGAGGCTCATGTCAGAGCATTTGATTTTTTCGGATGCGTTCCTAAGCGTATCAGTTATGACAATACTCGGGTAGCGGTTACAAAGATATTTACCAACCACAAACGTGAATATACTTCTGAGTTTCAGCGGCTGATTAGTCACTATCTTTTTAAGCCTCATTTTTGTAATGTCAGAAGACCCAACGAAAAGGGTATCGTAGAGGGCAGCGTTAAATATTCAAGGTTGAATTTCATGGTCCCTGTGCCACAGGTCAAAGATTATGATGAGCTTAATAAGCTTTTGCGTGATTGCTGCCAATCTGATCTTAGCCGTATTTTACGAGGTAAGCGTTCATTGAGTAAAAAAGATTTGCTTGCCGAAGATCAAGTTGCAGCTATTGCTTTGCCTGATGATAAGTTTGACTACCGCAAATCAACATCAGTATCTGCAAGCAGTGAATCACTGGTTCGCTATGATACCAATGATTATTCGGTTCCTGTAAGTTATGCTCATCATGAAGTAACTATTAAGGCTTCGGTTCGCTTTATGGAAATCTATTGTCTCGATAAACTTATTGCTAAGCATCGCCGCTGCTGGGATAGAGAATGTCAGATATTTGAACCTATGCACTATTTAGAGCTTTTGGAAAGTAAACCTGGAGCATTGGATCATGCCCGTCCATTGGAAGGTTGGCATTTGCCCCAATGCTTTCTTACTTACCGTAAACTTCTTGAAGCTCATCGTGATAATGGCACAAAAGAATACATACAGGTAATGTTTCTTCTCAGGAAATACTCAATTAAACAAATAAGTAAAGCAATTAACAAGGCATTGAATTACAGGGCATACAGTTATGATGTTATACGACAGTTTTTATTTACTACCGAAGATTATGCCTTTACAACTTTTAGCCTTGCAGGACGAGAGCATCTTCGTGGCGTTGAGGTAAATACAACAAAGGTCTCGGCATATGGTTCATTAACGTCAGGAGGCTGTCATGTCGCAACCGCGTAAATCTACTGTTTTATTAGAGCATAATCTCAAGCAGTTAAAATTGCCAACTATGCTCAAAGAGTATCCGCTGCTGGCCAAAAGCTGCAGTCAGGAAAAATGTGATTACCCGACATATTTATTGAGGCTATGTGAAAAAGAGTTAGCTGACAGGCAGAGACGTGCAATGGACAGGCGAATCAAAACTGCAGCTTTCCCTATGCTCAAAACTATTGACAGTTTTGACTTTAATGCACAGAGCTCTGTTAACGAACCGTTGATAAGAGAATTATTGCGTTGTGAGTTTATCGATAATAATGAAAATACTTTATTGATAGGCAATAGTGGAACCGGTAAAACACATCTTGCTACGTCATTAGGCTTTGCAGCGTGCTCTCAGGGTTATAAGGTTAGATTCTTTGGCTGTACTGCATTGGTAACACAATTATTGGAAGCCAGAGAGGATAACATACATCTCGGCAATAGCAACTTTTAGAGCCCGTTCGCTACAACAGCCTTTCTCTAAAACTGATGGATAAAATTCAATATCACCTCTGACTTGCGGCACATTACAATCATCCTACCCATGCGCGTGTCGACGGTCTTGGGCTTGTAGCCGTTGGCATAGCCTTTCCGATAAGGAAATATATTCAGAAGCAGGGCGAAGAAGACAG
>CAYZEH010000343.1:0-2234 GCA_964477135.1 uncultured Pirellulales bacterium | reverse complement strand
GCAAGAACCGTGCCAGCAAGCACAGCTCCCCCGTAAACACTTACAAAATAAGAACTTAAGCCCCCGCATGATGACAAAAACCGCTTTCCCCCTACCCCTACTGACCACCGAACGACATTTAATGCACCCCCTATGCGCATTTTCTGCACATCACCTCCCTGACTGCTTCAAGATGACCGAATCCATATTTCATGTCAGGCACAAGGCTGCTTGCGAAAGATATTTGCCTTTTGCATTTTATTGGCTACCTTTATTTTTTCGCGTTAAATGGGAATTTGGGGATTTACCGGGTTTTTTGGGGTTCAATAGTTCGTGAAAAATGGCGTGTTTTGTCAGTGTTTTGGCGTGTGTTTACATTTTGCGGAACTTTGTTCATCTATAATGTTTTGAATTTATGTATGCTATTTTGCCTATTCCCCGGAAAACGGCTCCAGGAGCGAATGGCCGGGAAAATAGGTGACAGTTTCCCGTCCCTATTTTCCGAACACTCACTCAATCCTTATAATCTTTGCAGCTGAACACCTTCTTGGCAGCTTCGAGATGGCCGAATCCGTATTTCATATCAGACAGAAGATAACCCACTTCGATCCATTCATTCCACAAAAAAATTGATCAGACTTACCTGTTTTAAAATATTTTCAATTGTCATAGCCTCGGCGACAATTCCAAAGTGAATTCCTGCTGGCTGTCTGTTTTGTACTCATCCAGGACCGGCGAATACGATTTAACTTCGACCGTCTTCTTATCAGGCTTGAAGGTGAAAATGCGAAGGAACCCCTGCCCGCCTTCTAAAGAGCCGGTTACGCCGTTCTGGTAATTAGCCATTATCTGATGCACCTTATTACCGTTATCTCCGGTACTTGTCAGTCTTGCCGCCCCGTCTTTCAGGACATGGCCGTTTATCGTCATGATGAAATTGTCATGCTTTTTAACCAGCTTTTGCCAAAGTTCCTCACCGTCATTAACGCCGCCAGGCTGCGAAGCTACACCGTACCCATGCGGGTTCCATTTTTGCGAACGTCCCTTACTAGCCCAGTCATAACGCGTTTCGTCAAAATACATATACGCATGAGTTATCAGGATTACGTAATGATCCGGATGCGATGCAACGACCGATTCAGCCCATTGGACAACTTCATTCCTGGGGCCGAACTCAAGGGCGATCACAAGAAATTTTTCTCCCAATCCTAGAAATGTATGCCACGAATTATCCGTCCGAACCGTACCGTCGTCTTCGACAAAAAAACCTCCGATACTATCCTGAATCGCGTAGGGTGTCGATACACCGAAATACGGCGTTGCATTGTCGGCGTCATTTAAAAAATATGTATCACGAACACTGGTGTGACCATTAGGCCCGTAGTCATGGTTTCCCGGTGCTAGTGCGTAAGGAACTACGCCATCAAGTATGCTGATCGCGGCTTTGGCATTGTTCCATTGAGCCGTGTTGTTATTGTCGGTTATGTCACCCAGGTGCAGAACGTACTTGATATTAAGTTTGTCGACGTTCTCTTTTATCCACTGTGTCTGAGCAATAAAGTGCTGCGGATATCTTTCTGAATACATCTGTGTATCCGGAAGAATGATCAGCGAAAATTCCTTGACCTGACTTTGCCCACCGCAACCACTTAAGGCTGCAGCCATAAAAATAGACACTAAAAGAAAAATAAAGACAGGTTTTCTGGTACACATAATTCAATCCTTTCAAAAAAAAAATGCTAATAGGGACGATAATAGACTGTCACCCATTAAATTGCCTGGGAAAAAGTTTCCTGTTTCTGGCTTCCAAACGTTTACTTAATCCTTATAATACTTGCCGCCCATCACTTTTTTTACTGCCTCAAGATAACCAAATCCATATTTCATATCAGGCAGGAGGTAGCTTCCTTCGATCCATTCGTTCCATGCAAAAATCGTTATCAGCTTTGCCTGCTCCGGGTGCTGATCGCTGTATTCTTTGGCTTTTTGCAAAAAAGACGCAAAAGCCTCAGGCGACTTGTTCAAATGCACTATATCTTTTTTTTGCTTATTCGGAAACCTCGGCGAATCGTCCCAGCCGATTGCTGCATTCGGGAAAAATGGAATTGTCAAAGCCTCGTCACATTTCTTTCTTCGCTCCATAGCCTGTGTGCCCCATTTAATATAATCCTCAGGGTGAGGCCCGCCCCAGTTATACATCGTAAAACTATCTGCACGCAATGCCGCCATTTTCTTCTGCATTTCCTTGCCGGGAG
>CAYZEH010000342.1:0-2283 GCA_964477135.1 uncultured Pirellulales bacterium | reverse complement strand
TATTAAGATTAGAAGAGGTGATAGGCCGGTTCAAAGCAGATTTGCATCAGCTTCGTAATCTTCCGAAACTTCTGCGTCAATACAATTACAAAGGCACCGCGGTTTTAACCGATCATCAACTCATAGATTTTGAGCCGGACAATACAACAGGTCAGTGTTATGGTGTCGCCTTTGACATTGGAACAACAACGATGGTCGGTTCTTTGGTAAATCTTTGTGATGGAAATGAATTAGCTATTACTTCACAAATGAATCCGCAGATATCTTTTGGTGATGATGTATTGTCGCGAATTAAGCATTCTATATCGTGCGATGGTTGTCTCGATGAACTATCTCATGCAGTTAAATCTTCTATTAATGAAATGATCGATCATCTATGTGAGCAAACAGATATTAATCGTGAGCATATTTACGAAGTGGTTTTCGCAGGTAATACCACAATGGAACATTTACTTTGCGGTATTGACCCCACACCTCTGGGAGCAGTGCCTTTTGTGCCTGCTCATGCCAGGGGACTCTTGCTCGATGCAAAGGAACTTGGTATTGAGATAAACCATCGCGGAAAAGGGTATGTGTTTCCTATAATTGGTGGATTTGTAGGCGGAGATACAGTTGCCGGGATATTAGCAACAAATCTGTCAAATAATCAAACTCCCGTTTTAATGATAGATATTGGTACAAATGGAGAAATCGTACTTGCTAATGACGGTCAGCTTTGGGCGGCATCTACTGCTGCGGGACCTGCCTTTGAGGGGGCTCGTATTAAATGCGGTATGCGGGCAACTACCGGAGCTATAGAAAAAATTGTTTTTGATGATGACGTTCGTTATAGTGTAATTGGTAATGTGTCCGCTATAGGGATATGCGGCAGTGCTATTATTGATCTGGCAGCAGAAATGTTGAAATCAGGAATGATCACGTCAACTGGACAATTGTTAGGCCCCGATGAACTGCCTGCACAATTGCCAAAAGCTATAAGCCAAAGGATATATGAAAATGCTGATGGCCAAGTTGAATTTCTTGTTTCGCAAACAAATCAGGAGCGTAAGGATTTGCGAGTTGTGCTCACACAACGTGATATAAGAGAACTTCAACTTGCTGTCGGTGCAATTCGTGCTGGCGTTAAAATTATGGTTAAAAAAGCGGGGGTTCCAGTTAAAGAGATAAATCGTGTACTAATAGCTGGTGGGTTTGGCAGCTTTATCAGGCGTACCAACGCTCAAACAATCGGTCTATTGCCAACCGAAATAGACCATGAGAAAATAAATTATGTTGGCAATGCCTCATTAGCTGGCGCCAAGTGGGCACTTTTATCCTCAAATGCCCGTAAACAGGCAGAAGAATTAGCTCGAAGAACGAAACACCTGAAGCTTTCGCTTGATACTAACTTTCAAATGGAATTTGCCGACGCAATGATATTTCCAGACCAAAACGATCTTTAGAGAGTATATTTAAGGGAAGTCGTGATTATGAAAACAGATGTATTGGTAATTGGTGGCAGTGCCGCTGGTATTGTCGCCGCAGTAACAGGAAAAAGTAATTATCCTGACAAAGACTTTCTTGTCATACGAAAGGAAAATCAGGTTTTGGTTCCTTGTGGAATTCCATATATTTTTGGCTCCTTGGACGGCATGGATAAAAATGTTATACCGGATGCAGGTCTGGCCAAAGCAGGTGTGGATCTGAAAATAGGTGAGGTAGTATCTATTGATCAGGATCAAAAAGTTTGTAAAACTGATGATGGTACAGGAATCAGCTTTGAAAAGCTTGTTTTGGCAACCGGTTCTAACCATTGGTTCCAAAATGGCTCAAAGGCGCAGAATTCAATAATGTGTTTATCATCCCTAAAAACAAGGTCTATCTCGCAGAAATGATAAATAAACTTACGATTTGCAAGAAAATTGTTATCCTGACAGCACAGATCGGAACACATTCTTTACTAACAGCACCACCTACAGCGTATCCACTAATAAAAGTCGCTGAAGTTGTCGCAAAGAATCTATAAGGAAAAAAAGATGGCGATGAATATGCGAATAGCAATGGGTCTGAAAAAGGATTTTGGCAAGGAAAGTAATATAGTAGCTTTAGGGGCGGCAAAGTTGATAGGTATATATGACCCCAACGATGAAAGTTTAGAAGTATTGAGCAGAAACGATTGCGGGGATTGTATTTCTGCTATTAGTTCATTAGATATCGAAGTTCTCTACCAGCCGGTTCCAAAGATATGCCCCACAATTAGAAAAATGGCAGAAGAAAAAGGAATTAAATTGATGACAGGCACAT
>CAYZEH010000341.1:0-2285 GCA_964477135.1 uncultured Pirellulales bacterium | reverse complement strand
CGAAAGCACGAGAGATGGCGTTGTCAGCTACACGGCGGCCTGAGAATGGCACCGTCGAAACTGGCATGTCGACCGAAACCACGTCTACATCTTTCCCCGCAATTTTCGCCGCAGCTGGCAGCAGTTTACTTAGGTCCGGGTTATCGCCTTGAAATCGACCAGCGATCCAATCCACAGGGACACCTTCGGCATGGTCCAAAAAGGAAGCGTAGCTTGGTGCAACACAAAGTGAGCGCCACCGCCCGGTCCGTTTAGCCACGAGAGCAACGCCGCTCGGCTCGTGAGGCGTCCAAGCAGCATCGATGCCGAGCACAACAGTCATCAGTTTTCTTCTCCAAAGGTATAACGGAAAGCTCAGGGGCGGCGTTTAGCCGTCCACTGAAGCGTTTTGTTGGGCCTTTTCTTTTTCTATTAATCGGCTTTCCAATGATGCTATTAATGAGTCAACTATCATTTTGTCTTGATCATTTACTGCATTCTGCGGATTTGATGAAACCTGATTCGCAACCATATACTTAATATTATTAAGAATAGAATCATCCCACGGTTTACCATGCGCGTTAAAAACACTTCTTACTCTTTCTGACCACTTCTTTTTGCCTCGAAATTTCGGAATTAACAATCTAATGTTGTATTTATTTTCAAGTGAGGCTCTATAAACTTCCGGATTAAATAGATCTTCGATTTCACTTTCGCTCCTACCATTAGCCTTTGCTAAATTAATTTGGCCATCTTCAAGTAATCCACCGTCTTTGGCTTTTTTATATGATTCCCTTCCGCAACGATCATCATCTAAAAACACATGATACAAACAAATTGAATTGCGAAGAAGGCACAATTTATATGATAGGTTAGTACCCCCTATCAGTGAATCAAAGGCAAGAGAGCCATTTTTAATTGCTTCTTTCAAGTATTCCGAATATTCTTGGATAATCGATTTTAAGGAAATTATGTCGTCTTCACCCTCAACTACCAAAACCATTTCTGCATTTCTTAGATTATCGGATGCGCGAACACCTAATATTTTCCTTATTTCCTCAACATTTTTAGCGGGTTTTGCTTTCCGATTATTAACAATTACATTATTGGAAATTACGCGCCTATCCACAAATAAGGGGTTGTGTGATGTAATAATTATTTGGTGTTTCGCACTAAGCACATCGATCACTTCCTTTAATTCATGGATTGCATTTGGATGTAAATGCGATTCTGGTTCCTCGATAGCGATAACGAATTTCTTTCCTTTTCCGGACCTATCAGATGCATGACGGATTATCCCTAAAGCTGCTAAACTTTGTACCCCATCACCCTTATAACTCAGGGGGGTCATTGTACCATCATCTACGGAAATTTCTGTGCCTCTACGAAAGGCTTGAATCCTCTCGGAGTGTGGCAGTTCTATTTTTACCTTTTTAACTTCAGGCAAAAATTGTTTGAGAGTGTGAAATATACTATTTGATAGCGTTTCTAAAATTGGCTTTTGTAGTTCTTCAATCTTTTTTAATGCTAATTGGTATTCAGGATTCTCTTCTAAGCCATATAATTCGCGGCTGACAAGGTCTGATACGATATGTTGCGCAGATTGTGCGGTTCTTACAGCTGGAATATGCTCAAACTCGATGCGGCTGGAAACAAAGTCAGCGATTTTAGCAGACTTCTTAGATAGTTTTGCAGACCCCTTACCTTTTTTATGGTATTTGACCGATACACCTTTCTTACCAATACCAATTATAAGCGGCAAATTCCCGGTGATCTTACTATTAACCTCTTGATAAAACTCTTCATATTCCTGGTTTTCCAGCGCGAATTCAAGAATTATTTCTGTCTCACCATTCGGTTTCTTTTTTTGAAGATTGATTGGATAATCCTTCTCCCAATCGTACCCTCCGACGTTGTAAATTATCCTCGTCCGCTGCCCTGCCATTAATCTTCGGCGGCCTCTTGTTAAAACTTCCATAGCAAGGACCAAACCACGAAGAATGTTAGATTTGCCTTCGTTATTTGGACCAATTAACACAGTCGATCGTTCTAGACGAATCCTCTTTGCAGAAGAGATACTTCTATATTGCGAAACCGAAATAGCATGTAATTTCATTGTTCTCCTCATGCCCAACATAGATTATATATTGTAATGTAAATAATCCATCTCTACTCTTTTCTTTAGAGGCTACTCTTTATTTTATTGAAATGTCAAGACGGAAGCGCCGTACCCCTTATACGTGATGATATATAAGAGATAGGTTTTTTTACATTTATAGATGTAAACAAAGAAATTCTTAAGACCT
>CAYZEH010000340.1:0-2292 GCA_964477135.1 uncultured Pirellulales bacterium | reverse complement strand
TGCTGAAGTATCCTTATACACCATCGGATATTCTTCTTAACAATATGGATATTACAAACCAAATTAAACAACAGATAGTCTTATATATTCATAAAATTGGAATATGTTCAAAAAAACACCCATGTCAATTATTATTTAATTACTCAGCTTAGCCTTTACACCCAGCCAAATAAACTATACTCTTCAGCGAAGATGTAATGATTTAAGGACGACCAAATGAATATAGAAACTATAGGCCTCGTGCATTCGCCATTCAAACAGGCACAGGGAGCGCCTATACAGCCGACAGCGGCTAAGGATGCTAAAGGTACAATCGAAATAAAAGAGCAGTTCGCAGAAGGGCTGAGCGACCTCGATGGTTTTTCACACATAGTTGTGCTCTTTGGCTTTCATTTATCGAAAGGCTATAAATTGAAAGTTAAGCCTTTTCTGGACAAAAATCTCAGGGGTGTTTTTTCCACACGAGCACCAAAAAGACCAAACCAGATAGGCCTTTCGATAGTTACCCTTGAAAAAGTTCAAGGGCCAATACTGCACATATCGGGCGTGGATATGATCGATGGTACGCCTGTATTTGACATAAAGCCATATCTGCCTATGCTGAATCCTGATGGCGATATAAAAATCGGCTGGCTGGAAAATGTATCTCAGCAATTCAAGCACAAAAAAGCCGATGACAGGATGCTATAATGTTATTGGATTAGCGATTTGTTAGATCATCTCGCCAAAAAGTGTTAGCGGGCTGGTTTTCGTTATTTTTACCGTTACAAAATTGCCTGCAAGTTCTGCCGGACCATTGAATACGACTATATAATCTTTAGCTGTTCTGCCTATAAGCTGCGGGTTGCCCTGATGGTCGGCTTTGTTGAGGTGAGGCTTTTTGCTTAGGCCTTCAACGAGGATTTTGACTTTTTTGTTCAGGAATCCTTCGCTGAGTTTTTCGCTGATCTTTTCCTGTACCGCTAAAAGTTCAACATTCCTTCTTTTCTTGGTTTCAGTATCGATGTCATCTGCGAGTCTTTTTTCCGAAGTTGTGCCGGGTCTCGGCGAATATTTGAAAACAAATGCGTTTCTATACTGAGCTTTTTTTATCAGCTCAACGCTCTGCTGAAAATCTTCTTCAGTTTCCGAAGGAAAGCCCACGATAAAGTCACCGGCAATAGAAATGTCAGGGACGATGGTTCTTGCCTTATCTATCAATGCAAGATATTCACCCGATGTGTAATGGCGGTTCATCGCCTTGAGTATCCTGTCCGAGCCGCTCTGAGCGGGCATGTGCAGATAATTACATACGTTTTCAATATCTGCCATTGTGTTTATTATCTGCTCGAAATATTTCTGGGCAGGATAGCTTGTTACGAACCTGACCCATTCGATACCATCGACTTCGCTCGCCATTTCCAGCAAGTCAGCAAGGCAATAAGTTTTATCGCCTGCCTTATACTCATAAGAGTTAACAGTCTGACCAAGCAAAGTAACGAGTTTTGTTCCTTCACCTGCGAGTCTTTTAATCTGGTCATTGACAGCTTGAGGAGGGCGGGACATTTCCGGGCCCCTGACATAAGGCACAATGCAGTATGTGCAGAAATTATCGCACCCTCTCATTGCTCTTACAAAAGCCTGACCTGGAATCCGTTTGTCGCCTTTGTCATAAACCGACTCGAAGTTTTCTAACGCCTGAGTCTCAGCATCTGAGCTTTTTTCGCGAATTTTCTCTTTTACGCTGATTTTTTTTTGCTTTGTTCCAATCGCCTCTCTTACCATATCGACGATCTGCGGTATCTGCGCCGGCCCGCAAACGATATCTACAACATCATGGTTTAGCAGTTCACTGCCGAGTCTCTGGGCCATGCAACCGATTATGCCTACTACTAATTCCGGATTGCTCTTTTTAATATGCTTTAGCCTGCCGAGATGAGAGAAAACTTTTGTTTCAGCATGTTCCCGCACTGAGCAGGTATTGATCAATACAATATCAGAATCTTCATAGTTGTCTATAAGCTCAAAGCCGGCCCGGGCGAACGCAGCAGTGACCATTTCTGTATCGAGCTTGTTCATCTGACAGCCGAAGCTCTTTATATGTACTTTCTGTTTTCTCATAAGCCCAGCAGTATAACCAATCTTGCAGGCAAAATCAAATAATACTGTTTTATTGACATCGCTGGGCTATTTCTGTATAAATTTTGTATGTATTGGGACAAGACAGAAAAAAACCTTTGAGACAAAAGTTTTCTAAAATGAAAAATAACCCATTGCCAAGATTAGACCAGGACAGCCAAGCCAGGCAGGCTT
>CAYZEH010000339.1:0-2294 GCA_964477135.1 uncultured Pirellulales bacterium | reverse complement strand
TTCTGGCTGAAGACACGGTTAAGCTCGCTGTCAAACAGCTCACGGGCATTGGCCAGGTTCTTCTTGGTGTTGGCGGTTGCCGTCTCTATCGCAGCGAAGGCCTCGTCTAGGATCGCCACTATCCGATCCTGCTCGGAGAGGGAGGGGAGGGGGATTTCTGTACTTGCAATAAAATCTTTTGGCACGCGCTTATGTCCGACAGCTCCACTCATAACCCTAGTGCCTGCACCTCGGAACGTGTCTTGCGATAAGAAATAAAAAAGCAACTCAGGTTTAATATTTAATGAACACCGAAATACAATATATTCACTTGACCCAAAACCTATGCTATTAGTCAACCCGCTTGCGATCCCTAATTTACCGTTCTCAAAGCATGGCGTAATTTTAGCAAGAAGGACATCGCCATCAGCAAAATAAGTATAACTACCCGCGACTTCTGATAGTTTTCTGTCATCGGTCAAAACAATAGACTTAGAACAAACACCGAGATTTTTCATCGGAACAAAAGAGACCATATCGGAGCCATTTAACAACTCCCGCGCCTCTGCTTTAGAGGGTTTCATCTGGCATACATCGCCAATTCTTACGAGATTCCACCCCTTCTTCATCCGTGTAAATCTGTGTTTATCTGTGGTTAAACTCATTCTCCACCCGCCGGACAAATAACTTTCCCCGCCTGCTCTATATGCTCCACAAAATCGTCTTCACCATTAAGTTGCGATTCAATTTCTTTTCTCAGCTCTTCTTTATCTGGCAAATAGAGTTGATATTTATTCACAAAAAGTTGAGACGAAATATTGTGCATAGCGTACTGCACCACTAAATCGTCTTTTTCTTTTGCCAGGACAATCCCGATTGGCGGATTGTCATCCTCGGTACTTTCTTCATTTTCAAAATACCCAAGATACATATTCATCTGCCCTACGTCTTTGTAGCCAGCTTTTTCCCGTTTCAGATCTATCAAAACAAAGCATTTGAGTATACGATGGTAAAACACCAAATCCACATAATGATGACGGTTGCCAAGTGTGATGCGATATTGCCTGCCGACAAATGCAAATCCCTTGCCTAGTTCGAGCAAAAACTGTTGCAGGTGCTCTATTATCTTGTTTTCTAACTGTTTTTCAGAATAATGATAAGGCTCTGGTATTTTCAAAAAATCAAGTGTGTACGGTTCTCTAATAAGATCGCTGGGTTTTTGTAATATCTGTCCTTTTTGCGCTAATTCCAAAATGCCTTTTTTGTCTTTCGATGCCGCAAGTCTTAGATATAGAGATGATTGCTTCTGGCGTTTCAACTCTCTGACACTCCAACTTTCTAACTGGCATTGATTCTGGTAGAACTCTCTTTCCAAATCATCACAAATAGCAATAAGTTCACAAATATGAGACCAAGAAAGGCTTTTGAATTTTCCAGACAGCGTCTGGAATTTTGGATAAGTCAAAAAGCATTGCCGCATCATGTAAATATTGCTCAAACTAAAACCTTTGCCGTGCTTTACGGCTAAGTCTTTAGACAAAATCTTTAATAAAGCCTTGCCGTATTCAGCCTTATGACTGCCCTTCTGCTCAAACTTGACAATATACTTCCCAATATTCCAGTAAGTGTCTACTAAATATCTGTTTACGGCAGAAGCAGCTTCGTGCTGCCCTTTAGAATAAACATCCGATATCAGAGACAATAAATCATCATAATTCTTGTCTGTTTTCACTATCTCTTTTTTCATAGCATTCCCCCTAACAGCATCTAGAACT
Organism: uncultured Pirellulales bacterium; assembly: GCA_964477135.1. Lineage (GTDB taxonomy): Bacteria > Planctomycetota > Phycisphaerae > Sedimentisphaerales > Anaerobacaceae > JAGLTN01. Next base: position 540 of record CAYZEH010000339.1, on the reverse strand, counting down.
TTACTCGGCTCGACATCCAGCTCAATTTTGCTATGTATGTACTCTGAATCACAGTTCATTATTCGGTATCTCGTTGAAGTTGCATCCCGATTTTGTTTTTGATCATCTTGATTTTATCAAAAGCTTAACATAATACGGCTAGTTTAAAAGGTGCTCTTTAACACAGCAGACAACATAGATACACCTGCTTCGGTAAAAACAAAGGGACGTTTTCGTAATCCCATTGTCTCTTTATTGGACATCACAATTTGTGACATCCAATTTTCCATTTCTTTTTGGTTCATTTGAAACATGAACTCTTCAGGAAATCTCTCGGAGTTTCGTTTAACAGCTTGATTAAGCACCCTTGTTTCAACCCCATAAAATTCGGCAAGGTCTCGATCCAGCATTACTTGCAACCCACGAACTGCATAGATACGGGTTTGAATATTTTTTGACGTAACTATCACTTGTCTTGGCGCACTCATATCAGTTCTTTCACCTTTTTCAAAACCTTGGCCGTCTCAGCATCCAGCTTATCTATCTCAGCGAGTATATCCT
>CAYZEH010000338.1:0-2305 GCA_964477135.1 uncultured Pirellulales bacterium | reverse complement strand
CAGAGTCGGCATTGTTGCCTGTCATCAGGCTAACGCGATAGTTGAGCTGATAATAAATGGAAAGACGTGATATGAAAGATGTGATATGGCAGTATTGAAGATCAACGGTAAAGAAAAAGATTTTGATGGTTTGCTGCCCGCAACTTTGAACGAATTGCTTATAGAACTTAAAGTAGATGCCGCTACGGTAGTTGCGGAAGTTGACGGCGAAATAATTGAACGTGAAAAATTTGGCTCTTTCAATCTTAAAGAAGGGCAAAGTATTGAACTGGTACGTTTTGTGCCAGGAGGTTGAATCGTGGATAAGTTGAAAATAGCAGATAGAGAGTTTGATTCGAGACTGCTGGTGGGTACGGGCAAGTTTGCATCTAATGAGCTGATGGCGAAAGCAATCGAAGCCAGCGGCACGCAAATTGTCACCGTGGCCCTTCGCAGGGTAGATATCGAAAATGAAAATGATGATATGCTCTCTGTTATAGACAGGGATAAATATCTGCTGCTGGTAAATACCTCCGGCGCAAGAGATGCCGACGAAGCGGTTCGACTTGCGAAGCTTTCACGGGCGGCGACGGGTATAAACTGGCTTAAGCTGGAAGTTACGCCTGATCCGTATTACCTTCTGCCTGACCCGGTGGAAACATTGAAGGCCGCTGAGATATTGGTTAAGGATGGCTTTATTGTGCTTCCTTATATTAATGCTGACCCTGTGCTGGCGAAAAAGCTTGAGGATATCGGCACTGCTACGGTTATGCCTTTGGCGTCGCCTATAGGTTCTAATCGGGGGATTACTACAAAGGAGGCGATTGAAATTATCATAGAACAGTCTAATGTGCCGGTAGTTATCGATGCTGGATTAGGGCTTCCTTCACATGTGGCTGAGGCGATGGAAATGGGTGCTGATGCTGTTCTGGTCAATACCGCGATTGCAACAGCGGCAGATCCGGTTGCGATGGCGAAGGCATTTAAGCTTGCCGCCGAGGCTGGGCGGGTTGCAAAACTTTCAGGTCCGGCAAAGGCAGGTGACAAAGCGTCGGCTTCGAGTCCTCTGACGGGATTTTTAAGAGGTAGTGAAAATGGTCAGTGATGAAAAATATAATGGGCTATCGATTGCGGAACTATTAAAGCAAAAACAATTAGACGGCAGTGGTGACATCTGGCGTGCGAGAATAGATAGTGTTACTGAAACTGATGTTGAAAAAGTATTGGCTATGCCGACAGGTGTTTTTAATCTTGAAAAACTGATAGTTTTAATTTCCCCCGTAGCTAAAAAGTATCTTGAGCAAATGGCACAGGCGGCAAATCGATTGACCATTCAGCGGTTCGGCAGGGTGGTAAGAATGTATGCTCCACTTTATGTTTCAAATTACTGCAATAACAGCTGTCGGTATTGCGGATTCAACAGAACCCATCATTACCAGAGATCAAGATTGACAATCGCTCAGGCGATGAAAGAAGCTGACGTGATAGCGTCGGAAGGGTTCCGCGATATTTTGCTGGTTAGCGGCGAAGACAGGGAATTTATTGATGTCGATTACCTGGTTGAGTTGACCAAAAGGCTAAGGGAAAAGTTCAGCTATATCGCAGTAGAGATATATCAGCTTGAAGCAGAGGAATATGCAAGGCTTTTTAAGGCTGGTGTCGAAGGTGTCACTATCTATCAGGAGACGTATGACAGGCAGCAATACCAATACTGGCACCCGGCTGGTCTTAAGGCTGATTATGACAGAAGGCTGATCGCTGCTGACAGTGTTTGTTCCGCGGGGATGAGGGAGATAGGTCTTGGGGTGCTTTTGGGGCTCGGGGACTGGCGGATTGAAACGCTGGCGATGGGGCTTCACGCTAATTACCTGATGAAAAGGTACTGGAAAAGTCATGTCTCGTTTTCGTTTCCGAGGATAAGACCTGCAACCGAAGTTGAGAGCGCGCAGTTTGAATACCTGATGTCAGATGAGTACCTTGTGCAGATGATAAGCGCACTTCGGCTTTGCTTTGCCGATGCAGGTGAAGTTATCTCTACCAGGGAAAGCGCACTTTTTAGAGACAACCTTATAAAGACAGGCATAACAAAAACAAGCGCCGGCAGCAAAACTAATCCAGGTGGGTATTCACAGTGTAAAGATGCTGCTGAGCAATTTAAGATTGATGATGACAGAAGTCCTGAGCTTGTAACCAAGGCAATAAAACAAGCTGGTTTTGAACCTGTCTGGAAAGACTGGGATCGTGCTTTTGTAAAATCTGAATAGTTATTTCATACCCTTCAGGGTAAGAAATTTCCGCGAATAAATCCATAACTTCTTATCTTTGA
>CAYZEH010000337.1:0-2313 GCA_964477135.1 uncultured Pirellulales bacterium | reverse complement strand
TAATAAGTTATTTCCAACCCTGCCATCTTGATGACGGGGTTTGTCTGTGCAATTTTAAGCCAAATATTGCTTCAAATTTGGTGTTTTGAGATGTGATCTCTGGAGAAAATACGAAGCGAAAACACAACTGTTTAACATAAGCTTACAACCCCACGAGGTAAAACTGTAATTTGACGATGTAAACTTACAATGTCCTGATATAAACTGCCTATATCTAAAACACAGATCATTGCAGTGATTTTACTGCTATTTTATTACCTCTTTCTTCGTAACAAAAGAGAGCAACCGATATATTTGATCTTCCTTTTTTACTGGCACTTCGAGAAGTCCTCTAGATATAAGTTGCTTAAGAATCTCATAGCAAACCTCGTGATATGTAATCACGAGTGCCTGTCCAGGTGTAACATCTAATCGATTAGCTATTTTCTCAATATCAAGATATTCTACAACCTTACAGCCAAACTCAGAACTTAACTTTTTGTATGTCTGTGCCGCCTCAGAGTCAATATTAATTATGTACGTTTTAGCAATACCTTTATCGTCTACGAAACCGTAACGAGCCAGAGTTTTTCTCGCATCGGCATCTTCGACAGGTCCCCCAGTATGGTGAGATTGTATTAACTGGTTTTGATATTGTTTGATTTTCTTGTAAATTGTAGTAGCACCATACCCCGAAGTTATTGAAACGAGCATAATCTGATTATCAGGATTACCAAAGCAGTTTGTACCATAGTTATAGGGATGTTTTGGATAAATTATCCATGGCGTATTTTGAATTTTCGTATCACCAATTTTAACTTGCTCATCCAATTCAGTTTGTGCTGCATTCCAAGCGACCGAGCCATCCATTACTATAGACCAGAGAATGTGGAAAAGCATTTCTTTATGACCGTTTAGCTGCACTTCGATAGTTTCCATAATTTTTTCAGTTGCAGGTAAAAGCTGCAAAGCAGTATCTTCAGCCAATTTTTGTAAGTTTTTCCTTTTCTCTCCCAAAACAACAGGAAATGCCATGTAGTATCGCCCATTAACTTCTTCAACTATTTGACCATCTTTCAATATTTGTAAACGGTCAGATAAGTCTTTGAAGCCGAGCTTTCCTAAGTCTTCATAAGTAGCACCAGCTAAACAGGCATTAAGAATTGGATTATTGGCTGGATTATTTAACTCCCTCAAGTTTCTCCCGTGGTCACTGCTACAATAAAAGAGAAAGTAATTCCTGACTTCGATTTGCTCTTCAACTTTTGATAGCTTACTCTCACACCCACAGGCCAATATTGCTGCTACAATTACAATTGTCAAATTAAATGTTCTATGTAGAAACCATTTTGTCATTAAACCGGAATCTCCCATATAGTATTTTAAATCCTTGCTCAACTACGCTGCTAAATCTGATTTCCAATAGAATATCAAGTCCGTCTTTAAAATCAACCTTTCTTATTGACTTTTGGTTATTCATATTGTATCGATCGATCCTACTGTTCTTGGGGTACATAAGGTTACATGGACAACTTACGGCACCTGGCTACAAGGCGATAAAAGAGGGTATGTTAAAAACGGCCTTTAGCCTGCTTTTGTCGTTAAATTAAAGGAATCAACAGCATTTTGCCGATAAACCCTTTGAATTTTAATAGATTTAAGGGTTAGTGTGTTGACGGAAAAAACTGAGGAAAACAGAGCGGAACAGAGGCTTGTTCTTGATAGTACGGTTTGGTTTTCAGGTGAAGATTCTGATTCAGACAGATTGCCGGGTGTGATGATGGATATTTCGAGTCAGGCAATGGCATTTTGCTGCGGTTCGGGTCAGGGGAGTCCCTGGTCTGGTAATGAGATAAATGCGAGATTTGATGTGCCTCGTCTTGGTTTTTCGCCTTTTCAAAGTCGGGTTACATTCAGCCGAAAGTGCAAAGTTTTCAGGGTTGAGGATATAAGTGAGTCATTTCGCAAGGTCGTAGTGTCGTTTGACAGGCCTTTGTTTTTCAAACCAGCAGAGCAGGGATTCAGCGAATCTGAAACGAAACAGCGTATCAAGGCTATGGTTTAATACTGTGATATTGGTTTGCTGAAAACAGGGGTGGTTCTGCCTTGTTAAGCCTTTCGTAAGTTGCTTATTTTTCTTAACTTAAGCACTCAATTCGTCCAAATTATCAGCTTTAAGAGTATTTTTTCAGTTTTGTAACATCTTATAAACCGATAGGTTAGGTGCTTATTGGCTTTTTTGCTTACTTATAAGTAGCAGCAAGTGTAACTTTTTAAGAGGTTTTATGGTATAATACATTGTTGTTAGCTGTATTTGGGGTAGAGACGTAAATG
>CAYZEH010000336.1:0-2340 GCA_964477135.1 uncultured Pirellulales bacterium | reverse complement strand
GGAAACATATAGGTTCATTGCATTTCCAATGATAGCAGACACTGCTGTCGGGGCCAATCACAGGAAAGTCTGGGATGGGAGGCTGTATACTACCAAAGTCTGAAAGGAGCCTTTCGTGTGGCATAATTTTGACATTACGAGCTTGTGATATACCACTATTTGTAATCGTTAATTCACAGTGGCCTGATTTTGCGGGTGTTCTGAATGGGTATTAATGTTCGCTTTTTTACAGCAAACTCACTTTTTATACCCTTTGAGGCTAAGAAATGCCCGCGAATAAATCCGTAACTTCTTATTTTTAAGTTACTTACCCACGGATAAACGGAAAAATTCAATTGGGATCAGTATATTCCTGTTTTTTCCGACGATCTTCGGAACTTCGACTATTGTCTTCTTTTCTGCGGTCGTCAGCCCGCCTGTCTTCACCTTTAAGAAGTGATATTCTCCGTTGGTCATCTCCGCTGCGTCTATCCTCTTTTCTGCGATCTTTTCCACTTCTTTTTTCAACAAAATCATTTTCCGCCATTTTACTTCTCCATTATATATTTACGACAAACTCCGATAAAACAAACAACATTAATTTATCGACCAATCCGCCTTTAAAGCAATAATTTTGCTTATTAAAAAATAAGAATGTAGGGTGGCAAACTTTGATATTAAGCTGATAATAAGGCTTATTAACGTGTAACTACAAAATAAACATAAAAAAAGGCCGAAAGTCAAAGTTCTAAGCCCTTATAAAAACTATCTGATTATTATCAACTGTTTCAGCAATTTTAAGCCCAGCTGCTTTTCATAACTATTCTTTGCTTTTGCTCGATATTAAAAAGGGTTTTCGCGTTTTCATGCATGATCGGATCAATCAACTCCATCGCATCGGAAAGAGTAATGAAACCCTCTTCCACTAACTCCGACAATGCCAGTGAAATACCCATTCTGGCGATAGCGGCATGACCTATGACAGGCTCAACGCAAAGATAGTCCCCGCCGAACGTCAGAACCTTATTCGCAGGTGCGGCAACCAGGTATTTCTTCAAAAAATCTTTGGCTGCAACCGGATTAATAATCCACGCCCAGCACATATCTATATAAGCATTTGAAAAGTGTTTGGCAACCGCTATCATCGGCTCATAATAAGGGTAACAGATATGCATGAACACAAATTTCTTATCAGGCCCGAGCTTACACAGCTGAGCAGCAGAAGCTGGATTCTTCACAACCCTCGCCAGCGTCATATAATTATGACCTGCATAATATCCTGTATGAAGTTTTACAGGCAAATTATTTGCTGAGGCTTTATCAACCGCATACCAGAATATATGATCTTCCAGAAGTTTTTTCTCCTGGGCAGTTACCTGCTGTTTTGAGATAATCTTCCTGAAAGCCCCTTCAGCCTCCTGCTGCGACACTCTCTCATAATCTATGTCACGATAGTAAGCATGCTGACTCTTTACCGCTACCGCATACCTGGCATACCTTGCAAACCACCAGTCTATAACCTTGTGCCAGTCAGAAAGATTTTCCACCTTTATCCCCGCGGGCTTGCTAAGCTCCTCCGACCCAGGATACAGAATCATGTTAAGAATACTCAAATCCTGCATCAAAAGCTCCGGCTGAGCAGATTCAGTTATAACAGAACTGAGGCTGTTGACCTGACATGAATGGATGTTGCAAATATCTTTCAGAATATATTTATAAAATCCTTTTTTTCTGGTCTTCTCGTAACTATCCTGAATCTTTGCGATAGTTACGTCATTAAGATCATCAACATCATATAACCTTTTAAAAGTGATCCGCACTGCCTGGCCATACCCTGTATTTTTCACAAACCGCCAGTAAGGTTTCAGAATCTGCCATTTCCTGATCGGATCATAATCAGCTGAGAAAAACTTATCATAATCTTTCTGCTCCATTCCCGCAGAAGAAACATCCGAATCAAAATACTGCTTCAAAAGCAGCGACCAGTCATCCGGCTCACCCTTACCGGGATTAAGTCTTAATTTCTCCTCTACCAGATGCTCATGCGTATCAACCAACTGCGTCTGCGCAACTTTGTTAAAAATAGTCTTTCGAACTTCGCTGTTGCTCACCATATCCCCACAGCCCAACTTATCCTCACTCGCCTCAACAGAAGATGCAAGGCCTGGCTTTAAAAACGCAAACGCACCAGCCATCGTAAGGCCTTTTAAAGTCGACCTTCTGGAAACTAAGTTTTTCTTCTTCATTTCAACTCCATCGAATAAAACACATTTGACTATCATCCTAAATGATTGAAACGAACAAGTATACCATTAAAAAAAGGACCAAGTCACAAGTACTCAGCCCTTATAAAAACTGTCT
>CAYZEH010000335.1:0-2343 GCA_964477135.1 uncultured Pirellulales bacterium | reverse complement strand
CCGTAGTCGAAAAATATCCCTCGCAAAGAGCATACATCAATAAAGCAAAAGAACAACTTGAGAAGATCACGCCTCAGCAGAAAGAGCTTCCATTATTTGCTCAGGTACCATCTGATGTTTTAGAGTACCTCGGCGGACAATATGGAGTCATTGCAACGGAAGCCTCAGTTAAAAACTTGAAATTCAATAACCATATATACTATGTAAGCCTGGAGCTTAAGCTCTTTCGGGGCGGACTCGGATACTACCAGCAGCCTGCAAACTCAAGCACTCCCGATAGAATTCGCATCAGCGGAACTACATATCCGGATCAGAGTTTTTATGATGTCGTAGGCAATGAGATGGAAATTGAAATCGAAGACAGACCCGGCAGACCAGGCTATTATGATATCTACTGGAAGCCTGCGGTAGAAATACCTGCCGGCCAACCGTTTTATTATGGCTGGTGCAGGAATAAATTACTAAAACTTAATCCAATTGTTAATACAAATAACTATTCTGTTACTATGCAGAATAAATTCGGCTCAGAAGTTTTGGAAGTATTTTTCCTGGTATTGCCTGAAGGATTCGCTGTAGCCGAACAAAGCGAAACTTTCACAAAAAAAGAAACAGTTGCCGGCTTTGACATTTATCAGTGGAAAAAAGAAGTGCCATTCAACACTAACCATATAGTAAATGTGAAATTGAAAAAAGAGACCTTTACTAACAAAATCAAAGTTTACAAAATTAGTAAAAGCGTAGCGGATTTTGCTGATGACGATTTTTCTACGCCTGAATCTGCTTATGCTGCGATAAACAGAGTATCAGCAAGCGGCAAAGCAGCTGCCTGGGAAAAAGCAAGTGTACCAAAACTTGCAGATAGATTGCCTGGTAAAGACAGCTCTGTTTCAGAAGATTGGGCTGATGTACTGCGAAATGCGAAAATTGCTGAAGTAAGAATTTATGATAACAAGTATGCACAGGTAACAGCAAAACTGCTAAGTGAGTTTTCTTCCAAAGAAATCAGAAAGCCTTTCGATGTCAGGCATCTGGAACTTGTTGATGGCAAGTGGTTAAATTCAGGAAACGACAGAAGAGACAGCCTGGAGGAAACAGCTGAACTTTTTGAAAGAGTTATTAAACGTAAATCAGAACAGCAGGAATCAAAAAAACCGCAAATCAGTCTCGAAGATAAAAACAAAGAGAAAATTGAAGCTGCGGTTAAATCTGCTTTAGATTGGTTGGGCATGATAGATAAAGGCAGTTATGGTGAAAGTTGGCAGCAAGCAGCTTCTTACTTTAAAAATGTAGTTACCAAAAAACAATTGGAAACCGCTGTCAAAGCTGCTCGCCAGCCTTTAGGCAAATTAATATCAAGGCAAGTCCTGACGAAAACTTATACCACCCAGGTCCCCGGCGCACCGGATGGACAATATGTGATAATTACATTTAAAGCATCTTTTGAAAATAAAAAATCTGCGATAGAAACTGTAACACCAATGCTGGATAATGATAATAAATGGAAAGTGTCAGGTTACTATATAAAATAACAAAAACCGTAAAATTAAATGCAAAAAAATAATACTAATTCTCAGTTACAATGGGTGATGCTGCTGCTTGTGATAGCAGTGGTATTGCCCTCTGTCTGTCTGCTTTGGTTTATGAATCAGGCAGTTAAGAATGAACGCTTTGCGATCAGGCAAAAGCTGACCGATCTTTACACTAATAAAGCAAAGAAAATTATCGATGAAAACATCGACAGCTACTGGCAAAAGCAGGTTGATGATTTTACAGGCATTATTGATGCAACGAAAGATAATAATATTGAAGCTGTGTTAATGACCAATCCGACTGAATTTGATTCTGTTATTTTAATTGACCCGAACAATGAAATTTGCTGGCCTACATATAATATTGATAAGCCAAAACAACAAAAGACCGAGCTTGAAGAAGTCTGGCAGGTAGAATTTGTCGAGCAGGATCATACAAAGGCTGCGAATCTTTATTTAGATTTTGCTGACAGCAATGATATAGATTTATCGTGCCTGGCAATGCAGGGGCAAGCGAGATGTCTTAAAAAGGCTGGCAAACTCACCGATGCTGCGAAAATATATGAAAAACTTGCCTGGCCTATTGATAAAAAAACATTATGCAATAATACAATCGCAAATAACAGGCTGATGCTATTGGGTCTGTATCGATCTTTGGCCCATGAGGACTTTTTCAATCAGGCTCAAAAACAGGTGGCAGACGTAATTGAAAACACTTTCAGACCTGATAGCGAAACACAATATTTTTACCTTTGTGCTTTAACAAGAATCTGCAAAGAAGCAGGTATTGAAACAAGGCTTAAAGGCTTCGATA
>CAYZEH010000334.1:0-2349 GCA_964477135.1 uncultured Pirellulales bacterium | reverse complement strand
TTTTTAAGTTATTTACCCGCGGATAAACGGTAAAATTCAATTAGGATCAGTATAATAAGGAGATTTTTATGGCCAAAGCAACATGGCTCAAAGTTTACTTAGCGGCAGTTTTAGGTTTTGTGGTATTTTCAAATTCGTTATTGAAAGCTGAAGATAAACAGCTCATAGATTTGTCGAAATATGATTCTAAGCTATTGCAGGTTAAAGATGTTAAAGCCCGGATAGTTGACGGCGACAAGATAAAAGTCGAATCGGGCAGTAATGTCGAGCACCCCAGTATTATTTTGACCAGTCCTGACGGCAAGTGGGATCTTTCAGAATACGAATACATCGAGGTAGATGTAAAAAATCTGCTCGATAAAGAGATGCGGGTATTCTTCCGCGTTGAAGACCCCACTTCCAATGAACCAAATGCCAGGGAGCACGAGCACCCGCTTTGCCTTAGTCCGAATTCGAGCGGCACAGCCACGATCAGACTGTACCCGACAAGATGGGTTTTCTCTTCTAATCCTATAGAATTAAAAGGCATGAGAAGATATCCGGGTGAGCCAAGCAAGGTGGACACAAAAAATGTCACGAAAATAATCTTCTACGATTTCCGACCTCAATTTGACACAGCTTATGAGATAAGTAATATTCGAGTTGGCGGGCAGGTAAAGGAGATCAGCAGCGATAATTTCCTGCCTTTCATCGATGAGTTTGGTCAATTTATACATTACGATTGGCCTGGTAAAACACGTTCTATCGAAGAAATGAAAAACCAGGTCAAAAAAGAAGAGCAGCAATTAACAGCCTACCCCGGACCTAAGGACAGGAACAAATATGGAGGTTTCAAGACTGGTCCACAGCTAAAGGCCACTGGTTTTTTCAGGGTTGAAAAATATCAGGGCAAATGGTGGTTCGTAGACCCCGAAGGTTACCTGTTCTGGTCACATGGTATCGATTGTGTTTGGCCAAGTACTGAGACCGGTATCAACGACAGGAAAGAATATTTTAAGGATTTGCCCGAAAGACGTTCTTTGCTTGGTCAGTTTTATGGTCGAGGCAGGGGTCACATCTATGGTTTTTATAAAAAACGCCGATTCAAAACTTTTGATTTTGGTAAAGCAAATCTTTACAGAAAATATGGTGACAACTGGTATGGTAAGTTTTCTGAGATGACCCACCGCAGACTAAAAAGCTGGGGGCTCAATACCATAGGCAACTGGTCAGACCCAGGCATTTACAGAATGGACAAGACGCCTTATATAGTTCCTATCGGCCATGCGTTTTTTCCGATAAAAGGAAGTGATGGGCCTTGGGGGCCTTTCCCCGATCCGTTTGCGGATATTTTTGTCAAATCATTAAAGAGAAGGCTTGAGTACGAAAAGGGCAAATCGATAGATGACCCATGGTGTATTGGTTATTTTGTAGACAATGAGCTTGTATGGGGTGACAACACCTGCATTGCAAAGTCTACCCTGGCTTCACCTGCCGATCAGCCCGCAAAGATTGTTTTTGTCAATGACCTTAAAAAGAAATATCAGACTATTGAAAAGCTTAACGAAAAGTGGGGCACAAGTCATGCTGACTGGAACGCGCTGCTTGAATGCACTAATGTTCCTGATGCCAAAAGGGCCGACGAAGACCTCAAAGCTTTCTATCTCAAAGTCGCGGAGAAATATTTTGGTACGGTAAATCATGTGCTCAAGCAGGTTGCGCCTAATCAGCTTTATCTCGGCAGCAGGTTTTCAGCTTTGAATGATGATGTTGCCAGGTTGGCATCGATGTACTGCGATGTCGTTAGTTATAATTTCTATTATTATGACATTTCCACTTATGATTTGCCTCAGGGGTCGGTGGATAAGCCAATCCTCGTTGGTGAGTTTCATTTTGGTGCTCTTGACAGGGGGCTTTTCCATACAGGGCTCAAATATGCAAGGAACCAGCAGCACAGAGCAAAGCTTTACGAAAACTACGTTGAGGGTGCGCTGAGGAATCCGGTCATTGTAGGTACGGGTTGGTTCCAGTACAGAGACGAAGCGGCAACGGGCAGATTTGACGATGAAAACTATCAGATAGGATTCATCGATGTCTGCGACAATCCTTATACCGAGACTATCGAAGCCAGCAGGCGTATCGGTGAGAAGATGTACGATTACAGGCTAAACAACAAATAACACAATCGCTGAGGCGGATCTCAGCATAAGTATACCCTTCAGGGTAAGAATTTTCCGCGAGTAAATCCATAACTTGTTATTTTTAAGTTATTTACCCGCGCATAAACGGTAAAATTCAATTGGGATCAGTATATTTGCATTTATTATTTAAAAAAGTGGGGGACGATGAAAGAGGAATTATCTTATGATG
>CAYZEH010000333.1:0-2357 GCA_964477135.1 uncultured Pirellulales bacterium | reverse complement strand
TTTTATACTTTAAATATATCTGCTCAAGAGCCTCACCGCTGCCCCGCTTAAACCTGTATATAAGCAGTTTATCCTCAATCATCCAACGCATCCAATAAACAGAAAGATCTTTCTCTATTTATAGCACACCTGCTATGATGATTTTAGTATAAACAAAATATATTTATTCCGCTTTTTTCCGTGTTGGCCAAAAGATATAATCGCCTCCTTCGACTCTGAATTGTTTCACATTGCCATTATCGTGATATTCGATTTTCCCGCCGTCGTCTTCAAAATCCTCTCCGACGCCATACAATACAAAATCGTCTCCAGATGGCTTATAAATCAAATGCCCATCACTAAACGGATCCATCGGCAACTCATCCAGATACCCCAACTCAACAAGCTGCTGCAATGAAGCTGGCAACTGCTGCTTTTCTTTCTGATATCTCTTTATCGCTATAACAGTTACCAAAGCCAATCCATCTGCTCTAAACCGCCAGGATAGCGTGGTCAAACGCTCATATACGCCATCAAGACTACGAAAAACAGATAGACTGCTGGTGATTTTTAATTGCTTCTGATCTGCCTGAAAAGGTGTTTGCTCAAAAAAACGACCTGCCTGATTAAAAAACCTTTCAACTTCATCGGTTGTTTCTTTCTTCCCAGGGTAACTGCCTAATACAAAGCCCTTAAGATAATTGCTTTTATTTTCAAATATAAACCGCAAACCCTTAGCAAGCACCCTGCCATCACCTTTTCCATCATCTGTAAAACCTCTCTGAATCTCATCCAACCAGAGGGCCTTTTCACCAGTTAAATCTATAGTCTGTCTGTCTTTTTTAACAATTTTTTCGAGATACTCCTGAATATTTAATAGCTGGGATTGAGAAATTTCAGCCCGAATCAAAATATCACGTATCGCTCGATACGATACCGCTTCAATTGCAATACCAACTAACTGCTCAACCAAAAAACCTTGCCCGTGAAAAAAAGCTGCAATTTTCTGAATCACAAAATAATCATTTATTGCCTGGGTGATTTGTCCGTTATAAACCTCATATTTGACATTCAAAACCATCATAAGTGCCAATTTTCTCCAGTTACTTAGCATCTGCATAAGGAGGCCATTTGAAGCCTCTGATTCATCTGGGAAAATTGCTTCATTTAATGAAACTTCTGCGAATTGAGGATTATCATAGTCTATCCAGAAATAAGGCTTATTGGCTGCCTCTCTTAGTGCTTTGATTACATCGGCATTATCAACAAGATATTTTTTCGCCTGTTGTAACTGCGTCTCATTCATATCCCCAGGCCACATTCTTAATATCTTATCAAACTTATTAAAATCAAAATCAGCCAACTCAATAGCCCGGTCAATATCGCTTCTTGCGTTTAGATTCGGGTCCTTGCCCGCTGAGGCTTTTTCTGTCAGCCATTTGGCGTAATTGGTTTTAATTACCGGCTTGCCAATATAAAACGTGCTCACCTGAAGGCCAACAAGCAAAATCAAAATGCAAGTGATCTGAAAACCAGCGATTAAAACTTTCTTCCATAAAGGCCTGCATCTCTTTTTGCCTCGCTTGATAAGTTTGGCTAAAACCTCAGGCTCACCAAAGCCCGCAATGATTTCCTCGGCCACCTGCTGCCTTTGCTCTGCATCGGCAATGTCGGCCAACTCATCAACAAAATGAGTAACCAGCTCTTCGAAAACATCCGTCCGCACTTTTTTGCGATAACGAACTTTTTTAACTACCGATTTAATAAAGTCCTGCACATTTTCAGGCAGATCGTTAAATTCCGTCATATTTTCAGCCATGATAAGTCTCCCGCAAAAAAAATATTCAATAATTTACGCCAGCCTGATCGCCCCGCCGAAAACCAGATCAAGCCCTGTATACAAATCTTTGATCTGCTCTTTCTGTTTAGCGAGGCACTCTTTGCCCTTACTGGTTATTGAATAATATTTTCTTTTCCGATTGGCGGTCTTAAAATCCCACTGGCTTGTGACAAGCTTTTTCGCCTCCAGGTTGTACAGCAGCGGATACAGCGTCCCCTTACCCAATGTCAGAACCTGCCCGCTTCGCTGTTCGATGGCCTTCGACAATTCGTAGCCATACATCTGACCCCGCGATAGCACTTCCAGAACAACCGCCGGCGCCACCCCTTTCAGCAATTCAGTTTCAATTTTCATATTCGGCCCTTTCAAATATTTTACAATAGTATGTAATACAAACTATGTGATGTCAACTCTTTTTTGGAAAAAATCTTTATAAATCAGGCCAATTTATAAGAAAATTGCCTCTATATAGAAAAGGTAAGTAACTTTTAGGTTTTTTTGCATGCAACAAGTATTGGCAGGTGTAACTTTTTAAGCG
>CAYZEH010000332.1:0-2365 GCA_964477135.1 uncultured Pirellulales bacterium | reverse complement strand
AGTCTGATCTTTTTCAGAGCATCCAAAAGGGCATTATTGGTATCAATATAGGATGCGTTTTTAAAATTCGCCTCAAGCATCATAATTGTGTTGCTCTCTGGCGGCAAGTCCTGCTTAGCCAGCATCTTAGCGATTATATCGCTGACAGCTTTAACATCGTTGCCCTTTAAGTACAAAGCAAGTACTTTCTCCGTGAGGGTCTGTTTTTGGTCAGCAGCAGCAGTTTCACGCAACAATTTAATATAATTAGCTGCCTGGGCAAAATTGCCCGACTTTTCGTAAATATCAGCCAATAAAGGTCTGACCTTAGCAAGAACAGCTGTCTTTTTCTCAGCTTCGGCTTTCGCTTCTGTTATATCGAGGAATGATAATTTCTGCTCGTCCGCAAGATTAAGCCCTTCTGATACGCATATTATATCCACCCATTTGTCTAAAACATCAGTTTCAGAGCCTTTAAAAATCTTCACCATTGCCTGCCAGGATATATCACTATGTGTTTTATCCGTTATCTTTTCTGCAAGCCAGTCAAGGTCATCGACACTTCCTACCTCGTTAGCTAATTTAATAATGCTCTGAACAACTCTCATACTGCTGTCATTAATATAGTCCTTGCGCAGTATTTCCAGAGCTTCAGCCCTGTTGATATAAGTCAACCCGTCAACAGCAGCTTCCCGCACAATATCAGCTTCGCTGTGAAGCGATTCATTGAACAAAGGCCTATACAACAAGATCGCCTGCCTTTTATAAATACTCTGTGCACATATCCCACCCATTGCTGCCATCAATTCACTTTTGAGCTGATCATTGTCGGCAAGTTTAAACCTCTCAGTCAGCATATTAAGATAGCTGTCAACCTTTGCTTTCGGCAAACCATCCTGCTCAAGCAGTTTTTCTATCACCTCAGCGCCCCGCTGGGCTTTAGCGGGATCAGCATCTTGAAGGTACTCAGCCGCCAGATCAAGAGTTTCGATCTTTATCTCAGGCGATATTTTCGTCGGAGAATTAGGTAAAAATGCATAGTAACAGGCCCCGCCCAAAGCGATAAACAGCTCCATCTTTACTTGTGGATCTTTTTCGACTCTAACCTGAGCTAAAAGCTTCTCAGCAGAATTAAGCTCATCCATAATGGACAGCAAATTGGCGGTTTTGAGCCTTACACCGCTGTCCGGGTCAGAAATCAACTCAATCAGTATCGTACCAAGTTCAGCCGGTAAGTTCGGGTTTGTACCCTTTCGCCACAGTGCAACCTTTTCCAGAGCCCATAGCCTTAATTCCACTTTAGGGCTTTTAAGATTTAACGCCAGGTAACTTCCCCTTTCAGCATCGTCAGCTATCGAGTCGTAAACCTTGTCAAATGCCTCAAGAGCTTGTTTTTTCCAGTATACATTCTCTTTTGCAAGCTCCTGCATTGTCTCTTGCTGTCTTGTAAGCCAGTCGCTGAGGAACTCATTTTTGCCTTTTCTGCTCAATTCCCGCATATTCCGCTGTCTGCTTTTTGCGTCCTTTCCAACGGGAATACCTATAGACTTCAAAGCCTTTTCCGCTGCTGATGCAACCTGAACATCTTTATCTTCAAGCAGTTCCATAAGCTTTAATATAGCTTTTTTGTCAGGCCTGCGATTCAAAGCTGTAATAATATTTACCCTTGCTTTTGCATCTCTTGTCGTATCAGAGACCATCTTTTCAATATATCTGGAAACCTGGTTATAGCTGAAGAGCAAAGAAGCATCGGCAATTAGATTTAAGCTTTCAGCGTCAGACTCAGCCAGTAGATTCAACACGGGTTCAATAAAATCATCTTTATCCTTTATTGGTTTTTGATCTATCCGGGCTTGTATTAAAGCTTTAGAGATTGCCTGGCAGGCAGCTATGTTGGTTTTATCATTTAAAACATCAAGAAGTATTTTTCTCGCTGCGGGGTCGCCATCTTCCATGATCAAAACCGCTGCATCGAAAGAGCCGCCCAGCAGTGCATCACGATTTAACCTGAGCTGTTTATCTATCTGGTTTTCGATAGAAGCTTCTTTATCAGGCCCCTGCTCTTGCGCAAACACACAAACACAGCAAGCCAGAGCTGTAATGATAACCAAATATGTCAGCTTCCTTAAAACCATAAAAACGACGCCTTTACTGAATATACGCACAAAAACTCATTATCGTCATAATAATCTGAAAACTATATTTTAGTCAATCAATCAATGCTGATTTTTAGATAATATACTGATCTCAATTGAATTTCCCCGTTTATCCGCGGGTAAATAACTTAAGAAATAAGCAAGTTATACCAATCCCAATTGAATTTTTCGCTTTATCCGCGGGCATTTACCACACTTAAGGGTATATACTGGATTTTTAGCAAAAAAAT
>CAYZEH010000331.1:0-2367 GCA_964477135.1 uncultured Pirellulales bacterium | reverse complement strand
TTTCGGCAACACTAATGTCATCCCTACTGTAAGGTTGTCCTGATTCTTCAAAACACCCTTGTTCATCTTAGCGATCTCTACAAAACGACTGCCGTCACCAAGCTCCTTATGAGCTATCTTCCAGAGATTATCACCTTCTTTAACAAAATATTTTACACCGGCAACTTTCTTAGGCTCTTCCTTTTTAGCGATGAAACCTCTTCGACCTATCTGCTTAACTCTTTCCAGCATACTGCTGCCCAAAGGCTTATCTTCCTTACTAACCACCGCAACGGCACCTTCAACAGGCGGAATCATCAGCTTCTGACCGACATAAATAGCATCCGGACTCTTAAGAGTTTTCTTATTGGCGGCAAATATCTTATCAATACTGACTTTCCTGTTGCCAAGCTCTTTGCCATAGAATTTCTTGGAAATAGAACCAAGGCTGTCACCTTCCTGCACAATATACTCTTTAGCCTTAGCCGCAATTACCGCAGGTCTTTCAACTTTCGTAACAATATCAGATGAAACCCGCCTCAACGAATTTTCCTCAATCGATGAAGCTCCCCTCGTAACACCACCCTGCTGCCCGGGTGCAGTGATCTCTATCGTCTTCGTAGGCTCAGGCATCCCAATTAAAAGGTCACTATTGCTGTTAGCGTTATTACTGCCCGGAAGTGCCGTCGAATACCGAACCGTTTGATTTTCACCAGCCGCCGGTGACACTCCTGTCGTCTGGGGAATCACCAATGACTGCTCAACTGCCTGCGTTGCAACAGGTGGTTGAAGCAAAACAGGTCTTTCCAAAAGTCTCGGCCTGGCAAGAACCTCGCTGTCAGCAACCCCCGAGCCTATACCAAGCTGCTTGTTCTGAAGACTCACCATCGTTGTCGTCAATTCATTATTATCTGCTTCGCTTTTGAAATTCGGCAGACCATTAATGATAAATGCAATGATGAAAATAAACACCAAACCCAACAATAAACCAATTTTGGCATCGGATGTCATAATAACTGAACTCCATTTCTTTTTTACAGTTTCCTTGATATTCGTAACTTCGAGCTTCGTGCTCTCGGGTTATCCGCTATCTCTGCTCTGTCTGGCACCAAAGGTTTTTTCGTCAGCACCTCATAAATCTGCTCCTGCTTATTAGCCTTAAAATCGTTCTTCACTATCCGATCCTCAAGACTGTGAAAACTGATTATAGCAATTAAACCGCCCTGCTTCAACAACCCAGGAGCACTTTTAAGCAATTTTTCGAGATTTTCCAACTCATCGTTGACAGCAATACGCAAAGCCTGAAATGTCTTCGTCGCCGGATGACTTTTACTTTTCCGCCATCCATGCTGCTTTTGACCGAGAGCCTTGCAAACAATACTGCAAAGCTGGTCGGTAGTTGTGATCTTCTGCCGGCTGCGATATTCAACGATGAACCTGGCAATTCTTCGCGATGCCCTGTCTTCACCATATTTATATATCAAGTCAGCCAAAGATTTCTCATCTGTTCTGTTAATTATATCGGCCGCTGTCGTCTTTAATCTTTTGTCTAATCTCATATCAAGAGGCATGTTTTCCTGAAAACTCAGCCCCATGTCAATATCGGTCAGCTGCGCTGAGCAAATACCAAGATCAGCAAGAATAAGATCAACCTTACCAACCCCCGCATTTTCAACCACTTCTTCTATATGAGAAAAATTCTCGTTTACTATCAAAACCTTGCAGGCAAGGTCTTTTAATTTTAAGTGGGCCCTTTGGATAGAATTTTTGTCTATGTCCAACCCGATTATCATGCCCTCAGGGCCCAGTAAACTACCAAGCAGCAAACTATGGCCTCCATGCCCTATGGTCGCATCGACCATCACCGCTTCCTGCGGCAAGCTTATCCGCTCAGCCAACGTCTTAGCCAAAACAGGTATGTGTTCTGTACTGTTATCCACTTGTAAACTACTACTCACAGTCAAATTTGCCCGTTTATCCGCGGGCAGCCTGTTTTTATATTGATCCTAATTGAATTTTTCCGTTTATCCGCGGGTAACTAACTTAAAAATAATAAGTTACGGATTTATTCGCGAACATTTACTACCCTTAAGGGTATAAACAACACTTCACAGCTTTCCTCACGGAAATTTGATACCCAAAAGGGTATCAGCCAACTGCCAAAGCTGACGACTTCTTGCTTAACTGCTCTACATCCTCAGAAAAGCAAATTCCAGAAAAAGCCTTACCCAGCTTCCTGACTCTTTCAAGGCGATCTGAAAGTACCGCCATCGAAATATGCGTCTGCTGGTCGACTTCCCTTTCCCCTGTAAGGCTTCTCTTCAACACATCAAAATAATCTGATTCCATTCCAATCATTTTTGCACCCTTTATATAATCAGCCTGATT
>CAYZEH010000330.1:0-2379 GCA_964477135.1 uncultured Pirellulales bacterium | reverse complement strand
GTCCTTCGGATCAATATGTGTGTAATTATCTGCCATTATTCCTATTAATTCGTCATTGTTTTCTTTTACTATATCCATGTATGAATTTGATATCTTGAAAAAAGCATCCATTTCTTCTTTAAGGCTATTCTGTGTGTCTTTATCTTGACTCCATTCAACTTCAATATATTCTTTTTTGTAGGCTTCGTGATAGTCATTATATAATTTGAACAGCCCTTTATTCTGTGACGTGAGAAAATACAAAGGGCCATAAAGATTGCGAAGTTGATCGGTTAGAAAGTCATATTTACGAGCTTGTTTTTCAGATATTCTTGTCCTAATCCACTCAAAAATGCCAACCAAGATGCCACCGCCTAAAAAAGCTACTATAAGCTGTAAGGTTTCCATGAGATAAAGTCTCTATGTTTAAATTGAAATTGAATGTCTATGCTGCCATTATTTCAGCAACAGCCGCTTCCATTAACCTGTCACAATCTGTTTGAGATTGTGACAATCTGGCTTCTAATTCATCACATAAGGCCATTAGCTCGGCAACTTTGGCTACAATACGTTTTTGTTCGTTCGTTGGAGGTGCCGGTATAAGTCCCATATTCATTTTTCCATCATTGATGGCAGGGTAAGCCATACCGGTCATTGCATTTTCAACATATTCGATAAACGGCCTACTGCGAAGATAATAATAAATAAATCGGTTATACATTCCTACATGGGGATGTATAACCGCAAAAGCAGTGCTCACAATAGGCTCAGGTTTGAAATTTTTATCCACTATTGCAATGTTTAGAAGATATGGACGAACTGTTGAATAAATGACTGATCCTTTTTTAACGATTTTTCGTGCTCTTGAAGGTGCATTATTGGCATCTAATAATTTAACCTCATTAGAAATTACCCCTTTTTCTTTATTGATCGAAGTCACATCAATATATGTAAATTCAGTATCGGGCTTCTTTTGGCCTAAGTCATAACAAATAGTTCTCAGCCTCACCCATTCCCAAGTCTTTGGCAGTTCATACGGTATTTCACCAGATATAATTGGTGGCAACGGTTTAGTCTTTTTTATTTTCCCTTCTTTTATACGCCGCTCCTTCTCAGCCTTAATCTTTTCAAGTAGAACCGATGCAGGCTCATCTTTAGGGTCTTGCGGAACCAATTTGCCCTGAACAGCCAATTGCAAGATCATTTCACGCAACTTCTGAACACCATTGGGAGCGTCAGACAGCAATTCAAAATTATCAAAGAAGGTGTCCAGCTTCATTAGGCATTGCCCCCCCAGTGCTTTCATTAGTTCTTGCTTGAGCTTGTCCCTTGTGTTGGCAACCTCCTTCAAAAGTCCTTTGTACTTGGCCAACAACTCATCGGGATTTCCAAGATCGTCTTCTGGACTATGGGGGTTTTTAATATCCAGATTGTATCCACTGGCTTTAATGTCCTTTACCGATACCTTCCAAGCAAATTCGTTTTCTTTACGGTTTTCCCACCATTTCTTTTCATGCTCAAACTCCTCAATACGCAATGGCTTTGTCTTTGAATAGGATTTATAGCCTTCTGGATAGGGATGTTCATAGAACCATACGTCTTTTGTCTTTTCCCCTTTGGTGAAAAATAGCAGATTCGTTTTGATACCGGTGTATGGACTAAACACACCATTAGGGAGTCGGACGATTGTGTGAAGGTTGCATTCTTTAAGCAGTTTCTCTTTTATCCGTGTTTTTACACCTTCACCGAACAGTGTGCCGTCTGGTAATACGATGCCAGCACGTCCCCCGTCTTTAAGAAGGTGCATAATAAGCAACAAAAACAGGTCGGCAGTTTCCCTCGTCCTTAATCCGGTAGGGAAATTTGATTCAATTCCATCCTCCTCCATACCCCCGAACGGAGGATTGGTGATAACCACATCAACACGGTCTTTGGAACCATAGCTTTTCAGTGGACGGGCAAGCGTATTGTCGTGCTTAATATTGGAAGGAACATCAATATTGTGAAGCAACATATTTGTCATGCATAGTGAATGGGGGAGCTGTTTTTTCTCAACACCGAAAATGGATTTCTGAAGGATGATCTCATCATCCACGGTTTTTACATATTTCTCTCTGATATTATTTATAGAACAGGTCAAAAAGCCACCCGTACCGCAGGCCGGGTCCAGCACTTTTTCCCCTAATTTCGGATCAACCATATCAGCCATGAACTGGGTAACGGCTCTCGGTGTATAATACTCACCGGCATTACCGGCACTTTGAAGATCACTCAAAATTTTTTCATAAATATCGCCGAACATGTGCCGGTCATCGGTTCGGTTAAAATCTATTTCATTGATCTTATTGACGACCTGCCGCATGAGCGTGCCGGACTTCATGTAATTGTAGCCGTCCTCAA
>CAYZEH010000329.1:0-2384 GCA_964477135.1 uncultured Pirellulales bacterium | reverse complement strand
TCCCCGAATATTATCCGGTATTTGCCTTCGTTGGTTTTGAATTGCATCAATATTGCATCGCCGTCGCCGGGTTTAATAGTGTTGCCGTAATAGATAACATCTTCGCCTTGTTTGAGCAGTTGGTTATAATATTTTTCCATACCGGCATATTCATTGTTTTCAATAGCTTTACGGCCTCCGGAGAGAAAATAATTAACCAGAAGTTTACTTTCCTGCACAAGCCCTAAACTCTCGGTGTTTTTATCACCCAAAAAGTTTACGCACAATATCAAGGTAATAATTATTGCCGCTGCTGCGGTGAGCTTGCTGATCCGCAGATCTATCATAATGTTGATAGTATCTTTACCCTTATGCGGTATTAGCTTGTGTGGTATCCTGTTTTTAATATCTTCGCTGAGGCCTTTTCTTACCGGTTCTGCTGTTACCTGGGTCAGATCAGAAAGTAATTTTTCAATATTTTTTTTACTCATTGTTTTTCTCGTTTTTTATTTCTAACTGCTTTCGGAGTTTTCTCAATGCACGGTTAACTCTGCTCTTTATTGCTCCTTGTCCTACGCAAATTGCATCAGCAGTTTCAGCTATCGTCAGGTGCTGCATGTAGTGCAAAAGGACAACCTGTTTTAATTTAGTCGGCAGGTTATCTATTTCTTTTTTAAGCTGTAAAAGCAATTCCTTATTTTCAATTTTTTCCCAACTCTGGGAACTGTCATCTACTAATTCACTTTCATCAAGAAAGGCATCTCTTCGTTTTTTTCTTAGCTGGGTTCTTGCAGCATTCGTTGCGATTCTATAAAGCCAGGGTCTGAGCATTTTGTCGCTTCGAAGCTGCGCTATGTGTCGCCAAGCCTGAAAAAATACATCCTGCGTTAAGTCTTCACTGGCGGCATAACCAAAACCCATCCTTCTGATATAACGGTATATTTGTTCATAATACAGATCTACCAACTCAGCAGCAGCCAAGCGGTCTGCCGATTTCAATCTGACAGCAAGCGAATCGGGTTGTTTATCCAAAGCACACTCCTTTTCGCAGATAATGCTTGCACCAGTTCAAACATATAGACGCAATTAACAGCCCTGCTGTTCCGTAAATTTTCAGTTTTTTTTCAAATATTTTCAAAGAATAGCCTTTTAAGAAGAAAAAAGGAATAATCGCTAAGTTTAATTTTCTCCTGAAAAAGTGCAAAACGCTGATATTTCAGGATTATCAAAGCTGAAAATGCAATTATTACTGAACTTTTATTTTTAGAACATCTAATTTTCCCCGGATCTCCTCAGCCATTTTGCTGTTGGGGAAATTCTGCACTATCTGTTTGCCCGTTTGGAAAGCATTGTCCCACCTTTTTTCGGAGATCGCCAGCGAGAACTGTACCCCGAGATTATGCAGTTTGTTTCTGAAAACATCCCTTGC
The DNA here is from genome assembly GCA_964477135.1 of uncultured Pirellulales bacterium. Taxonomy (GTDB): domain Bacteria; phylum Planctomycetota; class Phycisphaerae; order Sedimentisphaerales; family Anaerobacaceae; genus JAGLTN01. The sequence continues at coordinate 976 of CAYZEH010000329.1, read as the reverse complement.
TGCCTCTTTCAGAGCAAGAGCCTCATTCGGACTGAGGTACATATCAAGCTCCTGAAGTATCTCAATGCTTCTGTCGGTATCTTCCCTCTTTACAGCATCATCCCATGCGTTGAGCAATATTCGTTTGCGTTCGACCTTTTTTTCCAGCAGCTTTTGCCTCATAGCCTTTGTTTTCTCGCTGTCAGGATGATCTTTTATAAGCCTTTCAATACGTATGCTGGCTTTGACCCACTGGTGGTCGTCAAGCAGATTTTCTATCTGGATTATTACCTGGTTAATTCTCTCCTGCGTTGTTGCGTTTTTGTATCTTTCAGCTTCAGCTTTTAGTTGTTCTGCAAGCGATTTATATTCTGTGCGGGCTGCGATGTCATCGATCATTTCAAAAGCAGCTTTAAAATCCGGCAGTTGAAGCCTGTCAAAAACTGCCTCCTGCAATGTCTGCTTGTCCGATTCGTGGTAAGCAATAGTCTTGGCAGTTTCGCTGATACGTGTGGTCTGGTTGATCTGCGTTAACGTCGATCGCATTTTTTCAAGGGAACTGCTAAGTTGTTCGAGCTTGATATTACTTTGCTTGACTACAGCGAGCATCTTCACCATTGTCGAAAGCATTGTTACTATCGTTGCCAGTATGATGATGCCGCCGACGAGGAACAATAGATTCAGAAGTGAGTCTACCCTTGCTTTGAGAAAAACGTCTGTAAATAAAGCAAGAGAGATAATAACCACGACAACAACAGCGGAAATAATGATATGCCATTTAAAACGCTTTTGAAGTTCATCTCTTTCCATAGTTAGTCCCTTTAAAAAAGCCGTCACTGACAGTGCTTATATTATATAGATATGAGCAATAATGTCAATGCCGACCTTAAATCTAATATGAACAATATTTTATGCGTAAAAATTCTTTTATACTAATCCCAGTTGAATTTTCGCTATCGCGGCTCTTCGTGTTCCGTTTATCCGCGGGTAAATAACT
>CAYZEH010000328.1:0-2395 GCA_964477135.1 uncultured Pirellulales bacterium | reverse complement strand
AAAATCCGGGCCCTTTTTATTTCCCCTCCAACACCCTCTGCACCGTCAACAATCAATAGAACCAGCACCAATAAACATGCTCTTCTAAACATTTCTAAATGTGTGAAAGATTCTTGACACTACCGCGATTAATATGGGAACATAAAAGATTGAGTAACTATAGCCTTTGAAAACTAACCTCATAGCAACACTTTAAAATCTAATGGAGAGCATAATTATGAAAAGTATAATGAAAAAGTTATGGTTTATCAGTATAGTACTATTTGCTTTATCACCAGTTATTGTCGCTGGTCCTTTCCAGGCTACCGGCATCAAAATCGGCGAGGTTGATCAGAATAGTGCAATTATCTGGACTCGTTTGACCGAGGATAAGGTGGGAGATGTTTCGTTTGTAAATGCGGCACCGGGGAGTGAGGGAATGGTTCGGGTAACCTATTGGCCGGAGGATAATCAGGAGGATATTACCCGGTCGAGCTGGCGGCAGGTTGATAAGAACAAAGACTTTACCCGGCAGATTGAAATTAACAGGCTCAAGACAAACACGCGTTATAGTGTACGGGTCGAGGCCCGACCGATGGTGGGTAAGAAAGTGACCAGTACAGTAAAAGGCAGTTTTGTTACAGCCCCCAAAGCCGATACCGTCGAAACCGTGCAGTTTATCGTGGTAACCGGTCAGGCAATCATCTCGGCAGACTGTGGGGATAACGGGCATAGTTCGTATAAGCTGATGCCGCTATTCAAACCGGATTTTTTTGTGCATACCGGTGATATTGTCTATTATGATAAACCGCCGTTGTGCAAGGATATGATTTCAGCCCGATTCAAGTGGAATCGGATATACGCCTATGGCTATAATCGGGATTTTCACAGCGATGTCGCATCCTATTTTATGAAGGATGACCATGATACTCTGAAAAATGATTGTTGGGCTGGGCAGAAATATGGCGATCTGACCTGGGACCAGGGACTGGCGATTTTCCGTGAGCAGGTGCCGATGGGCGAAAAGACATATCGTACCTATCGCTGGGGTAAGGACTTGCAAATATGGCTGACCGAAAATCGTGATTTTCGCAGCCCCAATAATATGCCCGACGGCCCGGATAAAACCATCTGGGGCCGGGAGCAGATGGCATGGTTCAAGAAAACGGTAGCTGAATCTAACGCGACGTTTAAAATATTGATCATGCCGGGACCGTTGATCGGACCGGACAAAAAGGGTAAGGCGGATAATCATGCCAATGCGAATTTCAGATACGAAGGGGACGTAATTCGTAAGTTCATCGCCGAACAGGATAATATGTTCGTAATCAATGGCGATCGGCACTGGCAGTATTATTCGGTAGACCCCAGGACAGGGATTCACGAGTTCGGTTGCGGCCCGATCAACGATACGCACATGTATGGCGGAAATCCGGGGGAAGTGTCGCCGTATCATAAGTATTTTGGAGCCAAAGGCGGTTTCCTGGGTGTAACCATCGAACGTAAAAATGACCAGCCGCAAGCAACCATCCAATATTTCGCTGGTAACCCCACAACAGCCAAAGCGGGAGAGTTAAAAGTCAATTATAAAACAACGTTGAAAGCCAAATAAAAGCCAGAAGTCAAATATGGATAACCAAAAATCAACTGAAATTTACTTTTCAGAAACTCTTATTTCGTAAAGATTTAGAGCTCGACGGACTTTTGGAACCCTACGACCAGCAGAAAGACCAGGGAAAGTATGGGGTCGCGATTATTTAGTGTTACGAAAGTCCTTCTTAATATCGGAATTGTATCAGACTTTGGAAAGCTTGCAGTTTTTGCAGTAAAATGTCGAAATACAGAGGAGTATAGTATGTCGCTTGTTTTTATTTCATTAAAAACTCTGGATATTTGAGCGTGTTTAACAGTACTAAAAACGCTGTTTTAGACGGTTTTATCGGTGTATCAAGATCGGCAGTACAATCATGAGTTGTGACAGTAATTTTAGATAAATCTCTACTATATTTGAAAATGAACAAAATTTTCCAAACAAAACAGATAACCTATTCTGAAAGATGGTTATGGCTCCATTAAAAATAAAATCACAAACTGCAAAGTTATTGATAAAAGCAATTGCTAAAGCCAAGGCCATATCCGAAACCAAAAAAAATGTTCAAAATACGCAAATTGCCAGAGCTAATGCCGATGCTAAAAAGGTTATCGCCCAAATTAGGTTGAAGGCTGATCAGAATGAGAGGTCGTATAACCAAATCGTATCGAAAGTCCGCTCAGAAACCGAACATTCAATAGCTAAGATCAAATCCGAGTCTGTAGCAGAGATAGCTAAAGTTAGATCAGAAGCTCAGGAAGCATCAGCACAAGAAAAGACCCGTTCATCTGAAAAAGAAAATGATTATATTGCAACTATAAGGCA
>CAYZEH010000327.1:0-2397 GCA_964477135.1 uncultured Pirellulales bacterium | reverse complement strand
ATGATTTTTTTCAAAAGTTACTCTTTTTTACCCACAGATTCTTCAGAAGAGCCGATTTTATAAAGGATTTTGTATATTCATTATCTCTGGAAACAGTGTACGGCATGAAACCGTCTGAATCTTCAGAGGGTGCATCTCTAAAGACTATCTCATACTCAGACCTGATATCAGCTCTTTTGACTGCATCCGCAATCTCTTTTCTGATCGTATCTTTATTTTCTCCATTTACTATATGTTGAAATATTTGCACATATGCTTTGTCTACTACAGAACAGGCGTCTCCGGTGGCAGAAAATTCTATAATGCAAGTAGAACCCTTTCCCAGGTCTTTATCAACTATTTTTTTAGTTTTTTCCAGTCCCACTATTACCTTGGATGCGTCGGTTATTACACTTATCCCCTGTTCCGGATTAGTTGCATGAGCGGATTTGCCGTAAAATATTATTTTATATCCATAACCGCCTCTAGCACCAAGACACAGGCAAGGAAAGTCCTTGCCTGTAAAACCGCTACTTGGTTCGGGAACTATCGCTACATCGGCATCATTGACCAATCCATCTTCAATAATAGCATTTGTTCCGAGACCATATGGGCCTTCTTCGTCGGATACCAGATTGTAGATCACTTTTCCCTTTAGGGATTTATAATTCTCGTAAAATTTTTTAATAGCCAGCATAATAGATGTAACGCCGGACTTCATATCAAGAGCACCAAGCCCGTACAGGTCATTATCGGATACCACCGCTCTAAGAGGATCGGAAGTCCAGTTGTTACAAATATTTACCGTATCCAAATGACCATTTAATAATAAAACAGGGCCTTTTTTTCCGTCACCAAAGGAACCTATCAGGTTTTTACCCTTAAAATCAGTTACCTTTGTGTCATAATAATAATGATACTCAATTGGAATCTTTTTTTCTTTGAACCAATTATACACGTATTCAAGTATATTATCTTCTTTAAAATAAGGGCTATGAATGGAAATCAGGGTTTTTAAAAGGTCAACAACCTCTTTTGAGTAAAACATCTCCTTCTCCTATTGTCATGTCAATTCTCAGGTGTCGGGTAAAGCCGGGACAGCTTTATCCGGGCATCCTTAGCAGTGAATTGCCAATTTATCATCGCGTTCTTTAGGTCTCTCCCCCATTTTTTTGCTATGTTACCTTCAAAAATCTGAAAGTCTTAGCAGAAAATCATCATGTGCGAGAACGGGCTTCAAACAAGTTCATTAGAGCACATGATGATTTTCTGCTAATTGAAACTGATGATTCTCTTTTCATAAATTTTTGACACTATCGTTTATTCATCGCTGTTATAAGTTTTAACGGATGTAATATCACCCTCCTTGAACATAAACTTGTTTGTGTATGCAAGGACTAACGTCATTAATGGCGCTGTATATGCTAAAAATACATATGGAAGACATTCAATGGTTGCAACTCCCAAAACTCCTGTAAAATAAACACCGCAGAGTCCCCAGGGTACAAGTGGAGATGTCACCGTACCAGAATCTTCACAAACTCTGGAACAAACCTGGGGTAAGAGTTTCTTCTCCTTGTATATTGGAACAAGCATTCTACCCGGTATAATAATTGCCATGTATTGACTTGCAGAAAAAATATTGGTTACAATCGATGCTGCCACATGGGTTGTGATCAGGCCAGGCATAGTTTTTACCAATCCTTTGATTTTCGATAGCAATACTTCAAGCATTTTGGTTTTTTCCATTAAACCGCCCATGCTGAGAGCTATAAAACCCAGGGATACCGTCCACATCATTGTCTGGAGACCACCTCTGGACAAGAGTTTATCCACATCAGCAATACCTGTTTTGGACACAAAACCATAGTTCAAAAAACCCATCATTTCACCAAGCGAATATCCCTGGAAGATCATTGCTATTATAACACCTAAAATTGAACCAATAATCATAACAGCCAATCCCCCAACTCTTTTCACTGCCAGAAATACCACAAGAACAGGCGGAATCATGGTTATTATTGGATTGGTAAAGAAACTGCTGCTTATGCCATTTGTAAGTGTATTAATTGTGGCTTGATCAACATCTCCCGAACTACTGACCCAAAATCCAAGAAAAAAGTAAATTATTAGAGCTATAACGACAGCGGGACCGGTGCTGTACATCATACTTTTTATATGGTCAAATAAATCTGCCTCTGCAACTCCGGCCGCAAGATTCGTGGAATCGGATAGGGGAGACATTTTATCTCCCAAAATTGCTCCCGAAACAACAGCTCCCGCGGTAATTGCCGGATTAATATTTAATCCCATGCCGATTCCCATAAAAGCCACACCGAACGTGGCACCCGTTGTCCAGGAGCTACCCGTTGAAAGAGACGCGATACAGCAAACCAGACAAGCTGTAAATAAAAAATA
>CAYZEH010000326.1:0-2432 GCA_964477135.1 uncultured Pirellulales bacterium | reverse complement strand
TGCTTTTTCAGCTAGAAACCACGGCGATATTTTGTTAATTATAATGAACCTATTCGGATGCTTGACTTGGCGCCGAAGCACGGACAACCACGTGTTACCACGGTCTCTAATGGACAGCCAACCCCAATTATTAGCCTAAAAACGCTTGTTGCTATATGTCTCTCGGATTGCTGTTCGTTAGTCTATTAGGCACCATCGGATTAACTGTCCTAAGGCGGTAACTGCTTAGCCACCTTATTAAAATTACGGATTTACAATCCAATATCGTTAAGAATGGATATTGGAAACATTTAGCTTCTGTCATCATACATTTTTGCTGTTTGAGTTATTACGTAATGATTCAATAAACACACTAAAGTCTTTTTCAGGATCACCGGTTTTTCTATTGTTCTTGGGAATATAAACGCAGCCTCCATTTTTCATCTTGTACCAACCTTCACCTTCATGCACGTGTAAAATAGGAAGCCTAGCTGGTTCCGGTGTAGTTTTAGCAAGAAAAATATTAAAGATATGATTAATACCACAACCTGGCTGAGAGTCGCGAATCGCTTGCCAACGATACTCCTCGTGATACTTAGGAACTTTCGTCCATCCACGAACCCCAAAGAGTTCTACCTCTGCATCTTCGATCGTCTTACCCAATTTTTTAAAGTGTTTTTGCTTTCATAATAGCTTTGTTGCAAATAGGTCACGCAAACTCGTTACTTGGGCATGGTCCGCATGCTTTATCTCCATTGCGGGGCTCGCATAAGGTCAATGCCAAAAGCAGAGCCAGGGAAAAAAATACCAGGGCCAATACTAATAACCAAAAATACCCCATCGTGTCAGCAATCAACCCTCCGAGCAGGGGCATAAAATAAAGCGGCAAAAGCATGGTGCCATTGATTGCTACCAACAGTACTCGTATTTCAGCATGCCCGATTTCCAATATGTATCCATTGTAGCCAAGCATAAGCGCACTGGAAGCAAAGCCTATAACAAAGAAAGCCAGTGAAAAGATGAGGACATTATGTGCAAAAATGCTCAGCACGATCGCTGTAATGGCTGTTATTATACCTGCCTGGATAAGGATTCTGGTGCCTATTTTATTTCCAATGGGCATCCATAACAGGTTGCTTAACATACTCCCCAGTTTCATACAGACTATAAAAATGCCTACCCATTTCAGCGGTATATGCCGGCTTTGCGTTGCATAAAGTGTCAGAAAAGGCATAAAAAGTGCCAATGACGTCAAAAGTTGAATTAGAATCAATCTCTTTATTACAGGATAGGTTTTGAAAACTTTTAAGCATTCACGCCAGATTGATGGCATAACATCTGAAGATATGCCGGGTAAATCACTTGGAAATCTGAACATGGACATAGCTGTATAGGCGATAATCAGCGTCACAAAAGAAAGCAGGAAAAGAACACCGAAGTTTCTCGGCCAAACTATTTTATCGCTACCCAGTACAAATTTAACAAGAAAACCTGCCATCATAGCCATAAAGCCGCCGAAAAATAGACGCCATCCGAAGAAACTGCTCCTCTTTTCCGGTAAAATCGTCTCACTTATAATCCGGTTAAAAGGAAGCACAGCAATGCCGCCGGCAAAGGAGTATAGACTTACAAGTATAATAGATGCCCAGAGAAGCAAAACACTTTGTTCGGAACTCATAAGAGCAAAAACGCCTAATACCCCCCACACACCACATCGTGTCCATATTCCCACAAGCATTAATGGTTTTGATGTTTGCGGACGACATCTTAGAAGACGAGACATCAGCAATTGCGGTAGTACTGCAGCGGCCTGCATTATTCCGATTATCAGCCCGATAATTAACTTTGATGATGTAAAACCGGCCAAAAAAAGAGGTAGCAGAGCAAAGGGCTCGGCAAAAGCCTGTGCCATATTGAAAAAAGTACCGTGAACGATACCCGCCAACATGTTTCTTTGCTGATATGAATGAGGTTTTATTTCTTGAGTATCTTGCATAAAAACCATAGTAACAGAGATTTGATTATAAGAAAAACACTGTAGGAAAAATAAAGTCCAATTCAATTATTTCTGGCTTTGACCTGCTGTTCAAGCTCCCGGAAAGTATTTACCGATCATTCTCACCTTAATTTTCCGCTATATTTAATACTTCACTTATCGCTTTTTTAAGAGCATTTTTGGGTAATGCGCCTGCTGCCATTTGAGGTTTACCATTTAGCGGTACAAAAAGGATACTGGGTATACTCTGGATGCCAAAAGTGGCTGCTAATTCCTGCTGAGCTTCTGTGTCTACTTTGTAAATGTTGAGTTTGCCTTGGTATTCCTCGGCAAGTTCCTTCAAAACAGGCCCTACCATTTTGCACGGCCCACACCAATCCGCATAAAAGTCAATGATGCAGGGTAGTTCGCCTTCAAACTTCCATTCTTTATTTTGCTCATAGTTAAAAACCTTTTG
>CAYZEH010000325.1:0-2436 GCA_964477135.1 uncultured Pirellulales bacterium | reverse complement strand
ATAGGCTGTCTTTTTATGATGTTTATGCTGACGATTATCTGTGAGACTCTCAAAGCAAGTCCCTGGGATGGCAAAGGTGTAAGATTTGCGATAATACTCGAGGAAGCCCATGTCTTCCTGGGTTCAACTTCGGATGCTGTCGCAAATCAGTTCAATGCCGACCCGCGTGCCTTTGCCTCTGACCTGATCTGTCGTATGCTGGCTGAATTCAGAGCGCTCGGCGTGGCTATTTTTATTATGGACCAGCTGCCCTCTGCAGTTGCGCCGCAAATTATCAAGAATACGTGCAGCAAAATAGTATTTCGCCAGGTCGATAATTTCGACAGGCAGGCTATTGGTGGCTCGATGCTCTTTGACGAAGTCGATATGAGCCAGATCGCCCGTTTAAGACCGGGACAGGCCTATTTCCATACGGAAGGTTATTTCGCCCCTCTAACGCTTACAACCGTCAACCTTCAGGACGAGTGGAATATTCCGCAACCACCGGTATCAGATGCGATTTTGCCCTTTATTAGCGATGAAAAATGGTTCGTACAGACGGCCGAGAAACGCATAGCAATTGAGGAGCAGCATTTCCGCAAAGCACTTGACGGTTTCAAAATTTCCCAGAACCAGCTTCGCCGAGCGGTTATAGATATAAGGCGCCGACACATCAAACTGCTGGAGTTAACGGACACTCCTCAGCGAGACAAACAGCTTGTCCTGCTTTGTCAGGAAGCGAAAAAGCTTTGCGAGAAGATTGAAGAATCCTTGAAGGATTTTCGCAGGACTTACTACGCGTTTTTCGTAAAAAATGAACGGCACGATGACATTGTAAGCGATGATTTGAAGTATCGCAGGTCGCTGCAGCTTGACAGGTTTAAGGCTGTATGCAGGCGTAACAGTGATTGTATCAGGGTACTTGACAATCTTATTAATGAGTGCAGCAAAATTAATCAGTATTGATATGGAGAACTATTATGGCAAAAACATCTTTTACAAGAAAAACAATGGAATCCCGGATTGAGTCTGACCGCAGGGATACACAGGAAAAAAATGACGAAAACGAAAAAACCACCCTCTCAGATGCACAGATAGAACGCAGCACACTGGATAGTATCGATGGCGGGACAGAGGAAGCTTACGATGAGGCCTGCGATAATATCAAAGAGGCCATGGATGTAACTTCATGCGAATTTGAGGAGAGTACAAACCAGCTTAATGAAATACACAACGAGATAGAAAAGCATAAAGAGAATATTCAGGAAGGCGTTGAAAGGGCTAATAACGATATCGGCAATATCGAAGGTGCTATTACTCAGTTGAGCAGCGATTCAGCCGCCGGCCAATTGGAGGCTGCCAAAGAAACGGCACGTCGCGACATTGAATTATTGGAACGTAGCGATGCCGAAGAAGAAGAGATTGAACGCCAAAGTGCTGAACTTAACCAGAGGCAAAAAGAGCAATTACAAGCAGCTGTTGGAAAATAGTATGCAAACTGCAAAGAAAAACATGACCAGCTCTCAGGACTACAGGGGCAAACCGTACAGTATCGCCAATGCAAGTTATCTCTTGTGCGACATCTCAGAGACACTTGCCGAGTTGGATCAAATCCTGAAACGGCTCCCAGATGTCAATGAAAAGGGTTTTGCTGATTATACGCCTGGTCATCAGCTTTACAGTCAGAAAAGTGAGCATAATGACAAAGTCGTTTCCTTTTGCGGGATACTCGATACATACTTACATGCTACCAGGACCACAATGCGGAATATAAAAAGCAAATCCGACAAGGTCAAATCTGACAGCGACCTTTTAAACAGTTCCCAGGTAAAAACAAAATACACCGATGCCTTTGACGGTTTTTACCAGGAGTATCTAAAGCACAAGCAGATGGCTCTCCGACTCAGCGGCATGTCAAAAACGATAAAAGAATTTACTGCCGATGCTGATGCAAAAAAATATCCGCGTAAGCGGCCTGATGAGTCCGACTGGCTCAAAACGGGCACAAATAATATTTTTAAGAAGGAGGTCTCTGGCAATGACTAATTCAGGTTTTAATAAGCCACCAAGAAAATTACGCGAATGTATAGAAGACCTTCAAGCTACTTACAGGGTACTTCCTGAGGTTGATAAAAACGCCTACTCTGAGTGTCCTTTTGCAGAAGATATCTATGCAAAGAAACAACAGCACGAACTGGAGGTGGCAAGTCATCTTGATAAGTTAAAACATGAAAAAAAAGAGGCGATCAAAAAAATCCAGAAGATCAAAAACGCTTCTATTATCATTGCCTCCGACAAAGAATCCATTCACAACCTGAGCGCTTACGAAAAATATGAACAGGCCGAAAAAAAACAGCAGGAAAAAATAAAGCTTTTAAGAATCGAGATCGAAAGACTCCAGCTGCAAATCAATGACCTTGAAATCCTTCTCGGTATAACCGGTAAAAAGAGATGGCC
>CAYZEH010000324.1:0-2458 GCA_964477135.1 uncultured Pirellulales bacterium | reverse complement strand
ATTTGAAGAAGATCGTTCGTGCCACAAGGAAATCAATGCCAACGGTATACTTTGCGTGATTTCTCAGGAAAGTCAGCCATCGCTGTAGTTTTTCCGGATCGCTTTTTTGTTTACACATATATTTGGCAACAGTATTATCACAAACATCAAAGCCAAGTTTTCCAAGCTCACCTTGGATACGTTGAGCAGTCCAGATTGGGTTTTCTTTTTGTATTCTCCTGATAAGTTTTATAAGTTCCCAATCGATATTAGGCCTACCAACTCTTCGGGATTTCCATTTCCAGTAAAGTTTAAAGCCTTTTTTATGCCAGCCAATAACGGTAGGGGGCTTGACAATAATCAGTGATGATCTCCAATCGTTCCAGATTCTTGATAGCCAAACCCAGAAAATACGGTTGGTGTTTTTGATCTTCGGCCTTTTTATGTTACGTTGCTGAACGGCTAATTGCTGGCGAAGAGCAAGTTTTTCAAAAACTACGCCTTGTTTGCTCCTGAATATAAGCCTTAGAAACTCAAAAATGAGCTTGGTAAGTATTTTTAAGGTTGCTTCCTTCCAAATAGTCCTGTAAAATCAGCTCTCAACAGTTATCCAAAGAGTTTACATAAATTGTTGAAATTAAACAAGTTTGAATTTTTGAGCAGGACAGGCAAGTCTTATGAAAAAAACAATAAATTAGCCAATTATGGCTGCAGCCATTGCGCAGCAAGGACTCTCAAATCTAATATATTCACTATACCGTCACGTGCATGAAAAGGCACTATATCAGCGGAAGGTTGGCCAGGTGTCTGAAGCCATTGACAGGCTAAAATTGCAAAATCCATGAAGTCTACTCTCCCATCTTGATTCAGATCTGTCTTCGGACAGTTTGTACAAAAAACATATGCAGATCCAGAATCGGTTCCGTTATCATCACCGCCACTTGCCCCAGTAATAAAATAATTACTATATAGAGACACTGAACAACCGAAATTATCCCCAGAGGCGCCGTCATAAGCTATATGCCATTTAGCATCCCCTCCAACTACCAACTCGACAGGCAGGTCATAAACGGCACCTGTCGGTATACCATTCACCTGGTCTGAACTAATACCAACAATAGTCCTATCCTCATCAAGTCCTACCGAACAACCAAAGTACTCAGAATTATGTTGATCATTGTCATCGTACAATTTATCATCTTGGTCCCATGTCGAGCCGTCACGAATAAAGGTATACGCCGCACCTGCCGAATTACTGTCGCCAGTGGCTCCAACCGCAGCCACATAATCCCATATGTTAACCGAATAGCCAAAATGGTCATTTACATCGCCATCATCGGCTGTCAATTTCTGCTGTAAGCTCCATGTTGAACCACTGCGAGTGTATACATATGCGGAGCCTGAATTGGTTCCGCAAGGATCATCCTGATAAGCACCAATTATTGTCGAATTACCATCTACAGATACAGAGTGACCAAACAAATCATCCGCAGAACCATCAGAAGCGATTATTTTCTGCTGTTGACTCCACGCCGAACCGCTACGTGTGAATACATAAGCGGCACCTGAGTCAGTTCCACAAGGATCAGCCTGGTAAGCACCAACCACGATTGTATCTTCGTCGATACAAACAGAATAACCAAACTGGTCGTTGGAAGAACCATCGTCAGCGGTTAGTTTCTTCTGTTGACTCCACGTCGAACCATCATAGGCAAATACATATGCTGAACCTATTCCACTGCCATCAAGACAGCTTCCAACTACAATCGTATCTTCATCAATAGCAACAGAACAACCGAACTCATCACCTGCTGCTGCGTCCGGTGCTGTCAGTTTTTGCTGCTGTTGCCAGCCACAACCATTGCGTGTAAATACATATGCAGAACCTGAATTGGAACCGTTATCATCATCATGATAAGCACCTGCGACAGCAGTGTTGCCATCTATAGCTACGGAAATACCAAACATGTCACCTACATTGGCGTCAGATGGCGTTAGTTTCTGCTGTTGTGCCAACTCATCTAAACCATCAGCCCAAGTCGGGCTGACAGCGACCACACATCCGACTATAATAATAATTAGAAATCGCGGATTAATTAGACTTATGCTTTGCATCAAAGTTAAAACTCCATTCCATAAAAAGCACATCAGATACAAGACTATAACAATTATAACAGCTTTTGGCTCCCGCTCAAAGGAAAATATGAATACACTTTCATTTATTAGCTGTTTTTTTCTACATATTACAGCAGGAAATTGGGATGTAAGCCAGACTCATTGACTCTGCTTTTTTCGTTGCTCAATTAAAAAAGCATATTAAGACATCTTGTACTTGTCAAGCGGCCGTAGGACACTTTGGGATGCACATTTATCTCCTTGAAGAATAAGAGGTTATGAATTTACTGTCGCAACTGGCATTTTTCACCTCAAATTGCTACAATGCTGTTCTGGATTCGTATTTTTCATCATTTTATTAAGC
>CAYZEH010000323.1:0-2465 GCA_964477135.1 uncultured Pirellulales bacterium | reverse complement strand
CTGCCAAGATAATCAAGGTTATCGATGAGATCGCTTTCCAGACAAATCTTCTTGCACTCAATGCCGCTGTTGAAGCTGCCCGTGCCGGCGAAGCCGGTAAGGGTTTTGCGGTTGTTGCTGAAGAAGTTCGTAACCTCGCTATGAGAAGCGCCGAAGCAGCCAAGGACACTTCGGCTATGATCGAAGGATCGGTCAAAAATGCAAATAACGGTGTTGAGATCGCAACAGAAGTCAGCAAGGTTCTCGAAGAAATCGTTGAAGGTATCGGTAAAACTACTGACCTCGTCGGCGAGATCGCAGCAGCCAGCCAGGAACAGTCACAGGGTATCGATCAGGTTAACACGGCGGTTAGTCAGATGGATAAGGTTACCCAGCAAAACGCCGCAAATGCGGAAGAGTCTGCAAGTGCATCAGAAGAACTAAGCGCCCAGGCCGAACAAATGGGTGGTATCGTCGAAGAATTAGCTGCTTTGGTAGGCGGTTCCTCGCAGGTCAATGCAAGATCATCTGCAGCCTCCAAAAAGACGCTTAAGACTTCTGACCATGCTTTCCATCAGATAGCCGATGGAGCAGACAAAGCTCCAGCAAGTTCGGGCAATGCTGAAAAGGCAATCCCTCTTGGCGGCAAGAGTGATTTTGACGGGTTCAATGGTTAATTATTAAAGTTTCTTACTATTATCAATTTTCAGTGAGCAGTGGCGGATATCATATTCGTCACTGCTTTGCTGAGAAAAAAAGAAAGAGCAACCAGAATGGAGTCTGAAGCTACAATGAAACGTACAATAATATTATTCGGCACAATATTTTTTTTCTCTCTTACATCCCCCGTCTATGCGAATAAGAGTGTTCGCCAGTGGGCATTTACACGTTTAAATTATGCCAGGGACGAAAAAACACATCAGCTTAAAAGGTATTGCGTCAACGTCCACGAACAGGCTACTCGAATAAAAAATGACGAAGTAATGCTCAATTTTTTCGAGGTAAATGACAAATATTTCAGTATGGACCAAAACGGTTCTGCACCGGATGAGTTGAAACGCAGAATAAAAAAATTCAGAGAAAATATACGCAACTATTACGTAACCAGCTACCTCTCATTTTATGATATACTTTTTATCAATAAAGCCGGCGACATCTTTTATACAATCCGCAAAGAAGCGGATTATCTCGATAATATCTTCACTGGGGAACTTGCCAAAACCCAACTTTCCAAACATTTGAGCAAATCCCCGCAAAAAGAAGTTTTTGTTGATTTTCAATATTATGCTCCTTCGGATGAACCTGCCGCGTTTTTTATAGAGCCTGCTTTTAAAGATGGCAAGCATCTTGGGTGGTTTGTCATGCAGCATGCTGTTACAAAAGTAAATTCGTTATTTACCGGCACTGAACAGCTTGGCATGACAGGCGAAACGTTTCTTGTAAACAAGGAAGGGTATTTATTGACAGAATCCAGTTTTGTTGGGAAGGCAACAATTCTGAAAATACAGTTGAACAATAAAAACATAGATAAAAAATTCTTAAAAGTCAAGGGCAACGAGACAGTCACAGATTACAGGGGATTTACCGCACTTACTTCGTATGGGGTTTTTGACTTTCTTGGAACACAGTGGCTTGTTGTCGCAAAGGTTGATGAAGCACAAGTAGTCACCGAGCATTTCCAGCAACATTCGAAATATTATCTTGAAAAAATAAAAAACTTTTTATCAAAATCTGTTGTCAACAATAAAGGTACTTTTCCAAAATACAGCGAAAAAGTGATTATGGTTGATATGGACGAATTCGTAAAGGCAGATCATGGTGAATTATTAAAGACTATTGGTGTTTCCACTTGTACTGCGGTTATCGCCACATATCCCGGCAAATTCGGCTATATGGCACATATTAGCCCTTATGATAAAATGTACGATGGTAGAGCTACGAATCTTCTGGGGCATATTATCAAAAAGATAAAAGTTTATGATATTTATAAATTCGAAAGACAGCACGTACGTTTTACTGTTATAGCCAGGCATTTCAATTCCCTCAATAATATCATCGACAAATTGGTTAGTGAAGGGTTTTTACTGTCACAGATAAACATACTGCATTACCCAGAGGCAAAATGCGCCAACGTTCTCT
Organism: uncultured Pirellulales bacterium; assembly: GCA_964477135.1. Taxonomy (GTDB): domain Bacteria; phylum Planctomycetota; class Phycisphaerae; order Sedimentisphaerales; family Anaerobacaceae; genus JAGLTN01. Next base: position 347 of record CAYZEH010000323.1, on the reverse strand, counting down.
TCGATTATTCAAATAACTTAACTTATGTCGAATGGATAATGGGAACAGATGCACAGGATAAAATTACGCAGAATGTATTTTATGAAAATAATCTTGGCGTAATTGTAAAACAGTTTTTAGAAGACTGAACAGAAAATTTAATGGTAGGATTTATAGTATTTGAATCATCTGACAAAAAAATAAAGGTAATATCGACGGAGAAAGCACTGAAGAGACTTGCATAACAATTGTTGAGATTGCAACTGAACGCTTAAGACTTTCGACCACACTTTCCACCAGATAGCTGGCGAAGCATCACAGGTTCCTGTGGCTCAAGACACTGCTGAAAAGTCAATTCCTCTTGGCAG
>CAYZEH010000322.1:0-2487 GCA_964477135.1 uncultured Pirellulales bacterium | reverse complement strand
GGCCTTAACGGTCTTGCATGTGCCTGTCATCAATTTAATTCCTTTTTCTTCTGCCTTTTTTCTAATTGTGGGACATATCTTTGGAACAGGCTGATAGAGAGCTTCTATATCTAACGAACTAATGGCGGAGATACAATCACTACAGTCTTCTCTATTCAAAACCTCCAAAGTATCGTTGTCTGGGTTATATATAGCTATTACTTTTGCCGCTCCTAAAGCAACTATACTACTTTCCATACCGATATTCTCTTTCAGTCCCATTGCTATTCGCATATTCATATGGTTACATACACCCTTATTTTGAGTCTGGAAATATCATTGCGTCCGCAAACTCCATTTGAAAGTTAGTGTCAAGTGAAAGCTCTATATGCTTTGTCTTCCGAGCCAATTCTTCGGCACGTTTGCGAGCATTCGAGGATAACAGTGCCCACTTGGCACCAGCTAATGAGACATTGCCAACATAATTTATTTTTTTATGGTCTATTTCAGCTGGCAATAGACCGATTGTTTGAGCGTTGGTGCGCCTGATAAAACTGCCAAAGCCGCCGGCTATTAGTACACGATTGATTTCTTCGGCTTTGACACCGGCCTTTTTGAGCATAATTTTAACACCGGCACGAATCGCACCAACGGCAAGCTGAAGTTCTCTTATATCACGTTGCGTGAGCACAACTCGCAAATCTTTACGCCCCTGATTTGCCTGAGAAACAAGAAACTCGATTTGACCGTCAGCGTTTTCATATACTCTTTGGTTTATAGCTTTCGGCAATTGTGCGGGTAACTGATCGGGGCCGAGTAATTGTCCGGTAGATGTAATAATTCCGGCTTTTAACATTTCTGCTGCCAGGTCGATAAGAGCGCTGCCGCATATTCCAACTGCTGGTACATTGCCAATCACACTGTAACGAATGTCGTCATCGAAAACGACTTTCTCAATAGCCCCCGTAGTTGCCCGCATACCATGCGTAATGCGAGCACCTTCAAAGGCAGGGCCTGCGGCAGTAGACGCCGCCCAAAGCTGGCCATTATTAGCAAGTACTATTTCTCCATTTGTGCCAATATCTATCATTAAAACAGGGCCTTGCTGACCAGATAGATTAGTTGCTAATACCCCTGCAACCGTATCTCCGCCGACAAATCCGCCAATCAAAGGAAATACATACACTTTTCCTCGATGGTTTATCGGTATACCAAGCTCATTTGCGTTAAGTATGAGTCCCCTGGCATGAGCAGGAACGAAAGGTACTGCTCCAAGAGGTGTAGGATCAATACCGCAAAGCAAATGTTCCATTGTGGTATTGCCCGCGAATGCTGCTTCATAAATATGTTCACGGTTAATATCGGCCTGCTGACATAGATTATCAATCATTTCAGCGACAGCAGCTTTGATGGAATTATGTAATTCATCGAGGCAATCAGGACACGATGAAGAGTGTTGAATACGCGACAAAACATCGTCGCCGAAAGAAACCTGTGGATTCATTTTTGAAGTAATAGCTAATTCACTACCGTCACAAAGATTTATCAATGAGCCGACAATCGTTGTGGTTCCAATATCAAATGCAGTTCCAAAACATTGGTTTGTCGTATCGCCGGGTTCAAAATCTATAAGCTGATGATCCGTTAAAACCGCGGTTCCTTTATAATTGTACTGACGCAGCAGTTTCGGCAAATTACGAAGCTGATTCAAGTCTGCTTTGAATATGCCTATCGCATCTTCTAATCTTAACAAATCTGCCGAATTATCCTCCATTGTCGGTGCGGTCAATTCAACATATACCTTGTGAACAGATGGCAAAACTTCAGTTGGTTCCTCTGTCTGGGATTCAATAACTATCTTATGCTGACTAACAAGACGCGAACTTTCTGGAATGTAAGCCACTGTTTCGTTTTGAATCGATGTTTGACATGCCAGCCGCCAACCATCTTTCAACTGCTCAGCGTCAAAAACGTTTTTATCAGCTTCTGAAGGTTCTTTGATCCCTGCGGCTATCTTGACCTGGCATTTGCCGCATGTTCCTGCACCACCACATGGTGTATTGATGGTCAATCCAGCTCGTGCCGCTGCTTCTATTATCTTAGTCCCTGGCAACACGAATACGCTGCGTCCTGAAGGCTGAAAAGTAATACGAATCTGTTGCTCTGCCATAATTAAATTCCTGTTTTATATAAATCAAATATTTTCTTGAAAGATTTCCCGACAAGCTACATCAGAAACTGTAACACAATAACATTATCATTCATATCATTTTTCTTTATCGCTATGTACACTACCTCTTAAAATAACCAAAAATAATTCCCAATATCATAAAAATTGGACTGTTATATACTAAGTATTTTTGTACGAATGATATCTTTTTCCACATATAGATATTTCCAATAAAAGTTTCTTATTACTTAAAGGTTACTTGAAGAACTATTTAATCCCTTGGCAATTTTTTGTACTGTTAGATCATGAACCCACTTAATCATAGTTTCTGTCAAAGA
>CAYZEH010000321.1:0-2494 GCA_964477135.1 uncultured Pirellulales bacterium | reverse complement strand
GGCAATTCACTCTTTTTGTAAAACTCCCTCATACCTGTGCTCTTTTCATGCTTAGTCTGAATATGGGCGATGATCCCCGCGTCGCTGCCGCAGGTATGCCCGCAGATAGTGCATTGGTAGTTTGAAGTTTTTGATTTGTTCTTTGCGCCTTTGGCTCTGCCTCCGCGAGGTGTAGCCGGGGCGGTAGTTTTGGATATGTAATTTTTTGCGAGACCTCTGCCGCTTTTTCCGTGGATTTTATTCAGGTGCACGCGCATTGAGTTTACAGTTGCAGTGATATGTCCGCATATTTTGCATTTTGAATTTTTAACCTTATCTGCTTTAGGTTCTTCCATGGTGATCCTTTCAGTTGTTGCCTTATCCGGTTCATTGAGGTTTTGTCTTGTTATTTCTGTACCATACCACTTGTAAATTTATACTCAAGGCTTTTTGGTTCAAATATTCCAAAATATTCCAATTTATATAAAACCATTCCAATTGATATAAAAAGGAAGATTTCCGCATAAATTGCAATGTCTATGATGGCTCTTTAGTGGTTTTTAACATGATAAAATGAAAGAAAGGGCTATTATTGTATGCATGGAATAAGTCGAAATTACAGGGTTCCGGAAGAGTTGCTGGAACCATACGAGGCGTGGTGTTTAAGGCACGGTGTGCTGGTCACAGACGGCCCGGTTTATGGGATTTGGCTGTTGATGGGTATCACAGACTCAAACGAAGTCGCAAAGCTTAAAACAGCATTCTACGAAAGAAGGCCGCTCAAACCAGAGTTTTAAGCGGCCTTGGGGATAATAGTAGAGATATTGCTTTTAACCGAACCGTTTAGCTGCGGCGATTGCCAGTCCGTCATTGCGTTCTGCGTAGACCTTTGCTGAAGGAATGTCGTTTCCGAGGCTTGCGCTTGCGGCCTCGATCCCGAATTCGTCTCCGACTTTTGTTCCATGGCTGTGACGAAGTTGGTAGGGGAACCAGTGGGGAAGTTCGGGGTGTTCTTTCTGCGCCCTCTTGATTGCCCGGCTAATAGCGCTGTAATAACTGCCGGGTGTGTACATATCGCCGGGTCGGCACATCGGATTTTCTTTCCGGTTAGTGCCGGGTTTATTACCAAGATGGATCGGGATCACACGTTTAGCATGTTTAGCAGCCCGTCTTAGCTGTTCGCTTTCTTTCGGCGAGAATATTGGTGCGTCGGGGCTGCGAAGCAGGTAGGGCGATAGAATCGCCTGCGCTTTATGACCTAAGTAAATCCGACGCTTTTTTCCTTTATAGTCCATCTTTGCCTTACAGGTGTATAGCCAGGGGTCGACACTTCTGTCAATTTTGGCGGGAGTCATACGGCAAAGCTCGCCCGGTCGCATACCCGTCAGGTTTTCGACAGTGATCATATCGGCGATTACTTTGTTGCAGTAATTTAAAGTGATTTCTACTATGTCATGTTCTACAGGTTTTACGTCTTCGTGGTCATAAGTCTCTAACTTACCCTCCATAATCCCCTTGACTGAAAGGAGGGCGTGATAAGAACTTTCCGGCAGCATTTCCTCGCAGGTAGCCCACTGCCAGGCCGCTTTGATGATACCGATTCTACGGTTGATTTCCCTTCGGCACACCGGCCGGTTTACACCTTTTATGCCGATGTTTTTTTGCAGATCGTCATATTCTGATTGAAGTTTTTTTCGTTTGCCTTTTGGCAGATTCTTATCATCTAGCTCAATGTGCATATCTTGAAGTTCTTTCAAGCGGATCATTTTTTCGCGGAATACCATAAGTTTTTTAGAGCCGAAGTTTGCAGCCATTTCATTGCCGCAAATTTCCCGGAGCAACTTCAGGGAGTAGACTTTGGTTGTATAATAAGTAGCAACTTTTCTATCGCTGTCAGTATGGTAGCGTTTGGCATAAGCGAGGTATCTTTTACAAAGATCTTCTATCGTGCCATCAAACACATCAACCGGATCGTTAGCCATGTGTTTGTTATACATAATGACTGCAAGCTGTTCTGCGATATCTTTATTTTTTGTCGCATTCTTTTGGCCGGGGACTTTAAGAGCAGTGCGGGTTGGTTTGGAATGGCCGGGGTAAGTGACTTTATACGTGTATCTACCATTGCGTAGAATTAAACCACCGGGTACTTTCATGATCGATCCTTTCAAGACAGTCATTAAATGCGGTACACGTTTTTGAGTGCACGTTTTTAATATACCATATTTTGAAAGGATGTCAAATGTTATTTAAATCTTTTAAAAATAAAGACTTATGAAAAGGCGGCGATGGGATTCGAACCCATGAATATTGGTTTTGCAAACCAGCGCCTTAGTCCACTTGGCCACGCCGCCGTAAAACTGCCCCGGAAATGGCACCATTTCTAAAGCAAGCTTGGAATTATAGCGTCAAAATCTATTATATCAAGGATAAAGCGGTAAAAAAAAAGATTTTGATTTTTTTACCCCCGCACCGATCCTAAAGTTTTCTTCCGATGATCTCAAGTACCGCCGAGACA
>CAYZEH010000320.1:0-2502 GCA_964477135.1 uncultured Pirellulales bacterium | reverse complement strand
GCCACCTTATCAATATCTGGTTAAAAAGTTATGAAGTGTCCACTTTCAGCTGGTATTAAAAATGGGACGTTGACAACTGATTTAGCAAGCTTTTTGATGCTTGAGTGAACACAACAGATTTTTTATTTACTCGTTGTGAACATAGGCGGGGAAACAATTCAATCGAATGGATTCAAAGATCAGTGAAAATATCTATTATATAATAATCAATTTTTTTGGCGAAGGTATTGTTATTGACAATATTTGAATTAGGAGTATTATTAGTATGATAAGTAAGAAAAGTAATACTTATTATACATTATTGTGAGGTTGTATGAAAAAATCGTCTAAAATAGATGGGAAATATATGGGTTCGGTGAAGGTAGGACAGAAAGGGCAAATTGTTATCCCAAAAGAAGTGCGTGATATGTTTGGGATTGATACAGGGGATACATTGCTCCTGCTTGCTGATGCTAAAAAAGGTATTGCCATAGAAAGAATGGGTGTGTTTAGTAAAATTGTTGATGCCATATTCAACGGAAAAGGCAAGGATCTCTATCCTGAATATAGTGAAGAAGATAGTTTGTCATTTGCAAATGATATTAAAAATATTATCACCGACGGCGAGGAAAAGGAATGATAGCAATTCAAACGGTCAATCTTACAAAGAAATACAAGGAAAAAATTGTTGTAAATTCTATTGACCTAAACATCAATACTGGAGAATTATTTGCTTTATTAGGTATGAACGGTGCAGGTAAAACTACAACTATAAAAATGTTGTCGTGTCTAACAAAACCAACCTATGGGGATGCGATGATCTTAGGGAATAGCATTGTTTCTAACACAACAAAAGTAAAAGAACTAATTAATGTCTCGCCTCAAGAAACAGCTATAGCTCCCAATTTATCTGTTAGAGAGAATCTGGAATTTATTGCTGGTATATACGGAAATGATAAAAGGAGCTCCAGACGCAAGGCAGAAGATACCATATTATCTTTTGGATTTACTAGTATTGCAAAGGATGAAGCGAAGACCTTATCTGGTGGATGGCAAAGACGTCTTAGTATTGCAATGGCATTGATTACTGAACCACAAATACTTTTTCTTGACGAACCAACGGTTGGACTTGATGTTTTAGCAAGGAGAGAGCTCTGGCGTGTTATAAGGACACTAAAAGGAAAAGTTACTATTATTCTTACAACTCATTATTTAGAGGAAGCAGAGCTCTTATCAGACCGAATAGGAGTAATGTCTAAAGGTGAGATGAAGGCAATCGGTACAGCAGCTGAGTTGAAAAATAAAACTAATACAGCAAAATTTGAAGATGCGTTCATTACTCTTGTTGGAGAAGGGAGTGTGATTATATGAAAACTTTGGTTTTTGCATCGCGAAACAGTAAGGAAATATTAAGAGATAAACTTAACTTGGCTTTTGGTATAGGGTTCCCGGTTATCTTACTCTTGCTACTTACAGAGATCCAGTCTAATATCCCGGTTGATTTGTTTGTAATCGATGATTTAACTCCTGGGGTTGCGGTTTTTGGGCTTTCATTTATTTCACTATTTTCCGGCATGTTGATTGCAAAGGACAGAACTAGCTCATTTGTATTACGCTTATTCACATCTCCACTAACGCCGAGTGACTTTATATTTGGATATACTCTCCCTCTAATACCAATTTCGGTATTGCAAATTACGATGTGTTTTTTTGTGGCATATTTTCTTGGATTAACGATTAGCATTAACGTATTAATTGCAATTATTGTGTTGATACCAACGGCAATATTATTTATCGCGATAGGATTGCTTTGTGGAAGTCTGTTTACAGATAAACAGGTAGGTGGTATATGTGGAGCATTATTAACTAATTTAAGTGCGTGGCTTTCCGGCACCTGGTTTGACGTGGATTTGGTTGGCGGATTGTTTAAAAAAATTGCATATTTACTGCCGTTTGTTCATTCTGTAAGGGCTGGACGGGAAGCAATCGCAGGAAATTATAGTGCAATATTACCGGAGTTGTGGTGGGTAATTGGATATGCTGCTGTTATTATGGTTTTTGCTGTTCTTGTTTTCACTAACAAGATGGACAGTGATAACATATAAAATCAAGTAATAATTGATAATACCTTTGCAGGTTGGTCAAATTAGTAAATATGAAGACGAATTTACAAAGATCATGGTCAAAGAAAAACTTATATCTTCAAGAGGCGAATTAGGCTCTCTGGAACGATCTTTGAGGTACGTATTCTCTTCCATGAAAGACTGGGGGACATTATCAGAAGGAAAAACCAAGGCATCTATATCCTCAACAAGAAGGTGTTTTCTACTAGTAACCCTAAGCTTGAATCATGGTTACTGGCTTGTGCCCTTCATGCAAATCCTGCTGACCAATTGCCGTTTGGGGGTTTTTGCACATCCCCTCAAAAAGGTTCAATACAATGTGTGGCTGGAGACGCTATTGCCATAGGCTGGTTTCTGCCAGCTGCTCATTGACTTCATCTAGGTCAAACGCATTAGCGTC
>CAYZEH010000319.1:0-2502 GCA_964477135.1 uncultured Pirellulales bacterium | reverse complement strand
ATGCTGATGAATTGTCTTCTGTTTAATCTATCCATGATTATTTCCTTAAAGAATTCTTATTCATATCTTTCAGGGTAAGAAATTTTCGCGAATAAATCCATAACTTCTTATTTTTAAGTTATTCACCCGCGGATAAACGGTAAAATTCAATTAGGATCAGTATAGTCTATGGCATCTATAATTCCTGCGTCTATGTACTGACCATCTTTTCTTGTTTGTTTACAATGTATCGCTATATAATTTTTTCCGATTTTGAAAGATTCTATTATATTTTTGCTCAAAGGTACAAGAACATAATCTTCGGTGCTGTAGGGCAGTCTGTCAACCATTATTGAGTTAATGTATACTTCTGCGTTGTCATTTTGGTTTATATACAGGTAAGGTTCATTAAAATTCAATGTTTCAAGCTCGAAATTTCTCCTTAACCAGATATCCTGTGAAGTCCATTTAGTTCTGACTACGGAGCCGAAGGTTTCAGTTCCGAAACCAGCTGGGGCTTTTTTCCATGCAGAAAAATCAAAGCCGGGTTTGTTCCATTTTGTATCGGGGGTGGTTATTGTGTAGCTCCACAGGATTGCCTGCTTTCTTGAGCTTGGTGTGATAGTGTATATCTTTGGTGGTGTTTTTTGCAGTTTTTTTACAGCGGCTGCGAAATTTTCCGGATTTATTTTGAAGATTTTTCGGTCGTAGGTCACTAAGCCATTGATCTCTGTTTCGATATCCGATATCTGAGTGTATATTGCGGCGGACAGACCAATGCTTTTTAATATATGTGCACCTCTCAAAAGTCTGAGGTATTCTTCTGTCAGTTGGTTGGCGGTTTCAAAATTGCTGTAGCCCCAGTTCAGGTCTTTTTGCCACATGTGGTCTTTTATTATTAATCCCATACCACCTGTTTCGCCCATACCGACAGCTCTGTTTGCCTCTGGTTTGGGGCAGCCCGGCGATGGATAGTTGTGGATGTCCTTGATGTCACCTGCTTTGTTGTGAAGTCCGCCACTGACCTGGTTTACTAATCTGGTCGGGTCTTTTTGTTTTACCATTGCAGCAAGTCTTTCGCTGTCAAATTCACCCCAGCCTTCATTGAAGATAGACCATATTACCACTGAAGGGTGGTTGTAGAGGTTGTCTATCATTCGGTTGAGTTCTTTTTCGAATTGAGGTTTGTTTTGGGGAGCTTTTTTATTGCTTGGCATATCCTGCCAGACGAGCAGTCCGAGTTTGTCACAGTGGTAATACCATCGCCTCATTTCAACTTTTACATGTTTGCGAGAGACATTGAAGCCAAGAGTTTTCATAGTTTCGATATCATATTTCAAAGCCTGGTCGGACGGAGCGGTGTGGATTCCGTCAGGCCAGAATCCCTGGTCGAGTGGGCCGCAAAGGAAAATTGGTTTGTTGTTCAGGAGTATTCTTGTCAGACCTTCATTGTCTTTGCCGAGGGATATTTTCCGCATGCCGAAATAGCTTTCAACTTCATCGACTATTTGGCCTTGTTTATCTCTGAGTGTTAGTTCGAGGTCGTAAAGGAAAGGGTCGTCGGGCGACCAGAGTTTTGGGTTTTTGATTTTCAAAAAGATTTTTTGTCCTGCAAGAACGGTTTGGTTATCTTTTGTGGAGAAGCCTTGTTTTGCTTTGATCTGGATTTTATAACCGGAGGGGTCACTTGAATATATCACTTCTACTTTTAGCTGTTGGTTGTCTATGTCGGGAGTTAATTTTATATTTTTGATATAAGTCTGCGATACTGGTTCGAGCCAGACGCTTTGCCATATACCAGTTGTTGATGTGTATCTACAGCCATGCGATTTGGGTATGGTGTATTGTTTTCCGCAAGGCTGCGCGCCTTCTTGCGAAGGGTCCCATACGGAGATGACAATTTCCTGTTGCGGGTTGTTGGTTAGATATTCGGTAATGTCAAAGGTGAACGGGTCGTATCCGCCTGTGTGTGTGCCGAGCAATTTTCCATTAAGCCAGACGGTGGTGTCCCAGTCGACAGCGTCAAAATGGATAAGTATTTTTTTGCCGGTCCATTTGCTATTTACGCTGAATTTTCGTTTATACCAAAGGCGGTTTGGTTTGTTTACTGGCTTGGCTACACCTGAAAGCGCTGACTCTACGGGGAATGGTACTAATATCTGCCCGTCGAAATTTTCCGGCTTTAAGCTGGCGGTTGGTCTTATGGCGTATTCCCAAAGGCCGTTGAGGCATTGCCAGTCTTTGCGCACCATCTGCGGGCGTGGGTATTGCTGATGGGCGTTGTCAGGGGTTACTGAATCTGTCCAGATGGTATTTAAGGGCCCATCTGCCTTTTGCCATTTAGCCGATGCAGAAGAAGATGAAAGCAAGATTATGGCGGTAATGCAACAGCTAAGACAGCCTGTTTTGAAAAGCTTTGTTTTAAATACCATATTCATGGTTCTCCTGATTAATTTTGATTACTGCAGATTATACACAAGTTTAGCACAAACCGAAAATAGTTTAGTAAAAATGATTTTTTAA
>CAYZEH010000318.1:0-2503 GCA_964477135.1 uncultured Pirellulales bacterium | reverse complement strand
TAATGTATTGTTTTATATTTTTAGCTGATTTCATTTTTCTTTTTCCCATCAGATAAGGTTGCCCTAAGTTTTTCCAGGCCATATCGATATCGACTTTTCACTGTGTTGATTGAAATTTTCTGTAAGCTGGATATCTGTCTGAATTTCATACCACCTCGAAGGTGCAGCATTATGACTTCGCGTTGCTCATCTGTGAGCTGCGTTATAGCATAATTCAAAATTCTTGCCTGTTCTCCGAAGATGGCGTGATGGTCCGGACCATCACTATCCAGAGCAATCGCTGTTGCTTCATCCAATTCGCAAGGCTGCAACTTTCTTGCTCTTAGCCTGTCGCGTACAAGATTTATGGCGCAGGTTGCCAGGTAACTTTTAAGACTTCCAGCAAGCTTGAGCTTATCTCTGGACTCGATAAATTTGCAGAAAACGTCATGCAATACATCTTCAGCGGCATTTACATCTTTTAAAATAACCGTTGCCATCGCCAACAAATAGTCGCCATACTTACGATAGATTCTGCAAAGAGCCTCGTTGCTCCCACGCTTAAATTTCCATATCAACAGTTTGTCTTCCAGCATCAAGAAATTCCTTGGCCAAATTAAGAACGTTCTTCACCTATTACACGATCCAACCGCCCGTTTTGGTTTAAACAAAACAGAAATTTATTCCAATTGTAGGTTTTTTTTATAGAAAGGACATAAAAAAAGGCTGAGCTAAAATTGATTAGCCCAGCCTTTAAGGTTTATTGTTTTTAACCACTTTGGTTATCTGTCAAAATCTTTATTGGCCTCCGAAAGTACCTGCGATAACACAGGACTTTTGGCCTTTAATTTCCCTGATTTTCACAACCAGGCTAATATTTCTGATCTGACCATCAGAGTATTCAATCGTACATGGTACAACCGGACCAATATTACAGCGGTCACTGACATAAGGAGCATCGATAACAATAATCTTTTGAGGCCAACTGTCACTGTGTTTGAATTTTAATTCCCATTGCTCAGGATTACATATCGGCCTTAGCTGGGCAAGATATTTCCAGTTGCCGTCAATCAGTGCCTGCAAATAATCTTCGACTATCTGTAAGCTTGCCTCTTCGTCTGTCAACCCATCAACCGCGATCCCACAATTGGGGTCTTCAAAATAAGCTGGCATTTTCGGTGATTCTCTTATTACCTTGGCTCCCTCTGGAATCTCAAATTCAAATATCCCTTCCGGCAATTCGGGATTATACTGGATGTCTGTAAAATACAATTGAGGCTTGCCTTGAAAATCAGCATTTTTCCATTGTTTTAATTTTACAGGCAGCCTGGTTTGGGAATCAAATTCAATCCACCATGATTTGTCATCGTATGGATGAACGCAGGTAGCAAAAATACTGTCTCTATCAGTTTGTTCATCTTTGCCGTAAGTTATCTGCCAATTCTTTGCAATTTTTTTGAAAGTACTAAAAAACTTACCATTAAGCCATGGATCAATTTTGAAATCCCCAAACTCTTTAATATAAACAACATTCCGCCACGGGTGATATCTGTATGTTACTCCAGATTGGGTTACAATTATAATTTGGTCAGACATCTCAAAACGAGCCTCTTTTGAACGGGTTCTGTCTTCATTAGGCTTTGCCCACATTGTATATTCATACTCAGTCTCTTGGTCGTTATCGCCTTTACCAAATCCAATACCACTCATCTTAATAGCATCAATTTGCATTTGATTTAAAATCCTGATTGTATCTTCAATAGCATAAGCTGGAGTTGCAGATTTATCTAAGAAAGTTATTGATAGTAATACTGCGACAACGAGTACTGCCGCTGCGGCGAGTTTTGTAATTGGTTTTTTCATAATAATTCTCCATATATTTGGCCGAGAAGTCGGCTTTGATTGTTTAGATTTTTCCAGTTCGTTAATAAGTTCCTCAAGTGCTGCACTTTTAACTTTCGGATTAATTTTTATTTTTGCATTTTTAATCAATCGTTTTATGTTTTCTGCTGGTCTCATTTTTTCACCTCACTATTCAATATTGACCGCAGTTTATTGAGTCCATAATTGTATCTGCTCAGCGTTGTTTTTGTTGATGTAGCCTGCAATTTAGCTATCTCTCTGAATTTCATTTTTGCCTGGATACGCAGGATGACAGCTTCTTTTTGCTCATAGGGCAATTGAGCCATCGCTTTATACACCTGTTGAAAATCTTCATCGCATATCATACATTGATCAGGTGATTCGCAGTTCGAAGTTGCAGGCTCAACATCATCCAGACTTACAGAATTCTGTTGGCATTTTCCTCTGTTCAAATTGCGAGCTTTATTCGCAACGCAAGTTGTCAAATATCCCTTGAGGTTGGTTCTGATTTTGTATTTATCCGCGGAATGAACAAGCATAAGAAAAACATCTTGTACCACATCCTCAGCAGTACCTACATTGTTCAAAAGCCCAGCTGCTATCCGCACCAGATCGTCTCTGTACTTTTCGTAGATAAGGCAAAGAGCTTCCTTACTGCCGC
>CAYZEH010000317.1:0-2516 GCA_964477135.1 uncultured Pirellulales bacterium | reverse complement strand
TTAAGCCTCGCTGGTTGTTTTTAAAGATACATACCGATGCCGGCATTACCGGACTTGGTGAGCCATTAGTTGAAGGCCGGGCGAAAACCGTTGCAGCTGCGGTCTCAGAAATTGAGCCTTACCTAATAGGCAAAGACCCCCGCGCAGTCGTGCACCACTGGCAGGCGATTTATCGTCACGCTTTCTATCGAGGCGGGGCGGTGCTGACAAGTGCGCTAAGCGGAATTGACCAGGCATTATGGGATATCAAAGGAAAAGCTTTGGGTGTGCCGGTTTACGAGTTGCTGGGCGGCCCTACCCGGTCGAAGATAAGAGTTTATGGCGGCGCTGCGACGGTTGAACATATTGAAAGAGAAAAGAAGAAGGGCTTTACAACTATAAAGACCGGAGTCGCTAAGAAAAGACCAACAAGGATAATTGAAACGCCGGGCGCTATAGATTACGCGGTAGAAAGATTTGCAGCTTTGCGAAAAGCAGCAGGCGATGAAATGGATATCGCGATAGATTTTCACGGCGCTATCTCGCCTCAGACTGCTAAAATTCTGATAAAAAAACTTGAGCCTTATCAGCCTTACTTTATTGAAGAACCGGTTCAATGTCAAAATGTCGACGTGCTCGCGGATATCGCAAAGTCAACTCATATTCCAATTGCTACCGGTGAGAGAATTTTTACAAAGTGGGGCTTTAGAGAAATACTTGAAAAGCGCGCTGCTTCGATCCTTCAGCCTGACCTTTGTCACGCAGGTGGAATTACAGAGGCAAAGATCATTGCGGGTATGGCAGAGGCTTATTATGTCGGCATCGCGCCGCATAATCCGATGGGGCCTATCTCGCTGGCCTGTGGAATTCAGTTGGCAGCGTCGATACCAAACTTCCTTTGTCAGGAGCAGGCGTCACTTGGAGATGGCTATCTAAAGAAGCCTTTCAAAGTCAAAGATGGATATGTTGACCTGCCGACTGCGCCGGGGCTGGGAATCGAACTGGATGAGGAACTGCTTGCTGATAAAATTGGTCACAACTGGAAAAACCCCCAAAGCTACGATGCCGACGATAACTCGGTTGTAGATTGGTAATGAATGGAACTTTGGCCTTAATATTTAAAGGCTAAAATTGATTAAATCTGCGATCAAGCAGTAAATTTAAGGGCTTGGACTAATAATCCGGGCCTTTTTTTTTATGTTGTTTAAAAAAGTGGAAAAATCTTGATTTGTTGTGGTTTTTATTATATAATGCTCTGACAATTAAAAGTCTGGGGGGCAGGAGAATACCAGATGAGAAAATATGCGGTTTTGACAGGTTGTTTGTTGTTTGCAGCGGCAGCTTTTGGGCAGGTTGAGCTTTATACTGGCGGCGAGGTTGTGGAATATCCTACGATTCAGGATGCGGTAGATGCTGCGGGTAATGGTGATATTGTTGTTATCGGGGAAGGGGTATATACCGGTGTGGGCAATCGTGATATTGAGATCGTCGGCAAATCGGTAACTATCCGCAGTGCAGATCCCAATGATTCTGACTGTGTGGCGAATACCGTAATTGACTGCCAGGGGAGCGAATCAGAAAATCATCGTGGGTTTTATTTCACCGACTGCCAGGACAGCAATACTTTACTGGCTGGTTTGACGATTAAAAATGGATATGCAGATGAAGGCGGGGCGGTGTATTGTTTGAATTCCGGTTTTTTGATCGAGCATTGCAATTTTGAAAACAATACTGCTGATTCTGGTGGTGCGGTGTTTTTTTACAGCAATAGTAGTAATAAAAGCGTGTTGAGAAATTGTCTTTTCCAGAGCAATTGTGCTGTAAATGTTGGGGCAGCAGAGTTGCGCTACTGTGAAGTTGACAGTTGTGTTTTTAATAATAATAAAGGTGTTGTCGGTAATGTGGTTTGTGCAGTCTATGCACAGCTTAAAAATTGTTTGGTATATGGAAATAGCGGGCGAAATGCGGTAAGGCTTTTTAACAGCAGTATGAAAAATTCGACAGTTGCGGACAACAATGCCTGTGGTGTTGCTAATAGTTCAAATCATGAAATGGTAAACTGCATTGTCTGGGGTAATAATGAGCAGATAGACGTAATTGGAGATACGAATTTTTTGAGGTGCTGCATTCAAGGCTGGGATGAGGATGATCCTAATAATATCAGCAGAATACCGATCTTTGTTGATACTTATAATGGTGACTATCGGCTGATGGAATATTCACCTTGTATCGATGCTGGTGATAACTCGGCTGTCGATACTCAGGTGGATTTGCAGGGCAACGCCCGGATCATCGACGGCGATGGGGATGGGGTTGCTGCGGTTGATATCGGGGCCTATGAATTTGTGCCAGTGGTCGAGGAAGTATCCGGGATTGCGGTTTCTATGAAGAAATTGCAGTTCAGGTATTTCAGCGATGCAAATGTTCCAGATGCTCAGCAGTTTGAAATGACAAACCTCGGCAGCGGTCAGGTTAGTTGGCTGATAACCTCTGATAGCAACTGGGTAACTGTTACTCCATTGGGTGGGATGATTGGT
>CAYZEH010000316.1:0-2549 GCA_964477135.1 uncultured Pirellulales bacterium | reverse complement strand
CATTTTGATGTTGTTAAAAGCTTTACTGAGTCCTTTGACTATGAGCAGCTTTTTCCAGATGTGCAATGGGAAAATATTGCAGCTGAAAACAGACAAATGCATGCCAGGTTCTTATTTGCTTTGACGTTTATGACAATAGGGCAGGATTATGTAAAAACAAACTCTCCTGTTATGGCTAAGGCTGGATTCGATTATGCTCAGCAGCAGATAGATATGTGTCTTGAAATATCGCCTGATAATACAAAAGCTCTTCAGCTGATGCAGAAATGCAAGCAGATAAGATCGCAGTTTGCCGAGGCTTTGATCTGATATTGACAGGAATAATTTTTAGAAATATTAGTGTTGTTTTGATTACTATTGTTCGATAAGTAAAAGAGTAGAGTTATAAGCGATTTGATTTATCGGACTAAAAAAACAAAAGGTTTTAAAAAGAGGTGCTAAAATGTCACCCATACAGCTTTCAGGTTTGAGTACGGGTCTTGATACGGAAACCCTTATTAGGCAGTTGTTGGAAATAGAGAAGCGAACTCTTTATACTTACCAGGAACGAAAAACCAAAAGGGAAGAAAAAAAGAGTATCTACGAAAATTTTGAAACGGAATTAAAGGCTTTACAAAGTGCTGCTGCAAACCTTTCTGACGTTGATGACCTGCGTGCATTTAAAGCTACGTCAAGCGATAGTGATATTTTTACTGCTGAAGCGTCCTATAATGCTTTTGAAGGTAGCCATACAATAATAATAAATCAGCTTGCTAACAGCGAACGCTGGGTTCACACAGCAGGGGTGGAATATCCTGAAGATAAAGTTGGCACCGGCACATTTATATATTCATATAACCACCATGAAACATCAATACCTACTACTGCCGATACCACTTTGGAAGATCTTGTTGGTTTAATCAACAACGATGCCGACAACCCTGGCGTTACCGCAAGTTTACTTGTATATAACGATGCTTACCATCTTGTGCTTAGCGGCAATGATGCTGGTTCTGATTATGAGGTACAGATAAATGACAGTACCACAGAAGCCTGGCAATCTGATACAGCGTTTACAACAGACAATGATGAAAACGCGTCGTTGAGTACACTGATAACCGATTTATCATGTTATGAAGGTACTTATGAAGGTGGCGGTAGTATTGTCATAAGCGGCACAGATTCTGCTGGTGTTGCAGTTACTCCTTTTGAGTTAGAAATTACCGATGACACAAAGCTTACTCATCTTATAGGTGAGATAAACGATGTATTTGAAGGTATAGCGGAAGCAAGACTTGAAAACGGTAAGATTATCTTAGTTGCCGATGAAAGCGGAAGCAATCTTATGACAATAGATCTGTCATTTAATGGTTCACAGTGGGGTGCTGTTGTGCCTGAGATGGAGGTAGAAACAGAAGGAGGGACTGCCGGCACATTAAGTCTTTTTACTCAGTCAGATTTTACCGAGACACAGCAAGCTCAGGATTGTCAGATTAAAGTAGATGGCTATCCACCTGAAGATCCAGGCTGGCAGGAAGAAGATCCTATGGAAAATTGGATGACTCGCAGTTCTAATACTATTGACGATGCAATTTATGGAGTGACCTTAAATTTGCATGATACGACAGATGCCGATGGTGAGCAGGTCAGCCTTAACAGGGATGTAGAATCAGTTAGTGACAGGATGGTAAAGTTGATCGAAACATACAATTCAACAGTTATGTTTATAAAAGAAAATACAGGATATGATGCAGAGAACAAAGTAGCTGGTGTACTAATGGGTGATTATATAGTTTCGACAATTAGAGATCAGATACTTTCGCCAATTATGAATTACTCAAGCGGCTTTATTAGTGATAAAGATACGTTTCTGAGCCCCACTGAGATTGGTCTTGAGGTAGACAGGGACGGTATGTTAAGTCTTGATACAAATCTTTTTAGCGAAGCTGTCACAGATGATTATCTTGCTGTACTTGAAATCATTGGTGCTGATAAAAGCGGCAGCAATAGTGATGGTAGTGGTGATATAAAATTTTATGGTGCAAGCAGCCGTTATACAGATGCGGGTAGTTACGATGTTAAAGTAATATATGATGCTTTGGGAGATATATCCCAGGCCTGGATCAAACTAACTACCGAAGATGAAGGCGAATATCGACAAGCTACTATTGATAATGGTGTTATTATTGGTAACAGCGAGTTCTCCAGCAGCGGCGAACCACTTTATCCTGAAAATGCTTTACAGATTACCGCTCCAAGTACAGGAGATGCTAGTAGCGAATTAACTGCTGTCATTAATGTCAAACAGGGCTTTACCGGGGCAATGGAAGATGCTTTGGATCGAATGCTTGAATACGAAGGCACCATCGACATAAATCAAAATTATGTTGACACGGAAATAAAATTGCTCCAGAATAAAATCGAGCAGGAAGAAAGTCGTTTAACTAAGCGTGAAACACGACTAAGGGGCAAGTTCGCACGTCTTGAAGCCATATTAACATCTTTGCAAGGCCAATTGGCATCTATCACCATGTAATACCAATCCCAATTAAATTTTTCGCTTTATCCGC
>CAYZEH010000315.1:0-2581 GCA_964477135.1 uncultured Pirellulales bacterium | reverse complement strand
ATAAAAAAAACATCCGCTCACCTTGAGCGAATCTGACGGATTTCCTCACGAATCCTCTTAACCTGAAGGTACCGCCTTGCCCAAAAATATTTATTTTCATCCTCGAGCTCGTCGATGTCTTTACCAGCCTTAAGATGCTCAAGAACTTCAAGTCTTGCTTCAACGGACAGACGCTCTTTGACCATATCAAACATTAAGAGAACGTCTCGCAGTCTCTTCTTAAACTGGTCAACTATGTACCATTTTGGGTTAAACGGAAACAATCGGTCAAAGTCAATTGTACCGAATGCCCCCCAGTCAAGATTTCCGCGTTCGTCTATAGTTGGTCGTATAAAACTCTTTACTGGTTCAACTGGTATTTCGAACATCAATCCCCATTGCTCAAGCGATATCTGCCGCAAAAGCTCCGCCGGGCTGGCTAGTTCATCATCATCCAGACCGGGTACGCTGCCGTATCCTGTATCCCTTAAGATTTCAACTTTTATTCTCGGTGTCTTGTGTTTCATTTTTATTTACCTCTGGACTTCAAAACTGGGGCAGCTTCATCATGTCAATAGCGTTCTGAGCTTCTGATAACTCTGCCAATCTTGCCTTCATATATTCTAATTCACCTGGTTTAAGAATCTTATCAAGCTCAAACCATACAACTAAATCTTCATGCCCTAAAACATGACCCCATCTGTCCCTTGGCAATTTACTGTCCTTTATCACATTTAAAATGCTCCTAAATTTTTCATTCACTTTTCGACCTCCTTGCTTAACCGACTTATTTTCGGTTCGCTCAATTATCAGCGAACCGATAACTGAACCGCTCTAAATTACGGTTCTTACCTATAGGTAAGAGGTACTTATATATAAATGTTTCGTTTTTCGTACCTGCTGGTAAGTATATTTTAGAGTATATAGATTGACTTGCTCTCTCAAACAGGCTCAACAGATCGTGTCATAACCAAAAAGTAGTAACAAACATTTCTCACTGAATAGTAGCAGTTAATATGTTTCACTGACCAGTAATAACAAGCTGATACTACTTTTCAGTAGTAACAGCCAAAGCAGCATTCTGCAAAAACCGATTTACGCCCATATATCGAAACATTTATATATGAGCGTAAATTGCCCGTGTTTGAAAAGGACAAAACCGCCTTAATAAAAATGCGACAATCAAAACTATTCGGGGAAAAAGAATTGATTCTTTTAGAGAAACGAATCAAGGGAGACAAAAAAGACCCAACGGGCTTGTGGTCAAGGAAGGTAAAACCAAAAGTAACGGAAATAGTCAACCAATGGCTGCCAAGAAAAAAAGAGCTGGAAAGGATTGTGAAACCTGAAACCTCTCCGAAGAGAAAAAACCATCTCAAGCTTTAATTTCACTGACAAGCAGCCACTGGGACAGAATGGCTGTTGTATAATTCTATTATGACCGAGTCTTTTACAATGCAGGACAAAAATAGCGGCCATTATCAATGCTCACAATAACGCAGGAGCCGTTGCATACCGCTAACTTGATGTTTGTTGCTCGTCAGCCTTCAATCATCCGCATAAAGGCAATACCAAACGGAGGCTTTTGAATTGTCCCAGTGGCTGCTTGGATCCACAACTGATTTTATATCTATCTGCCAGGAGGGGTTCAAGGGGAGGGGTACTCCCCAGAAAATACATCTTGCCGTTAGATAATCTTATATAACAATTTCTAATTTAACCTGCTAAGCTGACAAAACCGCAAATAAACCACCAAGCCAACCTGTTCGAAACCAACCCATATCCATTGAAACAAATATGTCTTTAGCGATATCGTTATCCTTTTTATATCTACCATAATAATATTACAACTTGTGACTGATTGCGGATTGAGAAGTAATTATTAATGAAAACTACCATAGCCGAATACATCGTTATTAAAGCTAACATATAATTACATTCACTTTACACCTTATCCTGGCCTAATCGATTCATCACATCAGACATAGTAATAAAACTGTTTTCTATTATGAATATCTCCCTTGTATGTCTTATGACTATCTTCGAAGTATAGGTATTTTTTATCGGCCTACTAATTAATCAACAAGCAAAACCCGAAAGAAAAAAACGCAAAAAGGGAAGAAGTAGAAAGTGAAAATAGAGGAAAAAAGACAATATGAAAAAACAACAAAAGAAAAAGCAAAAGTAAGAATAAAATAAAATAAGAAGGAATTAAAAACGTCCCGCGGAAACAGGGTTCCCCACTTGGTTGGGACACTGTTTCCGCGGTTAAAGGCGGCGGTACCAATCTAACCGAGCTAAAACATGTCCGCATATAGAAAAAAATAAAAAAAGGAAAATTACAACACTTTCAACCTGAATTGGTCCATAAACAATTCAGCTTCAACCATTGCGGCTAACTCCATTTTCATGCATGCCTGTTCATATCCATTTAAGCACTTCTCCAAACCAAACCATGCCATCAAATCATCAGCGTTTAACACCTGTCCTTCCCTGTCAGTAGGTAATCTACCAAGGCTTTGGATATAAGTTGTCATGCATCTTATTTTATATTTATTCATTTTTTTATCTCCAGCTTTTCCAGCTTTTTTGCCTTCAAGCT
>CAYZEH010000314.1:0-2611 GCA_964477135.1 uncultured Pirellulales bacterium | reverse complement strand
ATCCGCGGGTAAATAACTTTTAAACAACATGTTATAACTTTCCTCGCGGAAATTTTTTACCCTGAAGGGTATAAAAATAAAACACCAATATTATAGAATGGCTATGCTTAGTCAAGCTTAAAACAACAATACCTCGCTGCTAAAGCTTTATTACGCTTCCTCTGGCATTATAGCATACAACATTGTGGTTTTCGCCGCCATAACTTGCCGAAGCACGGATCGTGATCTTTTTGTCATAATTACTTTCTGTTTTTGAAATTGCCGCTCTTCTTTCATTCTGAAGATAATCAGCAACCTTAGGCGATACGAACAGCTCAACACTTTTAATTTTGCTGTTCGAAGCCGTCAGGTTCAAAAGTCGAATGATTTCCAATGCTATTGATTCATTGTTCTTTATAAATCCCTTTCCGCTGCAAGTCGGACATTCCAGGTATGTGCTTGACTGCAAAGATGGTCTCATTCTCTGGCGAGTCATCTCCACCACACCGAACTGGCTTATCCTCAGAACTTTAGAACGGGCACGATCTGCTTTAGTTGCCAGACGAAATTGCCTTTCCACTGATTTGCGGTGCTTTTCGTCCCGCATATCTATAAAATCACAAATCACCAGACCACCAAGGTCACGAAGCCGCAGCTGTCTGGCGATTTCATCCGCTGCCTTGAGATTAATCTGATACGCTGTTTCTTCAGCACTTTGCTGTTTACGATATTTACCGCTATTGACATCTATCGCGACAAGTGCTTCGGTCTGCTCAATTACAATTGAACCGCCCCCCTTCATCTCCACCTGTCTCGACTGTACCTTTGTTATTTCATCTTCGATCTTATACTTATGAAACAGTGGCACTTTCCCGTCATAATAACTCAACCTGCGCTTAAGCCTTGGTGTCGCGATAGAAAGAAACTTTCTAATCCTCTTGGAAACTTCTTCACAATCACAAATTATCTTGCTTATATCAGAATTAAAAATATTCCTCAGCGTCCTGATAACCAGATCGGATTCCTGGTATACTTCCGATGGATTTTTCGCTGTTTTTATTTGCTTCTCTATCGACTTCCACAATCGCAAAAGATATTTGAGATCGTTTTGAATATCTCTTTTTGAGCTGCCCTGCCCTGCGGTTCTGACAATAAAACCAACATCTTTGGGCAGACTAATCTCATTAAGTATTTTTCTCAGCCTCTTGCGTTCTTCTTCATCTTCGATCTTATGAGATATACCACTTTGCTTTATCCATGGCATCATAACCAGGTATTTGCCCGGAAAAGACAGATAGGTGCTCAAAGTTGGCCCTTTAGTTTTGACAGACTCTTTTGTGACCTGAACAATGACCTCCTGGCCCTTTTTAAGGCATTTTTGTATTGGCATCCTGTCCCT
This sequence comes from uncultured Pirellulales bacterium, assembly GCA_964477135.1. Taxonomy (GTDB): domain Bacteria; phylum Planctomycetota; class Phycisphaerae; order Sedimentisphaerales; family Anaerobacaceae; genus JAGLTN01. The sequence continues at coordinate 1,233 of CAYZEH010000314.1, read as the reverse complement.
TAATGCTTTTCTCTTGCCTAATGTTTCAGTTTTAGTAGTTTTTGCGTTTGGAAAATATCGTGGGTGAATGTCGCTTATGTGTAAAAAACCATTCTTACCTGTACTAAAATCCACAAAAGCCGCCTGAATCGATGCTTCAATATTAGTAATTTTACCTTTATAAATATTACCTACATGACTGTCATAGCTGACCCTTTCAATATACAACTCTTCAAGTTGCCCTTGATCGACAACCGCCACTCTGCATTCTTCTCCCTCAGCAACATTAATAAGCATTTCTTTTGACATAATTTACAATCCTTTTTTCACAAGACCGGACACTTCATTTTTTCGTATCACTAAGCCTTGCTTGTTTAAGCTGTTTTTGAATAACTCCATTTTATATCTGTTCGCCTTACCGGCGATTTTAACATACCAAATTCTAACCCGAGAATCCCCATCACCTCATCAACCCTTACAGAACCTTTAGGGGTTATTTTGCAATCAATTTTAACTGTTCCTTCTGTAAATTCAATATTCTTTAAATATTTTCTTATATCAACTTCTTTTACACTGTCCTTATCTTTGAATCTTTTTACAACCAGATTATCTTTCGCCAGCAATTGTGAAGCTGCTGCCTGAATATTGATTTGATCTGCAATTTCGGTTTTCAAATCAAATATATAACTGACTTGCTCTGCAATGGGAATCTTCTTATCGCCACAAACCTCAATATCAATTATCTCACAGCCTTGAGGCATCTGGTTTGAAATTTGTCGCTGGATACGTTTTAAATCAATACATTCTTTGCTTGCGTATATACGAATGCAGGCTAAATCACCATCGGATTCTACTCCGACACAGCCTGGCAAAGGCAATGATAGCTTTGGTCTCGGATTAAAACCACCACTATACTTGACCTCTACACCAGCCCGCACAAAACCACGCTGAAACACCATTACTCTCTCAGCGTGAGATAAGTACCTCAGAGCTCCAAATATTCTGAATTTCACTAATAATAATATAGCTTCAGTAGAAACTTCTGTCTGCATCTTTCCTCAATTTTTAAAGTACACCATAGATGCCGGTTTTATAACTAATTGCATTATTATCCTCAACTTATGAGCCAAAAACAAGATTTTTTTAATAAATCTGCAATTTTGCGCCTATACCCCGTAATACTGCCCAAAAAGGCAACAAAAAAAGGGCCCGGATTTTAGTCCGGGCCCTGGTATTACTGCTTAAAAAGCAGAT
>CAYZEH010000313.1:0-2619 GCA_964477135.1 uncultured Pirellulales bacterium | reverse complement strand
TCATTCCACCCATGAGCACCGAAACCAAGACGTGTCGCACCGACAAAACCAACAGATCCACGTTCCAGCAAACTCTTACCAAGGTTCTGCGCCTCAGGCCAGGCTGTCGAACATGCACACGAAAAAACCACCGACGGATAATCGGGGTCAAGATAGCTTCGGTCACTCGCAGTAAAATAAATCTGTGCATAACATGTTTCATGCCTTTCCTGATAATAAACAGCATAAGGACTTCCATGGCCCGCAAGATTAACAAATCCGTAATGTCCAGCGCCCCAGACATCACGTGTAGCATCTCGCGTCATTGTATAGTTACTGTAATAGCTTGAATTCCAGCAAGGCCCCTGCTCATAAATCCTCATTGGTGGATCACCTGGATCGCAAGCATTATTCAAAATATAAGTCTTAAGTGCTGCGTTATCTGTATCAGACCAGAAATAAGCAGCCGTCAAAAGATAATTCAGCTTGTAATTAGTTAAATCCTGCGACCACTCAAACTCTACCATATTCATGCAGATATCTTCAACCGTTGTCGGATCACTCCATGGAATACGTCCAACATCCACCTCTGATGGAAATTGCACATTATCGACTCCCTGTTGGCCATACATACTATCGCTATTTGAATTCCATGATGAAGCATCTGACCAGGTCAGCTCTGCATAATAAAAATCTGTAGGAACTTTATCTGCGGTCTGCCAAGGCGTGGTACCATTATCAGGACCATCCGGCCCACTGGGGTGTGTGTCACGCATTGGAACATCGGTTATATCACCAATAAGACAAACCTTAGTAATACTCCAGGAACTCAGATATGCCCTTAAAAAATTTCTGATCTTTTCTGCAAGGTCAGCTCCGCTGTAAGAACTTGAAATATCTTCAACCGTTTCAATATGAACATCTTTGCCTTTACAAGTTTCCCAGTTAGCCAGAGGCCAAACCGAACTCTCTAAAGCATCTGTTGTTATTATCACAAAACCGCCGGTCGTTGCGATTGGATCGTCACCGGCTATCGTAGGATACCAATTTTTAGCTTCATTATAATTAATCAGCATCTTAGATGCACGCTCTTCAGCTTCTGCCACATTATCAAGCAGCAGATCACTGTCGTCTTCAACCCCAGCGCTGGTTATCAAATTAACATTAACCTTCAGCTGAGGACAGAATATCAACTTTTTAGTGCTTGCAATGTAAGACATAGGAGAAAAACGAATATGTATCAAATTATACTTTCGATACCCTCCCGTAGATAAAAATTGCCCGGTCTCAGTCGGATATACCTCTGTATTTGCATAAGCGGTTTCTACTGTCGCTTTATATACCGCCTCGATAGCTTGAAGCTGCTCATCTGTTGCACTCATCGCTGAAACCATAGGTGCCGGAGCAATATCAACCACTTCTGCAAGCTCTACTTCTCCAATTTTCTCAAAACTTACACTTTCCACCATCACACCTGGCGGCAATGCTATTTGAAATACCTTACTCGGCAGTTTAGGTTTACCAGGCTCTAAAAGCTGACCAAAACCAACCATCTCTATTTCTTTGAAATTTCCATCAGCAGCAACTATATCAAATGCCCCTGCATCAAGTGTATAGCTGTAAACGTCACCATAACAGAGACCTGAAACAAAAACTAAAAACAGAAATGTACCTACTGCCAAAAAATTACTATGGATTTTATTTAAGTTCATTTTAAACCTCCTTAAAATATGCCACACCTAAATTAAGGCGCAGGTTGTTCATTTTCATCACCAACCACAGGCTCATTTATTCTTGAAAGATGTTCAAGCTCTGCTGAATATTCTTCAACCAGTTTAGTGTCTCCAAGTTCCCGGGCCTTAGCAAGATTACAATTGATATGTGCAATTTCAACCTGCAGTTTCAACTGTTCTACCTGACGCTGAAGTTCAGGCTCAAGGTTTTTATCCTCAAGACCCTTAATCTGCGCAGATAGAATTGCTATCTCTGACGATGCCTCATCTGATACCGCTGAAACTTCTGCGCCATCCACATCAGCAAGTGATTTGGTCAGAAGCTCCGGGGCGCGAACCGCTTCAATGCCGGATTCTACAATGGGCTCTTCACCCATACTATTGTAAATCTCACTAAAAACAGAAGCTCCTAATAATGCGCAGACAACAAAACCAACCAATAAACCTAATCGTTTCATGACATGCCTCCTTCTAAAAAAGTTTCTTTTTGGAAATCGAGCCCCACCCCGTTCAAATGCAAATCAACCTTAATCTCTCGCTTTCTCTGTTTCTATTTACAGTAACGCTTATACCAAAAAAAAAACTGTTAGTAAAACTAAATTTTATATTTTGTAACAAAAATTTTATCCAAAAAAAACAGGCCGCCCAAACTATTAAATATGTAAATATCGCTCTCTGTTTTTATTGAAATAATCCACTATTTTATGCAAAAGCTGAAGATAGGTCGCAAAATAGGGCTTTTAACCAAAAAACAATCAAAGGCCATTAACGGGCAGGAAATCAACTTTTAAAACTTTTAAAAAAGATTTATGGTTGCAAAGCTTAAGAATTTAAGTAAAATCACCCTTTCTTAAAGTTTGGCGGCGTAGCCAAGTGGCCTAAGGCGACGGTTTGCAAAACCGTTATT
>CAYZEH010000312.1:0-2631 GCA_964477135.1 uncultured Pirellulales bacterium | reverse complement strand
TCAGCCTATAGTTGCCAGGTTTACGTTACAGACGTGACGCAGCATTGGTATGAGCAGAAATCCGAGTTTGAGTATTGCCGGCATGTGGCGGTAGTGTTGTTTTGGTGCATCTCGAAAGGTTTAAACAATTTTTTTTGCTATTTGATAACGGAGCTATTTTTAAATACAATCCTTTAGGATAAGGTTTTAGGATTGGTTGGTTTTATCGGTCTTTTGCAACAGCATGATGGGGCGACTTATCGTGACAGTATCAAGTGGACGGATATCTTTTCGGATCCTCGTCTTTATCAGACTGATAAGGTTGAGGTTTTGCCTGAGGAGAATTAAAACTGACTCAGGATTGATATGAATTATAGGCTAATATCTGGTTCAGTTCTTTGCGGTTTTTTTGTGGAATGGAATCTGATTCAGAGTAGCCTACAGAGATCATTAATTCTATAGTTCTGCCAGTTGGGATCGAGAGAAGCTTTTTTATTTTTTTTTCGTTGAACCATCCTAACATGCATGTTCCTAATCCGAGTTCTGCTGCCTGTAAACAAAAATGCTCCGCGGCGATGCCGATATCGAATAGTCTGAAATCTTTTTTCTTAACGATGTTGCCGATCTTCGCAGTAAAGTTTTGTTTTTCAGCGGTTATTATAATTAAAGCAGGAGCTTTGAAAGCGAATTGATTCATTCCGATGAGGCTTTTGAAGGCGTTTTCGGCGACTTTGTCCTTCAATTGGGGCTCATCGATAACAATAAACTTCCAAGGCTGGCTGTTGCAGGCAGATGGTGCAAGGCGGGCGGCCTGGACGCACTTTTCAATATCCGCTTTGGCAACCGGGGTTTGTTTATAGTCCCTTGTGCTGAATCTTTTATTTATAAGTTCTGAAAAATTCATTTCATTTTCTCCTGAGTCAGTTTCATTTTTGATTCATTTTAACAAGGTTAATATTGCGGGCAAGTTTAAAAGTTTGCTGATTGTTGATAAAATATGAGTGGACGGTTGCAAAGCAGCAGCGGGTTTGTAGAATGTGTTAGTAGAATAATAATTATTCAGTATTAAAGGGGATATTATGGTCAGGCAGAATATTAGTCGTCGCAGTTTTATGAAAATGGCAGCAGCAGTTCCGGTATTTTCGGTTATTGCGGGTTGTCAGGAATCGCTGGTTGGGCAAAGCGGGGATAAGAAAAACAAACCTAATATTGTTTTGATATATATTGACGATATGGATTTTGCTGAGATCGGCTGTTATGGCGGGAAGGTGCTTACGCCTAATATGGACGAAATCGCAAATGATGGGTGTAAGTTTACGAGAGGCTATGTCACGACCGCTGTCTGTGCGCCGAGCAGGTATGGTGTTTTGACGGGCAGGTATCCGAGCAGGAATAAAAGCTACTTTGATAAATTTACTAATAATGGCCAGACGATTAGTGTTGATAATGTGCCTAAGCCGGAGCTTTATGGTGCTGAGAGGACTATCGGTCATATCATGAAAGACGCTGGTTATGTTACGGGGCTTTGCGGCAAATGGCATTCATCACATCCGAAGGGGCTTGAGAAAGTTGCTGGTGATGCCGATCCGAGGGATGCGGATGTGCTGGCTAAGCTGAAACGAAATTATGAGAAGATGCAGCAGCGGGTTAAGCACGCAGGTGGGTTCGATTGCGTTGAGAGTCTGTACTGGGAAAACAAAGAGCAGATGCACAATGTGCCTGAGGAATTGCGGGTTCATAATATGAACTGGATCACTAAAAGTACTTTAGATTTTATTGAAACCAATAAGGATAGGCCTTTCTTTTTGAAAATGGCAACGACGCTGCCTCATCAGGGGGTTTTCCAGAAATGGGCATGGGGGCCTGGCGAAGGAATCGGTTCCTGGAAAAACTGGGTGACGGGCGATATTCGCAAGACGCCTTTGGGGTATATAGATGATATGCCGCGGGTTCAGCCGAGCGGTGAGGATGTTATTGAGCGAGTTAAAAAGGCAGGCGTGTTTGGCGCAAGTGCAATAATGACGTGGGAGGACGATGGTATTGGTGTTGTTATGAAAAAGCTGGATGAGTTGGGGTTAGCTGAGAATACGGTAGTTATCCTGATCAGTGACCACCAGAGCAGAGGCAAATGGACGATTTACGAGCGAGGGGTTAATACGCCTTTTATCGTTTGCTGGAAAGGGACGGTTAAACCGGGGCAGGTTTGTGAGCAGATCATTGCTAATATTGATGTAGCTCCGACAGTTTGCGATATTTGCGGCATCAAGGACAAAGCAGCAGATTTCGATGGAGTTAGTTTTAAGGGGCAATTGTTGGATAGTAAAAGGAAAGGCCGAGAATGGCTCGCACTTGAGATGGGCTATGCGCGTGGGGTGGTGACAAAGAAATACAAATATATCGCACTTCGGTATCCGAAAAATATACAGGATAAAATTACTGATGAGAATCGTAAAAGCTATAACTGGCAGGGCAAGCCATGGATTGATTATAAGAGCGATTTTCCGAAAGATGCGATAGGACATTTGCCTGTGTATGTTAAGTTTCCGGGCTATTATGATTATGATCAGCTTTATGATCTTGAAAAAGATCCGATGGAGACGGCTAATCTGGCAGCGGATGATGCTTATAAGTCTGTGCTTGAAAAAATGAAGA
>CAYZEH010000311.1:0-2641 GCA_964477135.1 uncultured Pirellulales bacterium | reverse complement strand
ACGTCGTGATACACTGTTTCAGCGGAACCGAAGAACAGACCAGGTTCGTACTCGACAAGGGCTACCATGTATCATTTACCGGCATAGTTACCTTCAAAAAAGCCGAAGAAACCCGCCAGGCGGCAAAACTAGTCCCGCTTGACCGCCTCATGGTAGAGACCGATTGTCCCTTCATATCCCCGGAACCGGTAAGAAACCATCGTCCATGCGAGCCGGCCCTGATGGTACACACAGCAAAGAAGATCGCCGAGGTCAAAGGCATAAGTTTGGAAGATTTCGCCGAAAAAGTAATAGAAACCAGTAAGAAGTTTTTTGATTTGGCGTAGATTAGGGTGGTAACACGACTGTAAATGCTTGTTTTTACGGGTTTTTATCAAAAATTTTGATTTTTCTCAATTAAAACTATTCCTTATTACAAGATATGCCGTTATTGTGTAATAGCGAGTGGGCTTATTACAAGTTATGGAATAAGGAAAATGATAAGAGAAACAGGACAATACATTACTATTTCCAATGTGGGAGAGAAATGTCAGGCATTTATTCCGGAGTCTCTGCCTCCAAAGCCCGAGCTGTTGATTGATAGTAATCTGAGAGATTTGTTGGACCAGGCACTTCTTTCCCTGGGAAGACTTGACAGTACTACATTGTTGCTTCCCGAAACAGATATTTTTCTTTATATGTATATTCGAAAAGAGGCGGTTCTTTCATCGCAGATTGAAGGGACGCAATCGTCGCTTTCCGAATTGCTGTTATTTGAGATTGGCGGAAAACCGGATGTTCCAGTCGATGATGTTCAGGAAGTATCGAACTATGTAGCTGCTTTAAATCATGGATTGGCATTGATGAGGCAAGGCCTGCCGATTTCATTAAGACTTATTAAGGAAATGCACAAAGTTCTCCTTTCAAGGGGCAGGGGAAGCGATAAAATGCCCGGAGAATTCAGGGTCAGTCAAAATTGGATTGGGGGAACAAGGCCAGGTAATGCAATTTATGTTCCTCCGCCGCCTGACAAACTAGTTGAATGTATGGGGAGTTTGGAATTGTTTTTAAACAATATCCCTGAAAAAACGCCTACATTAATAAAAGCGGCACTGGCACATGTCCAATTTGAAACTATTCACCCATTCCTTGATGGTAATGGTAGGGTTGGAAGATTGTTGATAACGATTCTACTTTGCTCGGAAGCAATCCTTCGAGAACCATTGTTATATCTTAGTTTGTATTTTAAGACCCATCGTGATACATATTACGACCATCTTCAGCAGGTACGTGTAAATGGTAACTGGGAAGGTTGGGTAGAATTTTTCCTGACGGCTGTAAAGGAGACTTCTCAAAAGGCAACGGCTACTGCTTCAGAGTTGATTAAGTTGGGTCAAGAAGATAAAAAGATAATTCAAAACGTCGGCAGATCTGCAGGTTCGGTTTTCCGTGTCCATCAGGCTCTGCTTCAAAGGCCGATCATTTCAATATCAAAAATATGTGAGATGACGGATTTATGGGCTACGTCGGCAACTACTGCAATCGGACATCTGGAGAAAGCGGGGATTGTAAAAGAGATCACAGGCCGTAAAAGAAATCGCCTGTACAAGTACGTAAAATACTTCGATATTCTAAATGAAGGAATAGATATAAGGTAAAGGTTTTGATGCTTGTGGAAGTGTGTTCGTGCTGTAAGTATCTATAATTAAAGCCTTTATGTGTATTTCTCGTTGACAGCTGCGCGTTATTTCAATAATTTTTTGAAAAAGATCGATTTTTTCTTGCATTTGAGTGCGTATGGTGTCATATTGTAACATATGAATGCAAAATAAGGAATTTTAAGCCATGCAATTGATGTCAATAGAGGACCTTGCTGTTTACCTGGGTGATTCCAAGCGAACCATCTATAAGTACATAGCCTCCGGTGACTGTCCGCCATATATGCGGATAAGCGCAAAGAATATTAAATTTGACAGGGCGGACGTAGATGCCTGGCTCATATCAAAAAAAGTTGATCCAAAAAAAGGAAAGGAATAAGAAATGATCAATATTTTAGTAACAGCAGTTGAAGTTCCATCAGAGTCGTTTACACGGCCCTTAACGGAAAGCTACGCTTTTCCAGAACAAACTTTTAGCAGCCTTAGTATTGTTGGTTTGCTTGTGATACTCGTATATTTCTTTATTATAGGGTTGGTTATCGTAGGCTTAGTTCGGCTTGTAAAATATCTTGGTAGTGCAAAGAAAGAGCAAAAGCTGATCCGTATGGAACTAGGGAAACTAGCAGAAGAAGTGCATCTAATTCGCGAGGACATAAAAAGGAAATAATCCCGGCGGATCAAATTTTTAATAATTTCAAAATTACTTAATCAAGGAGATAGCTATGATTAATAACATTTTAGGTTTTGGTACGCCCGGGGCAATCGAGTTGATTATATTGTTGTTTTTTGGCTTGTTCGTTTTTGTGCTTCCGATTTGTCTGTTCGTCTGGTTGATAACGTCGATGCTGAAAGCTAATAGAGAACGCCAAAAGATGCGTATAGAGGTTGCCAAGATCGGTGACGAGCTTGAGGAAATCAGAAAGCAGGGAGTCTGATATTTAGTAGGGCGGTTACTTGATCGCCGTTACGATCCGGTCGTTTCCGTGGGGGTCTTTTTCTGTTGA
>CAYZEH010000310.1:0-2740 GCA_964477135.1 uncultured Pirellulales bacterium | reverse complement strand
AGGTTCTAGTACCCTTAGTGGTGTGGAGGTTCGACTCCTCTCGCTCGCATTTTTTTCATTTCTGTTGGTGTGACTTTTTGTTTTTAAGACCAGTTTGATAGTTTTGTTACCTTTGTAACTTGAAAAAAAAATACCATGAACATAAAAAAAACTCTAATTTTAATAATCACATTACTTGCTGTAACCTCTTTACAAGCCACTGTTGCAATTGAAACCGCGGTAGATTATCCTTCCAGCACTATCCCAGGCAAAGCCAAATCATCTAATTTTTTTGATGATTATAAATTGTATAATAACGTCCTGGAGTTTGCGTTTAAAACAAGTAACAATTCATTAAAACCCCTAAGGTTCAAAAACAAACATGATGCCGCTGTTTTTGACTTAACCAATGGCTCGCTATTCGCAATTACCATCGGGGATGGGCTCCGCCTAACACCTGATGATTTCCAGCTGGTAACAAAGCCGCAAATAAAAAAAATATCTTCCAGATGTGATTCCGTCGTACTTGCCGGCAGATTCGCAGGCAAAAAAATAGTCATACCTTTAATATCAAAAAATGGTCAAATCGCAATCGAATGGGTTCTAAGCCTGCGAGATGGTTCCAATTACATCACACAGGAAATTACAATAAAAGCCATCAGCAAAAACCTGCCAATATCAAAAATACAAATGCTGGATTTCCCCGCTCAAGGCTCAAAGACAGTAGGCGTATTAGCCGGCTGTCCCATAGTTGCAGGCAATATTTTCCTGGGCTACGAAAACCCCAACGCATGGGCAAAAATATATGACCCAGCCGCACCTGTAAATCTGGCTTTGAATAAAAATATTACATGCACCAATGAAACTGATGATGGCCTTGCAAAAGATGCTGTCAATGGCGATATAAGCACAAAGAATTATTGGAAGCCGAAAACCATCCCCGCAGATATCATCATCGATTTGGGCAAAGAATTTTTGATCGATAAAATAAATCTCCATCTGGCATACAATTTCAATCTCACATATTACTGGTTCAAAGAATGGGTGTATGAATATAAAGTCGAAACATCAACAGATAGCCAAAACTGGAATAAAGTTGCGGAAAAAAATAATGACAAAATCGCAATGTTTGAACCCGATGAATTAATATTTGCCCCGATCAAATCCAGATTCGTAAAAGTCACCCTGCTTAAACATAACATGGATGGTGTAAATAATGCCGGCCTGAGACAAATTGAAATATTCAGTTCAGCAGAAGATAACGCCAGAATTGCTAAACTATCAAAAGAACAAAAAAAACCACGCATACAAGCAACCCTTAATAGAAATTCCGAATTGCTCGCGGATTCAGAAATAAAACAATCTGCCGTTTTTGGCGTAGTCCCCGAAGGCCAACTCCGGCGAGGCTTCCTCTATTATATCGAAAGACAAAGGGCCCATCCATACAGAGGCTTTCTGCACTATAACTCATTTTATGACATCGTGCTGAAAAATGAATCCGACTGCGTACAAAGGATAAGTAAAATTGGCGATGAAATAACAAAAAAACACAACACCATCCTCCAAAGTTATGCCTTCGACGATGGTTGGGACAACTCGCAAACACTCTGGCAATTCCATACAGGTTTCCCAGATGGTTTTGAAAATATGAAAACCGAAGCCGCAAAGTATAATTCCGCTTTAGGCGTCTGGATGTCACCATCAGGAGGCTACGGCCCAGATCGCATAAAATATGCCAAATCCAAAGGCTACAAAACTAACAAAAATGGCATTTCAATGGCCGACAAAAATTACTACCAGGCTTTTCTGAGTTGCTGCTCGGACATGATGACAAAATACAATGTAAATTATTTCAAATTTGACAGGCTCGGCGAAGGTCTCCACACTTTCGGAGGTACAGCCGATTATACAGAAGATGTCGAAGCAACACTAAGGCTCATGCAGGATATGCGAAAGATAAAACCAGATGTATTTATAAATCTGACCGTCGGTGCATGGGCATCACCTTATCTGCTTTTCTATTGCGATTCACTCTGGCGAGATGGCGGAGATTCAGATTTCTTTGGCCAAGGCAGCAAAAGAGAGCTATGGATAACCTACAGAGACTGCCAAACCTACCGCAACATCGTAAAGCGGTCACCACTATATCCTGTCACCTCACTTATGACATGCGGCATAATCAATGGCCAATTATACCAAGTCATACCAACAGCAGGAGATGACTTCATACACGAAACAAGGTCCTTCTTTGCTAATGGCACAAACTGTCAGGAACTTTATATCACACCTGAAAGAATGACCGATCAACACTACCAGGCAATCGAAGAAGGCGCAAAATTCGCCAGAGCAAACGAAATGCTCCTCGCTGATTCACACTGGATAGGAGGCGACCCGGGCAAAGCTGAAATCTATGGCTGGGCAAGCTGGTCAAAAAACCAGGGCATAATTGCTCTTCGTAATCCCAGCGATAAAATAGCAGAAATATCTATCGACATCCAAACCGCTTTTGAACTGCCCCAAAACGCCCCCAAACAATACACCCTCAAATGCCCCTTCAAAGAAGATCAAAACGCCGCACCACTTCAATTAAAAGCAGGAGAAAAACACACTTTCGAATTGTCACCTTTTGAAGTAATAGTATTAAAAACAACAGCAATTAAGTAATGATATAACTATTAAAAAAAAGCCCAGTGCTGTCTTATAATGCATCTTCATACAGCCTGATACCGTCAACAACCTTACAGATATGAACTGCGTATTT
>CAYZEH010000309.1:0-2758 GCA_964477135.1 uncultured Pirellulales bacterium | reverse complement strand
ATCTATGAGACTGTCTGAATTTAGAGATGATTGTCTCAAAAGAACAGGAGACCAAATCAGAGAAAGCACTAAACAAGAATATCGGCAGGGGATGAGCCATTTCATAAAAGTTGTTGGAGATATTGATATACAGGCAGTCACTCTCAGGCATGGAGAACAATTCAGACAGGCTTGTCTGGATGAGGGTAATAGCCCCTCTACAGTTGCAAAGAAAATACGTGAACTTAAACTAATGTTAGAACTTGCTATTAAAAGAAAACAGTTTAATTACTTTGATGAAAATCCCTTAAAACATCTCAAACCACCTAAAACCAGTAAAAACATTAAAATTAATACCTACACAGAAGAACAATGCAACAGATTAGTTAAAGCATCTTCAGAGTATCAGAAGGAATGGATATTAGAGTGGGATTTAGTAATAACCCTTGCCCTTACTACAGGAATGAGGAAAAGTGAAATCTTAAATTTAGTCTGGTCTGATATTGATTTTGATAATATGACCATAGAAATTACTCCCAAGGAAAATACAGAATATACCTGGGCTTGGGAAATTAAGGATACAGATAGCAGAACTTTACCCTTAACTGAGGATGTCTTAAAATTACTTATCAATCTTCAAGAGCGAAGACCAGCAAGTTATCCTTATGTATTTGTCTCTCCCAAAAGATATGACCGCATTCAACTAACAAGAAAAGGCTTATCAAAAAGAAAGAAAAATACATGGACTGTCGTAGATGCGAATAATAGTGTGGTAAATGGTTTTACTGGCATGTTCAATGATATTAGAGAAAAAGCTGGTATCAGAAAAGGGACATTTCATGATTTAAGAAGAACCGCTATTACGAACTGGTTCTATTCAGGACTTGAGATTATTGAGGTAATGAGAATTGCAGGTCATTCAAAATACGATACAACTCTTAAATATTATTTGGCGGTTAAGGATAATTTGGTTGATAAGGCCAGAGGGGCGACAAAGCACAGAGTAAGTCAGGAGATGCTGGAGAGGCGTTTGTGATGTGGTACGGGCAAAGTCAGGAAATTATTGAAACTGATCAATGGCTGGTAGATTCTAACGACATTTGATATCCACATTTTATTGCCCAACTCTTTGGTATTGCTTGAGTTATAAAAAATTGAGGGAGGGGGGAAGAGATTTTGGTTGTATTAAGTTGGATATTATAGTACAATTTTAGTGTTTCGAGCGGAGGGGAAGGTGATTCATACTTTCCCTTAATTTTTTATGTGTTTTTTAGTGTAGTCTTGTAGGAGATTTTGCTATGAAAAAATGCGTCATTTTCTCAGTGTTTATCATTTTACTGTCTTTTTCGGGCATAATATTCGCAAATTCAGCACCATCTATTAGTAACGTAACAGCTTCTCAGCGAACAGATGGCAGCGGGATAGTTGATATTTACTATACTCTCAGCGATGCTGACAATGACTGGTGTAGTATTAGTGTTCAGGTCAGTAATGATGGTGGCAGCAGCTGGACGATTACCCCATCAATTTCAGCTTTGTCGGGTTCATTGACGAATGTTTATCCAGGCCGTCGTCAGATTACCTGGAACAGCAAAACTGACCTGCTTGGTGTGTTTGGCAGTAATTACCGGATTAAAGTGATAGCGGATGACAATTATTTCCCTGATGACACGCTCTGGATCTTGAACAGCAGTGAGGACTCTTTAATATCTTTAAATCTATCAGGCCAGATTATAATGAGAAGGTTGGGGTTTAATATTGACGATTCAATAGGCCGCAACCGCCTTTTGGCAGTCTCAAGTATCGATCAAACCGTCATAGTTTGTGAAGATTCAGCAGACCGTATTGCTAAATATGATTTTTACGGAAATGAAATTTTCGCAATTGAAAATGGTGACTCTACCGCAACAGATGTAACTAATAATGGTACAATCTATTGGTTAAATGGGACAACAATTAACGGCGAAAAACTTGTTAAAATATCATCAACTGGTGAAATCTTATCAGAAAGTTTCATCGGCGGTTTTGATTTGGCAGTAGATGACACCCTTGAAGGTATCTATGTCGTTGGAGCAAATATCAAATATTGTAGTTTTAATCTTGAATTGCAGTGGGCTATTGACCCTATTGGTTGGTGTGCAGTGTCAGTAGACACTTCTACCAATGGTACAGCTTGGATAGCAGAAAGAAGGCATCCTTATGTCTCTGGTTCAAACAATCGGCTTCTCAATATATCTTCTAATGGAATTATTATAAAATCTATAAACTTAAGTTATAGCCCAAGTTGTGTCCGTGTGGATAAACAGGACAACAGTGTATATGTCACAGGGGTCGGCAAACTCCATAAGTATAACGCCAATGGAATTTTTCAATGGTCTATTACATCTAACGGTCTTTCAGGCCTGGCTATAGATTCACGGCATCTTGGTGTTTGGGTTGGAACCACAGCCGATGTTCGTCTAATCTCACCTAATGGCAATCTTGTTCTCGTATCTAATGAGGTACAGGAGGCAGGCGAAAAATATTTTGTTTGTCATACCGCTACGGCCGCTGGTTCTGGACCATCCACTGGTTCTGGACTATCGAATGTCTTTACAATAGATAACCGCTTTGATTTTCCGGTGTATGACCTTGAGGATGACAGTTTGCTCGGTTATATCGTGAATTTATGCGGTTCGGATGCTGATCCGGTGAATACAGCAACCGGGAACTTCTATCATGAAGAGGTAGACCTTTCCATTGCAACACGGTCTATGCCGCTTCAGTTCAGTCGCTATTA
>CAYZEH010000308.1:0-2777 GCA_964477135.1 uncultured Pirellulales bacterium | reverse complement strand
CAATTGTTGCCGGTTCTGGAATTACTGGAAGTTCAGCTACATCGTCAGCTGAAAGTTCACGGTCGTAAATTCTGAAATCTTTCATGTTGCCTTCCATCTCAGCCCAAAGAGTACGGCCGATAGTGAAAGTTGTAAGATCTGTGAATGAACCTACTTTGCCACTTGCTGAAGCTATAATCTGGCCATCAACATACATCTTGTAAATACCAGTATCAAAGTTTACAGTCGTTGTAATTGTGATATAGTCGCCCCAATTCTTGCCTATCCCGTTTTTCTGGAAGATAAAGGATGGAGAAGTGTCATTAAAAGTACTCCAGACCCACATGTCAGTGCCACCTTTGTGGTCACGGATATGCATACTACTAGTTGGGCACTCTGATGAAAGAATACGCAAATTGGCTGAATCTCTACCATCGTAAGGATAATTTGTGCCGCCTGGAAAAGCGTCCCATGTAGCTATATAAGAAATAGTTACCTGACTTGACAGACCCATATCATCAATAAGGCCGTCAACGTCGCCACCACTGCCCGGGAAAGTAATACCGCTTGCGCCCCAGCTACCACCTGAGAAGTCAATTCCGCCACCAGCAATCCAGGCGTCGGTTGAACCCATTGTGCCGTGATTGTTAAAACCTGAGGAGTCTGTTACTAATCTGGCATCACCTGGATCAGCTGCATCCATCTTCCACCAGCCTACAAGACCTGTGGTGATGTCAGCACAAGCTGAGCCGACAAAGACCAATATTATTACTAAAAACACTAATTTCTTCATTATTCCTTCTCCTTCAAAAAACATTATTAAACATCTCTCATCTACACGATAACTGCTCATCGCAACCGCACAGGAAACCTTCACCATTCACCAAAACCTCTGCGACAGCTCAAAACAATTTTAAACTTATTTTAAAACAGGAGAAAAGACTTGAACGCATCAACGCGGAATGATCGAGGGAAAATATAACAACTCATCTCTCTCACATCTCTTCATCAATCTTCTCCTTAACTATTCTGCAATACAAACTTACAGAACTCTATATACATGATTATAGTGGTTTTATTATTGGTTGTCAAGATATATATATATATATATATAGAGAGAGGGGGTAAGTGTATGTTTTATAATGGTTTATGTTATGAAATATTTTTACTGGAAAGGGAAAAAAACTTCAAAATTCGGGGAAAATATCCAATTCGACAAGTTTTAGATTTTACAGGCAGGATAAACGATAATTTTACCGGATTCTAAGCGTCAGACCTGACATAAAAGCTTCCTGCCTGGGGCTTTATCAATCCTTTAAGCCTTAAAGATACCAAGCCCGCGTTTATTTGACCTGCTTTAAGTTCTGTATCGATAATTATTTGCTCGATATGCAAAGGATTTTTACCAAGAGCTGCAAAAATCACACCTTCATTATCATTTAGGTGTAATTCTGCTGTTGATCGAGAATTATTCAATTTTGTCTCACTATTACTCACCGAATCCGCAACATGTTGTTTTAATCTTTGCCCGATAAACCCTATTACTTCTAAAATATCCTCAACAGACTCTATCAAAGCTGCCCCATCTTTAATCAACTTATTAGGCCCTTCGCTCATTGGTGAATCTATCTTACCCGGCACTGCCATCACCTGGCGATTATTCTCCATTGACATTCGCGCTGTTATCAATGCCCCAGACCGATTCGCAGCCTCAACTACCAACGTCCCCAGTGACATTCCCGCAATGATCCTGTTACGAGGAGGAAAATTCGCCGCTAAAGGCTCGCATTTAAGACCAAGCTCACTAACACAACAACCGCTCTGGCATATCCTGCCAAACAGATCCTTATTCTCAGAAGGAAACACATTCGCCAATCCGCACCCCTGAACAGCAATAGTTCTGCCCTTCGCTGCCAACGCACCTTGATGAGCCACAGTATCAATACCCCTGGCCATCCCGGAATATATCGTAAACCCCGCATCTGCAAGAAGGTGTGCAAATTTAGCCGTCTGCTCCCTGCCGTACATACTGCATCTTCTTGAACCAACTATCGCCAATCCAAGATTGTCAGCCTCAGTTAATGTCCCCTTTATATACAACACCGGCGGCGGGTCATATATCTCTCTGAGCAGCTCAGGATAGCGATTATCTTCAATGTTAATTATCCAGACGCCGAGCTTTTCCGCCAGCTCAAGCTCTTCATCGACATTAACACTATTCCTGCTCCTGGCGATCTTTTCAGCTTTGGTATTGCCTATTCCGTCAATACAGGTCATCTGACTCACCGAAGCCCCTAAAATATTATCAATCGACCCGAACCTTTTCATCAGCTTCGCAAACGTCACCGCTCCCACCCCATCAGCAGCAGTAACCTTAAGCCACTTTCCAATATCAACTGAGTTATCTTGTCCCACAGCCAAACATCCTCCTCAATTTAAGTACTGCTTTAAAAAACCTGATTCTCGGTAAAATACCAAATCTATCCTGAAAGTCAAGCTTCCAGCTCCCTCTGAAACATATATCAGTCCCAATTATCATAAAACTACTGCTTCTGCCGAATTGGTGTTTTATTCCATAATCATCATAATATCAGAGCTTTAGGCCATCCGCAGGTAATACGCTGAGTTTTTTTGCAAAAAATGTAATTTTTTGGTATAATGAAGCGTATAAAGCATTATAAGTTATTGTTTTTCCGGAGATCTTTTAGTGATGAAAGTGAAAAAGTTGGTCCCAATTCTGATTTGTCTATTAATTTGTAATTTCGCGTTTGCTCTTGGTTCAGGCGATAGCTCTCTTT
>CAYZEH010000307.1:0-2778 GCA_964477135.1 uncultured Pirellulales bacterium | reverse complement strand
TTATACTGATCCCAATTGAATTTTACCGTTTATCCGCGGGTAACTAACTTAAAAACAAGAAGTTACGAATTTATTCGCGAACATTTCTTACCCTGAAGGGTATATTAAAGCTCTTTATCTTTTTCTATCGCGTTAAGATGTTTATTCGTCTTGAGATTCAATTCGTCAAGCTGTTTCGTATCAACTTCACTTGGTGCATTGCTCATCAGGCATTGGCCCTTCTGGGTCTTTGGAAAAGCGATAACGTCCCTGATGTTTTCAGTGCCGCTAAGCAGCATTACCATCCTGTCAAGCCCAAACGCCAAACCACCATGAGGAGGTGCCCCGTATTCCAAAGCATCAAGGAAAAATCCGAACTGTAACCGGGCCTGCTCCTGTGAAATATTTAGAAGCTCAAAAACTTTCTCTTGTGTTTTCGGGTTATGGATACGAATACTTCCGCCGCCGATTTCCGAGCCGTTAACAACAAGGTCGTATGCCTGTGAAATAATATTTCCAGGATCCGAATCGAGCATGGTCAGATGTTCTTCTATCGGTGCGGTAAACGGATGGTGCAGCGAGTCATATCTTTTCTCTTCCTCGTTCCAGTCGAACAATGGAAAATCTACCACCCAGACGAATTCAAAGCCCCCTTCTTCATACAGCCCAAGCTCCTTACCGAGTCTGCATCGAAGCGGAGCCAAAGCCTTATCAGCAGTTTTCTTTTTGTCAGCCACAAACAGCAGTATATCATTTTCTTTTGCATTAAATATTTCTATCAGTTTACTAAGCTGCTCCTCAGTAAAGAATTTCGCAATACTGCTCGTGCATGTAAGTTTGCCGTCTTTGTTGGTAACCTTCAGCCACGCCAGTCCCTTTGCGTCATAGTCGCCGACAAAGCTGGTCAATGCCTTCTCAATGTAATTTCTCGTTATTATATACTTGCCGTCTTTATCGTGCGAAGGTGTGCAAAGCCCTTTAACAACGCCGCCTTTTTCTATCGTAGACGTAAATACCTTAAAGGTACAATCCTTAAACACATCCGAGACATCCTTAAGTTTCATATCGAATCGCAAATCAGGTCTGTCGATTCCGTAATCTTCAACTGCCTCACTATAAGTCATCCTCCGAACAGGCAGCTTAACATCAACCCCAAGAATCTCTTTCCATATTTTTCCGATTAATTTTTCATGCACACTGATAACATCATCACTGTCAACAAAACTCATCTCGACATCTATCTGTGTAAACTCAGCCTGTCGATCTGCCCTTGGATCCTCATCACGGAAACAACGAACGATCTGAAAATATTTATCTACCCCGCTGACCATAAGAATTTGTTTGAACAGCTGTGGTGACTGTGGTAGGGCGTAAAAGCTGTTCTTCACAAGCCTGCTCGGCACAAGAAAATCCCTCGCACCTTCAGGAGTGCTCTTGGCAAGCATAGGTGTCTCGATCTCCCAAAATCCCATCTCGTCAAAAAAGTCACGAGCCAGCTTAGTTGTTCTGTAGCGTGTGTAGAGCTTATGTTGCATCGCAGGTCTTCTAAGATCAAGATAACGGTGGGTAAGCCTTAGCTCTTCAGATGTTTTCTCTGCTTCAGCAAATTCGAAAGGCGGTGTCTTTGAGACATTGAATACCTCAATATTTTCAACCGCAACTTCTATCTCACCTGTTGCCAGCTTAGGGTTATTCATTCCATCAGATCTTTTCTGAACGACTCCTTCAACGCCGATTACCCATTCACAGCGAGCACTTCCTGCTGTCTTATGTGCCCCCGGGTGCAATTCAGGATTAAATACCAACTGAGTAAGTCCCTCTCTGTCCCGCAAATCTATAAAAACAAGGTTCCCGTGGTCGCGGTAAGAGTGTACCCAACCTGTCAAAACCACCTTTTTACCTTCATCGGTTAAACGAAGATCTTCACAAGTATCTGTTCTTTTCAACATCTTAAAAACTTTCAAAAAGCAATAAATATAAAGCAAGTAAACGTATTTTTATCAAAAAAAATAGCACGAAAACAACACGGTAGCTTAAAATCAGCTCAAAGTCAATAACATACCTTATTTAAAGGCTTTATGTTGCATGAAAATAGTCAAATATTTGACTAAAACACCTGAAATTTAGGTGTGTAAGAAACTAAAAGCTTGATTTTTGTTTAAAATATGGTAAAATGTTAGCATGGTTAAGTAATTAGTAAACAATAGTCAATGCGATATTTTAGAGAATAGACCAAGCTGCTTTGCTCGTTAAGCTATAATATTTTCTTAAATTCAAAGAGATGTGTTGCTATTGGGAGTTGTGGTTGTTTCAGCAGTTTTAACCCTGCAAAAAACGATATTATCGGGTGGATTCCCGATATTAATATTAAATTGCTCTATAACTAAACTTATGAGGAGGATAGATGCAAAGTATCCATGCGAATATTCCAGTCGAAACCCTCAAATTAAAAAATGACTACAGGGAGAGAGTTGAACTTCTTACCAGAAGAATTTGCCTGCTCACTGGCACTGACAGGATTTTGATGACCATGTATTTAGTTAATGGCAATACATTTTACCAGATGGCCAAGCTGTCAGGTATTAGCCAGTCGGCAATAGCTCGCAGAATACACAAAGTGACAAAAAAACTCATTGATGGTGAATATATAACCTGTTTGCGAAATCGCGATAAATTCGACGAAAATGAATTAAAGATTGCCAAGGATTATTTTCTCATTGGAAAATCAATAAAACAGATAGCTGCCAAATATAAGATCACATATTACAAAGCCCACAAAATCATAAAAAAACTTCGTAA
>CAYZEH010000306.1:0-2796 GCA_964477135.1 uncultured Pirellulales bacterium | reverse complement strand
ACTTCTTCACTGTTCCACAGAAGCATCATCGAGGAAGTAAGGCAAAAACAAAAGGGCAATTTATTTGTCACTCACCCCCAGGATGCGAACCTTGCGGCAATTGCGTGCAGCCTGGATAGCCGGTATCTAAAATCCGGCATTCCCCTGGGGTGGATCGGCACCTCGCCGAAAAGCGCTGGGATCGCTGTCGGACTGCCCAATGACAGCACGATGCAGCTCAAGGAGGAATATCTGAAAAAAATAACTATCAGCCGATTGCCTTACTATCCGTTGGCCGGCGATTTTGCGTTGAGTTCTCAGGCAGTCTATTTCTGGGCGGCATTGCTTCAAACACCGCATTTGCGAGAGAGATGGATAAACCATCTTCTAATGTCGAAAATATTTAAAACCCTGATGTTTGCAGGTGTTTTTGCGGACCTGTCCTTGTCTCAAACGGCATGTAAAAACGAAAAAATGAGAATGTTTAAAGAAATTGTTCATCTGAGCCATTGCAACCTCATTCTGATTGCTATAATTTCCCGTATGTTCAGGGTGCTGTATGAATTTTACCAGCTCGGCAAACGAGTAAACAAAAAAATTAAAAGGCTGTATCGTCCCTCCTGTTTTTATCAAACGCATTGGTCCCGTAACCCGGATACCAGCATGATCCAGGCGTCGCGATATATAAAGCAAATGATAGCGGAAGAAAGGATGATTAAAAAAATTTGAAAAGACAAGAAAGTGAAAAAAATCATCATTTATCTCAAGGAGGTTCCTGATGTCTGATTTTCAACTCAAAACCCCTCTCGCCTTCCTTGTTTTCAACCGGCCGGATAAAACCAAAAAGGTTTTTGAAGAGATCAGGCGGGCGCGTCCATCTAAACTGCTGGTTGTTGCGGATGGCCCCCGTGAGGGTACGCCAAACGAGACCAAAAAGTGTCAAGATGTCCGGGCGATTATCAACTCAGTGGATTGGCCATGCGAGGTTTTGCAGAATTACTCTGATATTAATCTTGGATGCAAAATACGAGTGTCAAGCGGCCTGAACTGGGTCTTTGAGCAGGTTGAGGAGGCAATTATTCTGGAGGATGATTGTTTACCCCATCCGCATTTTTTTAGGTTTTGCCAGGAATTATTAGCGAAGTATCGACATGACGGAAGAATAGGGATTATTAGTGGTGATAATTTTCAATTTGGAAAGCAACGCACAAACAACAGCTATTATTTTTCCCGCTATGCACATATTTGGGGATGGGCTTCATGGCGTAGAACATGGAAGGAATATGATGTTGAAATTAAAAAGTGGCCAACAGTAAAGAAAGGGGGGTGGATGGCTGATCTTTTTTCTGAGAAAAAATTGGTGAACTACTGGACCAACATTTTTGACTCTGTATATCAAAATCAAATAGATACATGGGATTACCAACTTAATTTTTCTATTTGGGTAAATTCTCAACTTAATATTATGCCTGTTAATAACCTTGTATCAAACATCGGATTTGGCCCAGATGCATCAAAAACTACCTCAAAAAATTCTTTTTTAACGCCGCCTTTAAACGAAATGAAATTTCCTTTGGTGCATCCAACCATGTTCATCAGGGATGCTTTGGCAGATAAAAAGACGGAGAATGATCAATTTAATTCATCTATTATTCTAAGAATCATAAACAAAATTCAGCGAAAATTAAAATGAACTGTAAAGTATGCGGCTCCGTATCTCATTTTTTGTTCAAAGCTAAAGTATTACATCAATATCACGTTGCTTATTATCAATGTCGAAACTGTGGTTTTATCCAGACAGAAGAACCCTATTGGATGAATAAGGCATATGACGACGCTATTAGTATCGCAGACACGGGATTGGTTCAAAGAAATATTTCAATCGCAGCTAAACTATCGGCGCTAATTTATTTCGCTTTCGATGCCAATCGTTCTTATCTGGACGTAGCCGGCGGATATGGTCTCTTTGTTCGGTTAATGCGTGATTTTGGATTTGATTTCTATTGGAGTGATAAATATTGCCGGAATTTACTGGCAAAGGGGTTTGAGGCGGAAAACGCCAATGGGCCTTTTAACGCTTTGACGGCATTCGAAGTCTTGGAGCATCTTCGGGAACCTCTCGAATTTATAGATGAGATCATGTCTCGTTATACTTCTCGCACATTGATATTTACCACTCAACTTTATAACGGAGCGCTGCCCCCTCCGGATTGGTGGTATTATGCCTTTGATACCGGCCAGCATATTTCATTTTACCATATTAAAACTTTGGCGTGGATTGCTGAAAAATTGGCCCTGAAGTTTATTTCCGCGAATGGGGTTCATATATTTACCGATCAGCAAATCAATAAAACTCGGTATCGTTTATTAACCAGTCGCCTTGCATGTCCGCTATCTTTATATGCGAAGCATAGGATGAAATCTCGAACATTAACCGATCATTTTATGCTGATGAAGGCAAATAATGCCGGTGATGCGCATAGGTGAAAATACTCTACGACCACCAAATTTTCCGGGCCCAGCGTTACAGCGGGGTTTCAAGATATTTTCATGAGGTCGCATCACCCCTGTCTGCGGAAAGGCATTGCGATGTCGAAATTTTCGCACCGCTGCATATCAACAAATACGCTGAAACCTTCGCACAACCTGCCAAAAACTGTTACTCTTTAATCAGCTAATATAGAAATCAAATAGCAAAAATCTTAGTACTAAACTGTTTAAAAAAGCCCTTTTTTATCTGTCTTTTTTAACGTGTAGTTACAGTAAAAAAGACCAAAAATTTAAATTAACTTACGGGGCTATGCACTTGACTCCACC
>CAYZEH010000305.1:0-2799 GCA_964477135.1 uncultured Pirellulales bacterium | reverse complement strand
AAATTACCATATATCTTCATTAAAAGGCGACTTATAACCTTTAGGCTTTACCTGTTTTTCCCGCTCTTTAATAATCGCCGTAGCGATTACAGCATCGCAAGGCCTGGTTATCTTAATATTCGAGCTGTCCGTCTCAACTATCGCAACCTTATGCCCCATCATCTCAACAAGCTGACTATCATCGCTTATCTTGCTCTTATCAAGCTTATCAATATTACTATAAGCCTTCCGTAAAAGTTCAGCCGAAAATATCTGAGGCGTCTGAGCCTCATAAAGACCGCCGCGATCAACCGTACCAACGATTACCCCATCCTTAACATCTTTAATAGTAGCAACCACCGGACAAGCAAGCATCGCCGCACCAGTTTCAAAAGCCTTCTTCAAACACTCATCGATCCACTGGGCCGTTACGCAACACCTCACAGCATCATGCACCGCCACAATATCAATATCATCCCGCACCAACTCCAATGCCTTGCTAACTGTCTCGAACCTCTCTGCTCCGCCGATACAAACCTTGACACCGAAAAATTGTAACTTCGCGCCATGGCTGACCTCGACCATTTCCCTGTCTTCTTCAGATATCATCAACAATACCTGCTTAACATCTTCCCTTTCATTGAACAGCTCGACACTACGCAAAAACGCCGCCCTGCCCGCAACATTAACGAAAGGCTTCTTTTTCTTACCGCCGAACCTGCTGCTCGCACCCGCTGCACAAATTATCGCCGCTACGTTCTTACTCATAAATCATACCAATCCCAATTGAAATTTTCCGTTTATCCGCGGGTATCCAACTCAAAGATAACAAGTTATGGATTTATTCGCGAAAATTTATTACCATAAATGGTACCAGTCCTTAATACTCAATACCTTTCCTCGCGCAAACCCCCTTATCAAAAGGATGCTTGATCTTCTTCATTTCCGTAACCAGATCCGCCAACTCGATAAGCTCATCGCTGGCCTGCCTGCCTGTCATAACAATTTCAACCGCCCTGTCCCTGCCCGCAATAAGTTTCTTAACATCCTCGATCCGTGCCAACCCCTTTGCAACACAAAACACCAACTCATCGAGAATTATACAATCATACTCCTTATCCTTAGCCAGCTTAGCGATTCTTTCCAGCACATGCGTTATTTCAGCCTTGGTCTTAGCAAGCGTATCACTATCTTCAAAGCTCTTGAACATATCCCACTGCGTATCCAGACAATCGATCGTAATCGCCAGCCCGCTCTTTTCGATCGCCATCCTCTCACCCAATTCCAGGCTTATAGGCTTCAAAAACTGATATATTAATACCTTCCCCCCGCGCCCCGCCGAGCGAACCGCCAACCCAAACGCCGCCGTCGTCTTACCCTTACCATCACCTGTATATATCTGCACCAATCCTTTTTCTAACATACCCCTCATAATAAAACACCCACAGAGAAATGAAAACACCAATCCTCCAACAATCCCATTTTTTTCTTGAATCACTCAAATCAAATTTTTTAGCTTTGTATATCCTGATAACCATTATATATTGTACTTATGGGATATGAATATAATTATAATCGGGATGGAGAATATATCAATGCGGATGTTCTTCTTCAGTCCGTTCCCCGTTCGACCTCTTCTTCTGTAAGCGGCTCCTTTTTTATCAATCTTTTAATAGCTTCAATTGCGCTTGGATACGGTTCAAAAGCTTGTGCCATCTCAAGTGTGACATCTACGACCTCAGCATCGGAAGCTAAATAGTCAACCTGCCATTTACTGACGATCAAATCTACACCTGTCTGTTTAGCAACTTCCGGTATTTTTTTTTCAATTACTTTTAATAAATCCTGCACAGGAGCTGTGCTAAACACTTGTTTATGTTTCTTGAGTCCTTGTTGATGCAACTCTTCTCCTAGTTCCTGTGCTTTTTTAATATCACCTTTAAGTTCTGCTTCCCTTTTTTCTCTGGATAACTTTGGCATGAAATCCTTACCATATTCGCTGTGCGTATAAGCCATTGGTATTGCCCGGCTGTCATACACTCCTACCCGAAGCAATTTTTTCTTTTCACCCGCTGAAGCCTGTGAGTCGTTCAAAGATACATAACTTATCCCAAATACTGCCACCAACAATCCAATTATTAACATTTTACGCTTCATTTCAATATCTCCTTTTCTTAATTTGGATTTCGATTTAACTCCAACATTGGCATAATACTCGTAACATAAGGCACAAAATTCTGATTAAGCAACATTTTTTTCTCCCCAAATATTTATGACTTTTCAATATATTACTTTAAGTAAATATATACCCTTGCCTTGCGAGATTATAATATTAACAATCTGAACGAAGGTAAAGGCAAAAAAACAGTTTAAATCCACCTTCTATCTGAGCTTGCAAAGGACATCAAAACCCATTTAGCCAAACATTCATGCCTCTATCCTCATCTCCTGCTAAAACCATAAAGCCTGCACCAATACTCTTCAAATCCCTGCCGAGCCAAAAAATTCACCCGGAATTTCACCCAAAAAACAAAAAATCCTCGTTTTTAACCCCAAAACCCACAAAAACCCGATTTACCCCCTGTTATTTTTCCTCAAAAAGCGTTATTTTCTGTTATTTTTCGGAAAAAAGGGGGGAAAACCAAAAAAAAGGCAAAAAAAGGTAAATTTTTGAAAATCGATTTTGCTAAATACTCCCAAAAACGTCAAAAAAACTACAAAAATGAATTGTTAGAAACGCCCGTTAAAATTTTTATTTGTTTTGCTGATATTTAATACCAATCCCAATTAAATTTTTCGCTTTATCCGCGGGTAAATAAC
>CAYZEH010000304.1:0-2809 GCA_964477135.1 uncultured Pirellulales bacterium | reverse complement strand
AACTCTTGCCCGTAATAAAACACTGGTATGACCTGAATTAATCGCTGTCTGGATATTGGTTTGTAAAAAGGTATCAGTCAAGAATGACAGTGTCTTTATAATTTGGTACCATTACATCCCAACCGGTATCTTCTTTCACAAATTCTGCGAAATGTTTAGAGCTGTTTTTTTCGCCATGAACAACAAACACTTTTCTCGGAGCTTTTTTCAGGGACTTTAACCAGTTGAGCAATTCAGCTTTATCTGCATGAGCGCTAAAGCCGTTGATCCTGACTATTTTTGCTTTAATAATTCTGTTTTCACCGAGTATTCTGACCTCTTTTTCACCCTCCACGATTCGTCTGCCTAATGTTCCTATTGCCTGGTATCCCACAAACATTATTGTATTCTGAGGCTCGGAGATATAATTTACAAGGTGATGTTTAACCCTGCCGCCAGTGCACATACCAGAACCTGCAATTACAACGAAAGGCTTGGTAATATTAAGAATGCCCTTAGACTCATCAGTCGTTTTTACCATTTTCAGGTTCGCCAGCTTAAAAGGTGAATTGTGATTGTGAACAAGCTCTGCCATCTCTTCATCAAACATTTCCGGATGCTTCTGGAAAACCCTGGTGATCTTATTTGCCATCGGGCTGTCGAGAAAAATTTTAATAGGTTTGATAGTTCCTTCCTGCAGCAATTCATTGAAGTAATAAAGCAATTCCTGACTTCGTTCCAGGGCAAAGCTGGGCACAACTATTTTTCCGCCCTGGGCTACCGTAGAATTAACAACCTCACCGATAGCGGTTTTTATATCTTTTACGTCATTATGCACACGGTTGCCATAAGTCGATTCGATCAAAACATAGTCAGCTTCATCGAGTACTGTCGGGTCACATACGATGGGCCTGTCAGGTCTTCCCATGTCCCCTGAGAAGATAACGATTCTTTCTTCGCTGTCCTGTTTTACTTTTACCCTGATAATAGAAGAACCAAGCACATGTCCTGCGTCATAAAATGTACATTCCATATCAGGCCCTAAGGACTGGACCTCTCTGTATTTGACAGGTGTAAATTGCGGGAAACATGCTTCAGCGTCTTCGGTTGTGTAAAGAGGTTTTATGGGCCTTGGACTTTTTCTACCTTCTCTGGCATGTCTTTTCTTTTTGTATTCAGCATCTTCTTCCTGCAGATGTGCCGAATCCAGCAAAATTATCTTTGCGATTTCAGCAGTAGCGCCAGTGCAGTATATAGGCCCGTTAAACCCTTCTCTGGCGAGTTTAGGCAACAGGCCACAATGATCCAGATGCGCGTGTGTCAGCAGAACCGCGTCTATTTTCGAGGGCTTTACCGGAAACCTGTCCCAGTTCCTGTCTTTAAATTGTCGTTCCTGATAAAAGCCGCAGTCAACGAGGATTTTCACTCCGTTAGCTTCTAACATGTGTCTTGAACCAGTGACGTTTTGAGCTGCGCCAAGAAAGCTGAGTTTGATTTCCATTGTTTACCCTTTACGCTAATAGTTAATTTGATCTAATAATAATTAAAGAAGTCTTACACCAGCCTGTTTGCATTTTTCGACGGTCTCTACAGGCCAGATACTTGCATGTACTTCCCCAATGTGCAATTTTTTCAAAAAGAACATGCAAAGCCTTGACTGACCAATACCACCGCCGATACTTTGGGGCATCTGATCGTTCAAGAGCATCTGGTGCCATTGCATTTTTGCCCGGTCTGTTTCATTTCTTATTTCAAGTTGTTTGAGCAGTGCGTCTTTGTCAACTCTGATACCCATCGAGCTGATTTCAAATGATCTGCCAAGCAGCGGATACCAAAGCAGAATGTCACCATTCAATCCTTTAAAGCCGTTAGCACTTTCTGTTGTCCAGTCGTCGTAATCAGGTGCTCTGCCGTCGTGTATTTCTCCGTTTGGCAGTTCACCGCCGATACCTATAACAAAGACAGCCCCGTATTTTTCGGTTATCTTGTTTTCTCTTTCTCTTGGGCTGATATTCGGGTACATCTCGGCAAGCTCTTCGGTGTGCAAAAATGTTATTTCATCGGGCAGCGTTGGAGTGATCTGCGGATACTTTTCAAAAGTGACCAGCTCGGTAGCTTTTAAAACTCTGTAAATATTTCTTACCGTTTCTTTAAGGTAATCAAGGTTTCGATGGTCAGCGGTGATAACCTTTTCCCAGTCCCACTGGTCAACATATACCGAGTGTATGTTGTCGAGTACCTCTTCGTCTGCTCGTATAGCGTTCATATCAGTATAGAGACCTTCATCAATGCCAAAGCCGTAATCCGCCAATGCCATTCTTTTCCATTTCGCCAGTGAAAAAACGATCTCCGCATCACTGTTGTCTGCTTTTATATTAAATGAGACTTTTCTTTCTATGCCGTTCAAATCGTCATTTACTCCGCTGCCTTTTCGAACAAACAGAGGTGCTGAGACTCGCTGCAATGAGAGCTTTTCGCTGAGATTGTCCTGAAAAAAATCTTTGATAAACTTAATAGCAATTTCTGTTTCTTTCAGCGATAGCGAAGGCTTATAGTTTTCATCGAT
Source organism: uncultured Pirellulales bacterium (assembly GCA_964477135.1). GTDB lineage: Bacteria > Planctomycetota > Phycisphaerae > Sedimentisphaerales > Anaerobacaceae > JAGLTN01. Next base: position 264 of record CAYZEH010000304.1, on the reverse strand, counting down.
AAAAACATCTGACACTTTTGTTCTCCTTTAATTCATATTCCTTGTTGTAATTCGTCACATGATACAATAAAATCATCTTAAAGTCAGCTTCTATTTGCCCTGTTAAGGTAAAATGTGATTACTGCATTGTTTTTCTTTTATACCCTTAAGGGTAAGAAATTCCCGCGAGGGAAGTTATAAAGTGTTGTTTCAAAGTTATTTACCCGCAGACAAACGGGAAAACTCAACTGTAAGTAGTATAAATACATGTTATTTTGTCAGCTT
>CAYZEH010000303.1:0-2813 GCA_964477135.1 uncultured Pirellulales bacterium | reverse complement strand
ATTCTCAATTTTTTTTGTAAGATCACTTTTTTCAGCAACTTCTTTAATCCTGGCTTTAGGGTGACTTTTGAGGGCTATTAAGTTAGTTATGCCGATTTCATTTATTTTGTCAACGGTTAAAAAACTTTCAAGTATGGTCAGCAAAGCCAGCATAAAGCTTATCGTGCTTTCCGCTCCCTGGTTGAGGTTCACTCCGCCGGCAGTGAGGCCGTCATAACATCCTTTAGTTTTAAAATCGTAAACAGGTGTCTGCAGATCGTTTTCGCCAATGAACCAGTCGAAAGCTTTTCTTTGTAAAGTAAGATATCTTGAATTGTTAGTGGCAGTGTAGGCGGCATTTAGCATCATAACCGTGCTTGCCGCTTCTATGGGCTGCTGGTCAAAAGAAGCCTTGTCGTGTCCAATTTTGTACCAACCTTTACAGCCTATAAATTTAAAGTGAGTTTTGTTAAAAGTTGTTTCGATAAGAAAATCAGAAGCTTTTGTCGCTATGTCGAGATATTTTTTATTAGCGAAGGCATAGCCTGCTACGAATAAAGCGTGAGGCAAAACCGCATTATCATAAGTGAGCTGATCTTCGAACCATTGCCAGTTGGGTTTCTGGTTATTCTCGAAAAGCTCGACAAGGTAGTCAGCTGCTGTTTCGAGCTGTCTTTTTATATCACTTGCTCCGGGAAATTGTTTGAGGTAGTCGCACATTCCGATGATCGAATATGCCATTCCTCTGGGAAACTGGTCGTTGACGTGCTTTACCGATTTATCGAACAGGTCTTTGACGATCGACAGGTATTTTGATGAAGGAGGTTTCACCATGATAGCTCCGAGGGACCACAGCACTCTTCCAAGTGCGTCATTTGCTGGTTCCATTTTCACCCAGGTTCTGTCGTAATTCATAAAGTTTCTTACTGTTCCATCTTTATTTTGCGCATACATGACAAATGCCAGGTATATATCCAAAAGGGTTTTAGCTTCTGACTCATGGAACTGGTTATAGTATTTTATCATTGCGATAACAGCTCTTGCGTTATCATCGGTGCAATAGCCGTGATCTCGGTTCACAATGACATATTTTGCATGCTGGAGCATACCGGTCTGGTCGGTAAGGTTTTTAATATGCGCCAGAGATGGTTCGGGCAGCTCTACGTTTGTAACGATCGGTGTCTTTTCTTTATCATAGCTTAAAGAAGAAGTTACCTCACTGCTGCGGAACAATTTCCAGTATTGCTGTCCTATCTTAGGCCAGGTCCTTGACCTGCCGTAGTCGTAGGCTTTTCTTCTAAGCGAATAGAATAGCGAATTGTCTTTGAATATATCTGAAACAGCTTTTGCCATTTGCTTATGGTTTCCAAAGTCTACCAGCCTTCCACGTCCATTTGCCAGCAACTCCTGTGCTGCCCAGTAAGGGGTGGATACAACTGCTTTTCCGGTACCTACAGCAAATGACAATGTTCCGCTTGTGAGCTGTTCTCTGTTCAGATATGGAGTGACATATACATCAGCCGCGCAAAGAAAATTGTTTAGTTCGTCATCGCTTACGAATCTGTTATGAAAAATAACATGTTCCTGGAGATTAAGCTCTTTTACAAGTCTTTGCAGAGAGAAACGGTAAGATTCTCCGTCATGTTTCAAAACCGAAGGGTGTGTCATTCCAAGTATTACATATATCGCCGAAGGTTCATTAGCGATGATCTCCGGCATAGCTTTGAGCATTACTTCGATACCTTTATTTTTACTCAGCAGTCCGAAAGTTAAAATTGTACGTCGACCTTCGATCTTGAATTTGTGCTTATAGTAATTGTTATCGACAAAAGGCAGCTCCGGGATACCATGGGCAATCAGTTTTATTTTACTTTCAGGTACGCCATAGATATTTTTAAGCATATCCACACCGCGTTCATTCATGGTTATCATATATTGAGATCCGTCGCATAGCTCAATCATAGATTTGCGATAATCGGCATCGGGGTCATCGAGCACGGTATGCAAAGTTGTGATTACCGGAACTTTCAACCTTTTAAGCAGAAATGTCAGATATGAACCTGCCTCTCCGCCGAAAAGCCCGAACTCGTGCTGTACTGAAACCAGGTCTACATGACTGAAATTTATATAGTCAGCTGCACAGATATAGTCTTTTCTGACATCTTTTCTGATTTCAAATTTAACAGGTACATCGTATTTATTAACATCGCTTGAATTTTTCATCGCTACGACAAGCGGCTCAAAATTACCTTTGGAAGCGACAGAGGTATTTTTGATCAGGTCAGAAGTGAATGTAGCTATGCCGCACTTCCTCGGCTGAAACGAAGAAATAAAAGCGACTCTCTTTTGCAAAACTTTCGTCATTTCTGCACCACTTTCCCTGTTTAAAATATCCATCTCGCTGCGAGATACCAAAAGCACCGTTGCCAGACACCAAAAGCATCATTGCCAGATACCAAAAGTATCATTGCCAGATAACAAAAGCATCGTTGCCAGATAATAAAAGCATCGTTGCCAGACACTAAAAGCATCATTGCCAGATAATAAAAGCATCATTGCCAGATAATAAAAGCATCATTGCCAGATAATAAAAGTATCATTGCCAGACACTAAAAGCATCGTTGCCAGATACCAAAAGCATCATTGCCAGATAATAAAAGCATCGTTGCCAGATACCAAAAGCATCGTTGCCAGATACCAAAAGCATCAATGCAAGACAATAAAAGCATCGTTGCCAGATAATAAAAGCATCGTTGCCAGATACCAAAAGCATCAATAATCATCGTAAGTTGCTCTCAGGCATTTGTCAAGTATAATTGCCATGTTGTTTCTAT
>CAYZEH010000302.1:0-2814 GCA_964477135.1 uncultured Pirellulales bacterium | reverse complement strand
GATAATCCTGGAAATCGGGATTCGTGTAGTCATATCTTATAAGCGTTCTGGCATGAGGACGGTCTTCATAAAGCAGCGAAATATCATCATTGAGCATCCAGTCCGGATGCGCAACCGCAAAGTCATTACTCGGCATTGATCCCTGGATATAAGTAAAGACTTTTCCGCCCATGCTGTTTATCTTACCGGCAAATTTCGCAAAAGTTTCATACGGCTTTTGAAGCGATCCGTATTTAGCCCAATGCTCATCGTCCCACCATCCCTGCTGCGTGTCGCCATCGTTCGAGTAGCAGTAATAGTCAGGTTCTAAACGCAGTCCGACAGGCGTATATTTTGTAATGCCTTTGTTAATGGCGATCTTCATTTGCTCGACCAATGCCGGCGAACTATTTGTAGGCGTACCATCGCCATAGCCTCTCTGGGACGCCATCCAACCACATAATGTCGGGAAATCATAGGCATTCGGATTGGCATTGTTTGCCGCCGCTAACGACTTACCGTACTGCTCGAGTGATTCAAACGGATCGGCGGTTGTCATATCGACAAAGTAGCTGTCTTTCGATTTCCATAACTTTCCTGGGGCCACTCGTTTTCCCTGCGGGTCATGAATCGTAAGCGTCATAAAGGACTGCTTGATGGGCGGAGAGATTGTTTTAGAACCTCTTGGCAGGCGCCGTCCTTTGGCTTTTGCATGAAATTCAACCGTACGCATAAATTCACCATACGCTAATCCACCGGCAACGAGCGTTCTGCGTTTATTATCCGCCAAAGCATCTTTATACGTCAGCATTGCACTGTTATGGGCATTGATTTCCCAGGTCTGTTCCACAAAATTGGAGTCCGCTCCGGCTCCGCCGCGCAACACTCGCGGCTCGATCAATTTCTGATTATTAAACAATACACCATTGAGCAAGACCTCGGCAGTTCGCGCACGGACGGTGAACTCCTTATTGTTTTTCACTCCCCAGCCGATCACAAAAAACGGCCTTGCCTGATAAATTGTGATGTCAAGGAATCGTGACGGGTCATAGCTGTCTTGCGGCAAATACCAGACGCGTAATGTTTCACCTGCGCCAAGCTTATCAACAATACGTCCCAGTCGCTCTGCTTTGTAAACACATTTGGGCTCATACCATCCGCCTTGCCCGATCCTGTACCAGGCATTTTTAAAGACTGTTGTATTGTCCGATTTGTCAATGCCGGAATAGGTGCCGTTGGCGAGATCGAATTCAATAGCAATGACGCTGTTTTCGATGCTTGCATGGGCGTCAGAAACATCAATCTGAACGGGCGATCGGGCAATAACACAATTACAGAACAAAGCGACTGTAATAACAGATATAGAGAGTTTACTGGTCGTATTAGGCATATTGATAATGTACTCCAAATAACGGGTTTTAGTTTGAATTTGAGCTAAATATCAGATTCATAATAACAGGTTCGTGTATTATCGGCAAGCGTGAGAAACTCAAAGTTTTCAAAAAATAATTGATACGGGAATCCGGCCAGCGATTGCGGGCTATTAGGCGGGTGTTCTGTGTAGATAGGGGGGAGATTCGTTTGCTTGGCCGTGGAATCAGGAGTATGCGCCTAATATCATCAAAGGCAACCGGATCAACGGTATCTATCACGTAGTTATGCGGCTTGAACGGCTTTAATTTTGTCAGAAATATTCACAATAAAGTCTTTTGACGGTTTTTGGGGATACCCAGTTTGCCTATTTTGCCGTAAAAGGGGTCTGACCCCTTTAATTTGGACTTGACATTGAAGGTGGTGCATCTTTCGGTCGGGTGCCCCATTTTTTGTTGGGTTTGTCTCCCATTATCAATACGAGTTTACCCCCATTAACCAACTGGTCATGATAGAACCATGGTTTCGATAATTTCTTTCCATTCAATACTGCAGATTGAATATATTTATTATTGGCAGAGGTATGCTTAGCCTCGATGACAAATGTTTTGCCTGGGTAATAATCAGGGTCCAGATTGATCGTGACTTTTTCAAACAATGGACTTCCTATTTCATAAAATGGTTTTACCGAAGCCCCTCCATTTGTTTGGAATAATCCCATTGCACTCATCACAAACCAGCCACCCATTTGCCCTTCGTCCTCATCGCCCAGCCAGCCATGAAGGGGCGTAGCCCCATAGTACCGGGACATAATTTCCCTGACCCATTTTTGCGTAAGCCATGGTTTGCCTGAATAATTGAATAAATAAGCGGCCTGCATATTCGGTTGGTTGCCATGGTTAATATAGTAAACACCCCTCCTGTCACCTGTGGCATTAAAATTCTCTTTAACAGACTTTTCAAATCCATCATTCAACCTATGGTTAAATTCCTCTTTCCCAATCAAATCGACAATTCCCTTTACATCGTGGGGAACAAAAAAAGTGAATTGCCATGGATTACCTTCTACAAATTCATTTCGGGGAGAGCTTAGCGGATCGAATTTTTTTCTAAAGGTTCCATCTGCATATTTTGGACGCATAAATTTCGTTTTAGGATCGAACATGTTTTGGTAATTGTGCGCTCTTTTGATAAATGTGTTATATTCATCTGTCTTGTTCAAAGCTGCTGCCATTTGCGACACACACCAGTCATCGTAAGCATATTCGAGCGTGTTGGAAACAAACCTTGATTCTATAGGCACATAACCATATTTCAAATAGGGCTGAAGCTCCATGTTGCCAACAGCTCCACCACAAGGATATTTTTGTCCCGGAACAGTTTGCTGGTGCAGCATCGCTTGCCAGGCGGTTTCCACATCATAATCGCGAATGCCTTTTTGATACGCACTTACAATAAGCGGTA
>CAYZEH010000301.1:0-2820 GCA_964477135.1 uncultured Pirellulales bacterium | reverse complement strand
CAAAGGAAAAACTGATTTCTCGGCTATGTTTCGATCAAGCGTGGATAATCAACGAATATCGGGCGGATTCATCGTTGAAGCTGTCTGCACCTAAAGGTATCATTAAGAAAAATGTAAAAAAGAACAAAAACAATTTCTTTCAGAATAACGCTTCGACAAATTTTTCCGGGTCGAATTCCGCGATATCCTCTGGCTTTTCGCCTAAGCCTACAAATTTAACGGGAATATCAAGTTGATCTTTTATTGCGATAACAATACCGCCTCTGGCAGTGCCGTCGAGTTTCGATAAAAATATTCCGGTGACATCAATGGCTTCGGTAAATAGTTTTGCTTGCGATATTGCGTTTTGTCCGGTTGTGCCGTCGAGCACTAACAGCACCTCATTTGGTGTGCCGGGGATTTTTTTGGCGACAACATCGCGGATTTTTGTAAGCTGCCGCATGAGGTCTTTTTGAGTATGCAATCTGCCGGCGGTGTCGAGTATCAGGTAATCAGCATTCCTGGCGATGGCAGCTTCACATGCGTCATAAGCAACAGCTGCCGGGTCTGAGCCGCTTTTATGTTTTACTATTTGTACGCCGATCCTGTCCGCCCAGATGCTTAACTGTTCTACAGCAGCAGCGCGGAAAGTATCGCAGGCAGCAACTATCACCTTCTCATTGTTCTGACTTAGAATATAACTTAGTTTGGCGATACTGGTCGTTTTGCCTGTGCCGTTAACGCCTGCTACGAGTATTACAGTAGGCCCTGCCTCAGCAGTTATTAGCTGCCTTTGCCTGTCTGGCCAATACCCTTTCATATGCTCTTTCAGAAACGGAATCACATCATCGGTTGTAGATATTTTTTTACTTCGATACCCCTGACGCAAATCGTCGATAAGTTTATCCGTGGTTTCCACACCTATGTCGTCACTTATCAGTGTCTCCTCAAGCTTATCGAGCAGGTCTTCATCTATTTTTCTGCCCAAAGTTAAGACGCTGGTCAGCGAATTTGTTATTTTGTCCCTTGTCAAAGTGAGCTTTTCTTTAAAAAAGCCTGCAGCTTTCGTAAATAATCCCATATATATTAATCCCAATTGAATATTATCATTTATCCGCGGATATCCCGATATATCCGGATACTACCCTTAAGGGTACATTCCTTAGCAATTAATCGTCAGGCCAAGAGTCTCGCAGATATTTGCACAAATTTCAAGTACAGATATAATGATATGGTGTTTTTTTGTTTCAGGTTTCAGAAATGGGTTTGCGTTTTTGACCAATTTATAGTAAATGAAGTGTTTTTCTTTGACAAAAAGCAGAAATTCGGTTATAGTTCGAAACCGTTCGACCAGGGAAGGTTGAAAGGTGCTCAAGCCGGATGTTTTAATGAATGTTTTCAGACGTAGAAGTGTTGTTGTTTTGGATTATGATTAAAGGAGTATGATTTGGCAGTCTGGGAAATAGAAGAAATTTTTTCTGATATACTCGACCGCGCCAGGTCTCTTGACCCGGTTAATACTCGTCAATGGTTTGACAAGCTCAACGTCACACAGCTTGATGGCGGCTCCCTGATAATAAGCTGTCCCGACGATGCCACCGTTCAGTTCATGCGTGAAAATTGCCGAACAAGCTTTCTAAGGGCTTCCCAACAGGTAACAGGTCATCTGGTTACTGTTGATTTTGTAATTGATGATAAAGACAAAATGGGTGTATCATTTTCCCAACCGGATAATAACATCGGCTTTAAACAGAATCCTGATTACACTTTTGACAATTTTGTTGTGGGGCCAAGCAACAGGCTTGCTCATGCAAGTTGCATTGCGATAAGTCAGTCGCCGGGCGATACCTATAATCCGCTTTTTCTTTATGGAAGTTCAGGTCTGGGCAAAACTCATTTGCTCCATGCCGTCTGCTGCGAAACCAGAAACAAATATAACGGTGCTGTAATACAATTTTTAAGTTGCGAAGATTTCGTGAACAGATTTATCCGTGCGATAGAGCAGGGCAACCTCGCTGGTTTTCAAAGTCAGTTCCGCACAGTTGATACACTGGTCATTGACGATATTCAGTTTTTAAGCGAACGCGAACAAAGCCAGGAAGAATTTTTCCACACGTTCAATGCTCTTTACAATAGCGGCAAACAGATACTCCTAAGCGCGGACTGTCCTCCCAACGAAATACCTGCTCTTGAGAAAAGGCTCATAAGCAGATTCAACTGGGGCCTTGTTGCCCGAGTCGACCCGCCAAGCTATGAAACCAGAGCAGCTATTATTCAAAAGAAGGCTCATCTGAGGGGTCTGGATCTATCAGAGGAAATCTCCGAGTATATTGCTAAGAGAATTTATGCTAATGTGAGAGAGCTTGAAGGTGCGCTGACGACAATTTACGCAGTGTCAATGACATCCAACGAGCCTATCACACTTGAACTTGCGAAATTTGCTTTGGAAGGCCAGGTCGACTCTGCTATGCGTCATATCAGTATTACAGATATCATTAATGTTGTTACCATGTACTTTGATGTCAGGCTGACGGACCTGCAAAGCAAAAAAAGAAACCAGAGCATTACAATGCCAAGGCAGATATGTATGTACCTGGCGAGGAATCTCACCAAGCATAGCCTTGAAGAAATCGGAGGCCACCTCGGAGGCCGCGACCACACTACAGTCATGCACGCATGCAGCAAAATCGCTAACATTGAAAAAACAGATGAAAAAACGAAAAACCTGCTCTTAGAGCTAACAAAGCAAATAACAGAAAACAACCCCAGCTAAATCAGGTTTTTGGATATTTTCACTTCTTTGGCAAAGGCATGCCTATCTCAGCCATTACTTTCTGCATA
>CAYZEH010000300.1:0-2835 GCA_964477135.1 uncultured Pirellulales bacterium | reverse complement strand
AAGTATTAATACGGGAAGTGTCCCTAGTTTTCCCCTATCCTAAAATGCACATTAAAATACATGCTGAGATCGCCAGGTTGGGTAATTAAGAGGACATAACACATAATTGGTAATTAAGTGTTATGTCCCTAAAATCCCCGGTATTGATAACTCAGAAACGGGCTGTTAAGACGTTTTTTTTAACACGTCATCAAATTGAAAAACCGGGCCAGCCATCTGGTGTGGCTTTCGGAGAACAACAGAGGCATGACGCCACAATCACCACGTATAAGCAACATTTGCGAAGGCACCCCAATATTCGAGCCAGACCAAGGATTGAGCCGAATAATTAGGATCACCGGGTAGACCGGATTGATTATAAAACTCTTTATTTTTTGCGTAATTATACCTACCGCCAACAGTTGCGTTGAATCCGGGAGACATATTGTATGTCATCTGAAAAGATGCATTATACCCGGGTATCCATGTATCAATTTCGTGAAGAGCCACTGAGCCATAATCCAGCCCATAATAAGTGCCATTAGGGTTATAACCGGCGTCGCTAAGTCTTTTCGGCTGTGAATACAAGGGAGCATTGGGATCCTTTCCTGTCAATCTCAAATATAGAACATTTGCTATCAGCGAGAAAGTTATAGGAGAAGTCTCTGGATTTCCGGGAATATATGCGATGACTCCACCTAATGATGGTCCATAGGCGTCCAGGTCACCTTCACCCCTGTAAGTCGTATTCGACCCATCGGATATTTTTGTCAGCTTAACCGTCGAATTGTAATTCTTTATACCCATATATTTTATGCCAAATTGAGGCCCGAAAATCCAATTTCCCGCCCCAAATGACCTGCGTAAAATGATATCTGCGTCATACCTGTCTAATTCGGAGTACATATATCCGTCGGTGGTTCCGCCAGCGGTGCCATACGTGTTAGCTTCGAGAGTTCCCTTTGTCATCGGCATAAGAAAGCTTCCACTTAATGACCATTTATCGAATGAATAGGACATGGATGGCCCATGTAAACCAAGAGATGTTGTGCCTTTATCGCCCTCAACACTGAGGGTCATTTCTGAATACCAGACAGAATAGGCCACGGTCAGCGCTGAAGGAATTTTCTCTGAAGGATCATCTTTTGTTTTAAAATCCCTGTCTGTCTTATCGGCCTGAGCTAATATGGTATTTGAAATTGGAGTCCTATCGCCGGGTAGTTGAAATTTGATTAAGTTTTGAGGCGAGTCCTTTGTGAAATCAGCAGCCAGAGCTTCATTTAGAGCCATTGGCCCGCTACCGAGCAAGAAAACTGAAAAGCAAATCAAAGCAAAAGTGAAACATGTTAAGAATTTCCCCGATAATGTCATTACATAATCCCCCACTCTTTTTATTTTTACCCGCTATGGGTATATATTCACTCAAAATAGATAATAGGTTATGGAGAGTCTGGTGTGGAGCTATTATAAGACTCAATTAAATACGGGGACATATCGCCTGATAGGTTTCGTTTGCTGGTCATTTCTTTCCTTCTCACGGTTTTTTTCGTCCTCAAGATATTTAGCAAAATCTATGTAGTAGGTTAAATAGAACGGTCCTTCAACGCGGCCCGCCATGATGGCATGTTGAGGCTTTCCTATCTTCTTTATTGCTTCATTATTTGCTTCTTCGTTTATGTAAGCATATATCTCATTCGCTTCAATGAAACCGTTTTTGTTGCCTGTTTTGTATTGATCAGCTTCGCCTTTCAACCCTTTTATTAAGTATTTGGTAAAAAGTCCGTGTTTGGTTTCATCATCTTCGTAAGATGGCTCTCCCGATCTTGATGAACTGACAATGACGATTCCCCTGCTATTTTTAAGATTATCCAAGTTCAGATTTCGGACGTTTCTTTGGCTGTAGACTTTCGAATCTATGGCACCACCACTATGGCATGCATCTAGTAGCACAATCTTTTGTTTTGCGCTGGTTTTCGTTATTGTATCAATAAGATCCTTCAATTTAATACCTGTGAGTTCTAGATAATCCAGCTCTACATCATGCGGTAACAGGTAAGTCTCTCCATTGACCAATACTCCATGACCAGCATAGAAAAAAAGGATAGTGTCCTGACTGGTAATAACCCTGTCGAAATCGGCAAGTGCCTTTTTTATATTCAAAGACTTTGCCTGGCTGTCCGTAACAGTTTTTATCTTATCATAACGACCATATTTAGTGTCAGACAGAAGGTTATGAAGGGCGGAAACATCATTTGTGGAATATAACAAATTCAAATCTGATTGGTTATATTTAGATATGCCGACAAGTATCGCGTATCTTTTGCCAGCTTTAAAGACTTGGACTCCATCTTCGGAAATAACATCAATGCCGCGTTCGGCATGAGCAGTAGTTATAGACAGGGAAAATAGCATTATCAAAAAAAATGCGTATAAAAAAAAGCTTTTTTTTATTGAGAATACTATGGGATGCATTTTAAAGGATCCTTGCTTTTCAAGACGAATTACATTAGACAAATTTCCTCTACCATACCTAATAAATTTCTAAAAAGCAATGATAAATATTATAAATATGATAAAAATCGGACATTGATTCATGTTTTACTAAGGGGCCCGGTCATCAGGAGATCCCCGGTCGCCTCGAAGAAGTGATATGAATAGTTGTTCGCGAGATATCGCGCGGCGTCGTATCCCCGGCCCCGGGCAGCCTGCACTGTTGTGCCATCAGCAATAGCCCCTGCCGCGTCGGTGGCCCCATCCGTCCCATCAGTAGGGTAGTAATTGGGGACGGGTTCACATTCTTTATAAGAGGAATGGAGCAGGGTTACATTCTCATCCCTATGGATGCTTTTTACGAAA
>CAYZEH010000299.1:0-2865 GCA_964477135.1 uncultured Pirellulales bacterium | reverse complement strand
TAAAAATAACAAGTTATAGATTTATTCGCAGACATTTACTACCCTTAAGGGTATAACTTAAAAATAATCAATCAAGGCCTGATTCGCGGAAATTTCTTAGCCTTCAAGGGTATATTCAAATTCTATTCCACCGCCGTTATACGCCGCCGACATCTTTTCAAACATCCCCCATTCCGAGCCCCAACCGTAAGCGAATTGAGTTAAACCAAAACTGCACATCCCGAGTCCGTTTTATTTACTCAGATTTCAGACTCACCTCATCACTCAATTGTTCTGGTGCTTGCAGCTGCCGCGGTGTAACATCGACAGGCTGTATCGTATCAATGTCATTACCTGTACCAGCGCCAAGTTCTTTAAATTTGCGGGCAGCAATCATCACTCTACTCTCAAATGATCTAACAGTATCGTTATAAGAATCTAATGCTTTTTTAAGTCCCTTGCCAACACCAGTAAAATGCTCACCTAATACCCGAATTCTGTCATAAAGCAATTTACCCAACTCACTTATTTCCAAAGCATTTTTAGCTATTTGCTCTTGCTTCCAACCATAAGCAACCGCTTGCAGCAAAGCTATAAGTGTCGTAGGTGTTGCCAAAATAACCTTCTTCTCAACGCCAGCCTCGATAAGAGTTGGATCCTGCTCTAATGCAGCACTAAAGAACATCTCACCCGGCAGGAACATAACTACAAACTCCGGCATTTGCTGAAACTGATCCCAATATGCCTTTGTACTGAGACTTTTAATATGCGATCTGACATGCCCGGCATGCTTTTTGAGCTTCTCTATCCTCTGTTCATTATCAGTAACCTCCAATGATTGCAAATAAGCATCGAGAGGAGTCTTAGCATCGACAACCACACTTCTCTCATTCGGCAACTGGATCACCATATCGGGCCTCAGAATCCGTCCGTCATCTGAGAAGCTTTTTTGCTCATCAAAATCACAATATTTTACCATGCCAGCCATTTCCACTACACGACGAAGCTGAATCTCACCCCAACGTCCACGAGTAGAGGGCCTTCTAAGTGCTGTCACGAGATTTAATGTCTCCTTCTTCAACTCGGCTTCAGAAGTAGCCAATGCCGCAATTTTCTCTTGCAGGGTGGAAAATGTCTGTACTCTTTCCTTTTCGATCTTGCCGATCTTCTCATCAACACCGGCAAGAGATTCCTTCAAAGGCTTAACAAGTTCTTGGATAGCCTGCTGGCGTTTCTCCAGGTCGCCCTTAGCCTCAGACTGGTATTTCTCAAGATTCGTTTTTGCTAACTGCAGGAACTGATTATTATTGCTTTTCAATGCATCCGCTGACAACGCTTTAAAGGTCTCGGTAAGCTTAGCTTCGGCATCCTTAAGGAGCTTTTCCTTTTCCTCAAAGGACTTTTGCTGTTCTTCAAGCTTGGTATTTAAGGTGGCTGCCTGAGTTTTTAAGTTGCTCGCTTCCGTTTGTAATTCACTGATGGAGTTGTCCTTGTCTTTAAGCTCTTGTTCGAGTTCAGGGATTCGGCAGTTTTTCTGCTCTGCTATTATTCTGCGTTCCTTTTCAGTTTGAAGATCAGAATTAAGCTTGGTTATTTCCTTTTGTCTGAGAAATAATAGAACTCCACCAATTACTCCAACTACTCCGCCACTAATTGTTATTGGTAATATATATTCCACAATCTAACCTTTTTAATTTATACAATAGTTCTTAAAAACAACCTCGTCTCAATTGCCACCTACCAACACCATAAATTTAGTTGCTTCTTTTTTTGTTTTCTTTCTAATTTTGCAAATTGCCATTCACCATTTTCTAAAAAACATTCTCCAATACAAATAGCATCACTCCATCTACTGTTTTTCATTCTTGCTATACCTTTGTTATATTTTTTTAATAACTCTTTCACTGGAGAAGCAATTTCCTTTTGAATTCTCAACCTCGAATCTCCTCCCTGTCCATAGTATCCATTTACAACTCTGGCTGAACCAATCAATAAGTCAGTTAGTTGTAGAATTTGACAATCCTCATATGAGTGAGTAGTATTTTTATCGTGGTCACTCTTATCATCATACACCATTAAATCATCACTTATTTCACAGTATTTTCTTAACTTATTTAAACCGGCTTTAATTCTATCATTATTGATATTTCTTCCATAATGCTTATGGCCATCAAAATACATTTTTTTGATTTCAATTGGCTTCTCATCAGAACCTAGTAAATGAATTCCACCTTTAACTGCCATCCTAAAAGTTATTTCCATTTTAGCCCCAAAATCGAGGGTATCATACATTTCATTAAACAAATCCCTATCTCGTAGTACTATAAACTTACAGCCTATTATGTAATTACCAATCAAATCGCTATAATTCCCAAATCTCAATTGCCCTCTTTCTAATTCTGGTAACTTTATTGTGGGAAACCCATCTTTCTTAATTCTTTGCATTAATGCAGCATAAGCAAATAAAACCCAAGCCTCCGCACATTTAAAAGATTTCCCTTTATTTTTGATTTGTTTTAAACTTAATGAAGTATTGTAGGCTAATACTTTTCTTATTTTTATTAAGTATTTAGTAAGCATTGGTTTTGTAGAAGTTGGCACTAAAAGTATTCCATGCCAATAACCATGCTCCTTACTTTCATCATGATATAATTCGTATTCCATCTTAATATTTCAATCCCATATCCATGCAAAGCTTTAAAAGGATTTTTTTATGGCCTGCCTTCCAAAATATTCCCGACTAAACCTCATTACCTCAAAATAGCCAGCTTCCTCAAAAGATGTAAATCTAAAAAGATTATATCCCAACCACAACAAACAACAATACAAAACCTGCTTCAATACTCTTAAAATCCCTGCCGAGCAAAAAAATTCACCCGGATTTCA
>CAYZEH010000298.1:0-2946 GCA_964477135.1 uncultured Pirellulales bacterium | reverse complement strand
GGGCCTGGTTTGCCGTCGCCGACGAATCTGCCGTCGATCTCGACAATCCCGATAACCTCCGCTGCGGTTCCTGTAAGGAAAAACTCATCGCATGTATACAGATCAAATCTTGTAAGATTTTTTTCAATAACTTCTAAATCTTTCTGTTTAGCAAGCTTGGTTACCACTGCCCTTGTTATACCACAAAGTGAACCTGCGTTTACAGGAGGAGTATAAACAACTGAGTTTCTGACAATAAATATATTATCACCGGTAGCCTCTGCAACATACCCCATATGATTATACATTATGGCTTCAGGGACGTTGGCATCGAGAGCTTCCATCTTGGCAAGAATATTATTCAAATAATTCAGACTCTTGATCTGAGGCGGCAGTGCTAAGGGGTGATTGCGAATAGTAGTTGCACTGATAACCTTCATCCCCTTTTCATAAAGCTCTTCAGGGTAAAGCTGAATACTTGATGCGATGATGATCACACCTGCCTTTTCGCAAGTAAATGGATTCAACCCCAGAGAACCGACACCACGTGTCACTATCTGACGGATGTAACCTTCTTTAATACCATTTGCTTCAATTGTTTTGCGCATGGCATCGACCATTTCATCTTTTGTCATTGGTATTTCAAGTCTAATGGCTTTAGCTGATTCATAGAGCCGGTCAACGTGGGCTTTTTCTTCAAAAATCTTTCCCGCATAAACACGAACACCTTCAAAAACGCCGTCGCCATAAAGCAACCCATGATCAAAAACAGACACTTTCGCATCCTGCTTATCTACCAGTTTGTCATCTAACCAGATTTTCAATGCCATAACAAATACTCTTTCTTTAAACTATAATTAACCCTCAACCTTTCCATCTGCCAGAACCACTATCCTCGATGCTCTCTGAGCGATCCTGTCGTCATGAGTAACCATTATTATGGTCTGACCAGCCTTGTTGAGTTCTTCAAAGACCTTCAAGATACCATTTCCTGTCTCAGAGTCAAGGTTTCCCGTTGGTTCATCCGCTAAAAGCAAAACCGGCTCATTCATCAGCGCTCTGGCAATAGCCACCCTCTGGCGTTCCCCGCCTGAAAGCTGGTAAGGCTTATGCTTTACTCTATGGCTCAGACCGAACTTCTCAAGCATTTGATGTGCCCGTTTTTTGGCCTTGCCCCTGATTTTGAACCAACCTGGCAAAGAACTTGAGGCCATTGCAGGCAGGTAAACATTTTCAGCAACGTTTAATTCGTCCAATAAATGGTAAAATTGAAATACAAACCCTATTTTATGATTACGGAATTTATTCATCTGCCCATTACTGAGCTTTGCTATATCTTTACCCTGAAAATTAACTAACCCCTGGTCAGGCTTATCTAATGCGCCTAATATGTGCAAAAGTGTACTTTTCCCACTTCCTGATGCCCCTGTTATTGCAACAAACTCACCGGGGGCAACAGAAAAATCAACCCCTTTGAGAACTTCAACCTTGCTTGCCCCAAGAGGATAAGATTTGACAATTTCTTTCGCTTCTAATAAATATTTATCTTCGCTCATAGCTGACTCACCTGTAAAGTTTCTATAGGCCTTAATCTGACCGCTCGAAAAGTCGGAAAAAATGCTCCCGCCATGCACGCTAATATAGCAGAAAATACTATCGTAACCAAAACATTAAATTCCAGTTTGCTGGGAATATCGCCTATCGCATAAATTGACCTGTCCCATAGCTGAAACCCGAAATGGACAAAAAGCCAGTTTTCAATATCATTCATCCTGAGCAGAACGCCCCAGCCTGCCAATGAACCAATTGCTGAACTCATCAAACCCATTAAAAAAGCAAAAAGCGAATACATATAAATAATACTAAAATTCGAAACGCCTATACTCTTTAAAATACCGATATCTTTGCTCTTTCTGTTAACGATCAGATAAAAAACTGCAAAGACAACAAAAACCGTTGTAAGACCGACAAATAAAAACATCATGGCCATCATTTTCTGCTCTTTTTCCATTGCAGCAATGAAAGATCGGCGGTTTTCTTTCCAGCTTTGTATTTTTACATAATCAAACAGATTCGCGTGTTTTTGCTGCTTGTTTTCAGCAACGTAATTCGCCCAGATATCGGCAACTTTTTCGCAACCTTCAGTTACTTTTAGGCCTTCTTTAAATTTTATGTGTATTGAATTTACTCTTTTAAAATCACCAGCCATGCCGCAAAGCTGCTGCGCTTTGTCGAAGGCAAGGTATATCATACCGCCATCAACTCTGGCCAGGCCGCTATGAGAAACGTCACTATAGTAAAATGTGCCGGTTTTTTCTTCACCTGCGCCTGCTCTGGCTAATGCACCCTTAACCGTCAGCGGAAAACTGCTTATAACAAAAGCTGCTTTATAGGGGTCGCTGTATTGATATTTGCCCCTTGAGTCTCTACTGATCCAGATATCAATGCCAAGGACACAACCATCAAGTTTAGTGTTATACGAAGGTGAAAAAGCTTGTGTAACATCGTTTTTGTTATAGTAAAGACCCTGACCAAAACCGGTCGCCTTGCTAAAGCTGGCAGGCTCAACTCCCATGATCTCCAACCCCCTGCTTCTGCCCGAATCGGGATAGGTTATTATCGCATAGCTTTTTATGACCGGTGACGCAGCGTAGATGAAATCCTGCTTATCGAGTATTTTCAGGAAATCTTCATAGTAACCGAACCCTACCAGCGAATCGCTTGTCAGGACGCAATCGCCTGTAAACTTATGATTTTTCTGTTTGTAATCATCAACAAGCCCGGTCATCACTGTCATAACGATAACAACGATGAAAACGCAAAGCGCTACCGCCAACGAAGCCAGATAGCTTATCCGCCTTTTAAACAAATAACGAAATGCTAAAATAAACTTATACATTTATACTGATCCTAATTGAATTTTTCCGTTTATCCGCGGGTAACTAACTTAAAAATAACAAGTTACGG
>CAYZEH010000297.1:0-2951 GCA_964477135.1 uncultured Pirellulales bacterium | reverse complement strand
TGCGTTTCAAACATGGCATGAATGGGTAATAGGAGAATTTACTTAATTCAGTTAGGATTAAACAATCCAGACAGGTTTCAATTATCAAATTTGTTACAGCAATTAAACAAAGCTTTTAATTCTTAAAGTGATTCAATTCATCTAAACCTAAAAAATTGTGATATCTTTTGCAACCAACAGCCACCCATGATATTAATTTTATAGCATAATTAAATATGAAATCTTGTGCAGGAAGTATGTATTTGAGAGAGAAAAAAATCCTGTTTAAGCTATGAAAAGTCATAGGTCTGGGGATTCAGAGAAAATAAAATGATATCGACGATTTCAAAGCCAGAACCTGAGATAGGCACGGCAGAACAAATGACCCGACATATAAATCCTTTTCCAAACGTTGAAATACAATGAATCTGCAAACAGCAATGAAACGAGAGAAGAAAAGGGGGTGAGGTCACTCCTATCATTAAGGGAAAAAAACTGTTACTAAACATCCCCAGCATTCTGGAATTGATAGGAGCAGACAAAAAAGTTTGGGGAAAACATGGCTGAAAAAATCCATATAATGGAACCCCTTGAAGTTTTTATCTAACACCTCCCATAATAAAATGCTGTTTAGTAATATGGAAGGTGTTATTTTTAATGCTTTATATGGGGTCCCCCCCGGCAAAGCCGGGGGTTAATCCCTTAGGTTGTTAATTCTTCCAACGCAACAGAGTCAAAAGAAATGCTTACCATTACTCTTCTAATAGGCTCTGGGCCATATGTTGCACTTGAAGGGCATAGGCCTGAGATTTGCACAAATTGGTTGCAGCTTTGCTGTAGGATCTCAAAGCCTCATCGCCAGTTTGGAGTGCCGCTTCCGCCTGATATGCTAATCCTTGCCAGTAAGCCTCTTTTGCCTCGTTCAACTTGTCGACCAAATCTAGATTAGTAGAACCAACTATGGCTTGAGATGCCATCCATAAGTCATTCTGAGCTGAGCTAGCGGCCGTTGCTGTTACTGATGCCGGGCTATCTTCCAGCACCAATTTTACGAATTCACCCGTTAAGTATGGAGCCAGCGTGCCCCAAAGACCAGTCGCATCACCCATACGTAGGTAAACAGTCTTATCTGCTGGCACAGCAACTTGACAGGTGTGAGTGCCTATACCTGGGCTGCCAAGGGCGTTGAGAGTGTTGCCTGCCCATCCATCAACGTACTGCCATTCGCTTCCGTCCCAGTATCTCTCGCTTTCTCCCAGGATATCCATAAAAGCGTTTACATCCAGGTTACCATACTGGTCTTGTAGATATTTCTCTATAGTCATGTATCGATACTCCGATGAACCTGGACCTGGCGAAGGCCACTTGGTATCAGACATCTCTGGCATTACCCAATGATTTGTGTCAATTAAGTAGTTATTCTCCCCAAAATCACCAGCATATCTAGCCATTGCCTTATCTGCTGTAGATTCAACGACACATCCTCCGCCACCTATATCCTCGAAGTGACGAGCAACGCCCATACTTACTGTGGCATTCAGCATAAAGTCCCTGGCCTCTTCCCAAGTATTGCAAGTCATTGCTATGTAGCCCGCGATAACCATAGCTGGAAGACCATATCCCTTGTCCTCTGGTCTGATGTATTCGCCGTGGTTGTTTAATTCCACCAATCCTTTTTCATTCATAAAGAAATTATTGGCCAGAACACCGGCAAATCCCGTGGCTATGAAACTGTTTCCCTGGTCAGGAAAAGCAATTATTGTAGCGCGGTACGAAAAGGGGTCTGGCATAAAGTCAAAGTTAATAGCAGCAATGGTCTTGCCATCTTTAGTAGCATCACCCCAGGCGGCAAAGCCTGAGCAACTTTCAACCGGCTGTGCCCATGCTACATCAACGAAACTATTTATCATTAGAATATCTTCATAGTCCACGTCAGCCCCACCGGCCATGCCCGACATTATTTCAACCATTTCTGGAGCCTCGTTCTTGATCACATCATTATACTGCGAGAGGTGACCTAAAATAGTCTCCTTGTCATCCTTAGCCAATAATTGAGCCCACAGGCTATTCTTAACCATTACGATATAGTCTCTAAGCTGTTGTCCATACTGATAGCCCATTTCAGAGGGTGTGCCACTGATAAAGACCACTGGCAGAATGCCTGGTGGTGGGATTTTTTCCTCCTCCTGAGGAACTTCATTTGTAATATAATAGTTTTTATCATCAGAGCAGCCTACCATGAAAAGGATTATAATTAATGGCAAAATAACACTCATAAGCTTTTTCATCTTATATCTCCTTTCTATTCTTTTATGATTATTCAGTATTCAAAATTGATTATTCAGTATTCAAAATAAAATAGCCTCCAAGGAGTTATAAAAATCTCCCTGGAGGCTATGTATAGGCATTTTCTAGGGACCTCTTATCATAATACCCTCATAGCATGAAAAGTAAACATTAGGAAGTTGAGAAATTTACTATAAATTTGTATGGATGTTATTTTATATACTAAAAGGCCAAGAAAGCAAAATAATTATTAGAGAAAAAATTAGTGAAAGAAATCATAAGGTGCGAGGTGAATAACAGATGGTTCATCTGCATTTAGGAAAGGGAAAGATCTCTCCCGTTTATGGTGAGAATGACGTTTATTGGTATCCAAGAATAGAAATTATATCAAAAAAAATTACAATTCCTCAAAAAAGAGAAAAGCAAAATATAACGCACCCATAAGACAATTAAAATTACTATACAGCTTATCATCATCAGATCTTAAAAAGTTAATCATTGGAGTGGTTGAAATTTCAACATTATTCAGAAATAGATGCGGTAAAAGCAAAATATCTAAATTGGTATAATATTATCGAACTTCAACTAGCACAATTGCAAGATGAATTAAACGGTTTTTACCGATGTACTATTATGTTTATTTGCATTTCAAATAATCAAGGTTAGACTTTTTTAATTCATTACTA
>CAYZEH010000296.1:0-2960 GCA_964477135.1 uncultured Pirellulales bacterium | reverse complement strand
AAATAATTTAGCCAATTTGTATCGAGTTACTGGCCGGTTTGATGAGGCTGAGCCACTTTACAAAGAAGCAGTCGACATTTTCAATAGAAAGTCTATTGAAAACCACCCTAATATTGCGATCGCTTCAAATAATTTAGGTGAATTATATGAGACAACCGGACGATTGAAAAATGCAGAGCAACTTTATGTGCGTGCTTTGGAAATTCGTAAAGAGAAGCTTGGCCAAGGACATCCTGATTATGCTGTTAGTTTATTCAACTTAGGAAGGCTTTATCACACAACCGGGCGAGTCGGAGAGTCGGAGTTATATTTCAAAAGTGCATTAGAGATATTTACCAATAAATTGGGACCTCAGCATTCCACTACAATAAAAACAAAAGAGAGTCTGGAGAATTTGCAAAACCAAATGTGACAAATGGTTAGCAATAATGATAGCAAGTCGATTACTGCAAGAAAACCGAGACAAAACCTCGACGAAAACTATTTGACAATCCCGACCGGGTTTGCTATATTTAACGCACTGATGACCGAAAAATATGGAAAACCGATTGGCTCTGTTGTTTTACTAATACTCGTTTAACCCAAGAGGACACATTGATGCGCAATGTAATTAAGATTCTGCACCTAAGTGATTTGCAGGCTGGGAGTGACTGCTTGGCAGAATGTAATGATGGCCCACTCAATATTGAAGACTCCTACAAACGCTATGCCGACAAGCTGGTCAATGATGTCTCTACTATGCTTAACGGAGACATTCCAGATATTCTTGTCTTGAGCGGGGATATCGCATCAAAGGGGCAGCCACACGAATATGATTATGCTTCAATATTTCTTCAGAACCTAACTAGTCAGTTGAAAATTTCTCCCAATAATATTGTGATTGTTCCAGGGAATCACGATGTAAACTGGGCCCTTCTAGAAAAGAACTACAAGAAAAAACATCGTGGTGCAAAATTTAACAAGGATATATGTGCTTCCATGGAAGACAAGATGTTTTCATTCCAAGGCTGGCTGAATCAAGTGTATCCAAAAAAGCTTCGGTATAACTATTCACTTGGCAACCCAATAGTGTTCAACAAAATTCAGAAACCTCAAATTTTGGTAGTTGGCTTAGACTCATGTGAAAGAATTACATACCGCCGTCAAGACAACATAGGTAGCATTTCTATTAAGCAAGTTGGAAAGGCTTGTAAGTATATCGAAAAAAATGGGAAAGATAAGATAAACATTGTTGTAATGCACCACAATCCCTTTCCATTTGACAATGAAAGTAGTTGCCTTAAGGCATCAAAGCCGATTTTAAAAATGTTAGACCAAGCCGGGGTGCACCTTATCTTAGCTGGCCATATGCATAAAGCTATCAAAGCGACTCACGAAACAGGGACACCCTTTAATATGCATACCCTTACTACTGGCCCATGCTATCTGAAACCAAAGGGTCGAACTTTTCCAATTCAGGGCTACAAGCACCAGGAAGTTTTTCCGAATAGATACCAACTTTTATTTCTTGACCTTACTTCTAAAACTGTCACAGCTCTCCTTCGTCGCTTTTCCTTTGAGCGTATGACCAACGGAACTTTTGGCAATTGGACATATGATGCTGACCCAGAGTTTGTAGATTTTTATGGTTCTCACACTCTGCCTCTTCCGCAAAAAGGTATTGTCAAGCCATTACATAAAAAAATCAGTGAAGAAGTGTCCCAAGCTTTGATGTATGATATAATCGAAAAGCAAAAATTAAGAGCAACCAAAATGTAAATATATGGAAATCTGCCATGTCTAGCCAAATTAATAAAGTAGAAAAATTGATTAGCAGTATCCTCAAAAAAAGGGCGTTTCGTGATGTATTAAAATCTTATGATTTAATCCGCGAACTCAATATTAGCAGTTTAGTATTGGCTATCCAAATGAATTCACAAAATAAACAGAAAATTATCCTTCGGGGGCAACCGGAAATGAAAGTATCAAGTAGTTTTAGAGGTGCCATGCTTACTCAAGAGTTCAGTGCATTAATGGTTGGCTGTGCAAAACCCGTGAAAATGTATGAACATTTTGTCTACTACAGCAATCGCTTGAGCATTCAACAGAAGCGTTTTTGCATTCTCCATGAACTTGGGCATATAGCACTACACATCAAAAAAACCAAAAAGCAACGTCAATATATGGAGATTGACACGAAAGACATCAATGAAACTTTATTTTTTACGATGCAATATTCTGAAGAAGAAGAAGCTGAGGCTGATTTGTTTGCATCCTTTTTTCTTGAAAATGAACACAAAACAGAAGATAGAATCCTTAGCCTAGAGCATATTAAATTGCTTAAGAAAAAGGGCCTTCTAACAAGCAAAGTTGGGAGCATGTTACCGATGTACCCCGTCAGAAGATGAAATAGCGACCTGTCTTTTCTCCCTTTTTAAATATCCCGGTACTCAACCAGTACCGTCTCAATATCCATATCAAGATTCTCGATCAGTTTTGCAATTTCTGCCTCGTAAGCTTCAGCATGTTTGGTGATCTCGGGGAAGTTCTTATCGAATTCGTACGTCATTGCTTCGGCATCATCGTCGGTATTTACCGATCCTACAAAACCATCATCGACCTTAACCGTCTTGTCGTCGACAGTGCCATCCGCATCGGTATCTGTCGTAACGTCTTGATCCTGGGTGACGTCCTCAAGAATGTCCCGGTTAGTTATCTTTTTATTATTCAGTCGCAGTTTTTCAAAGAGCTGGCCTCTGTAAAGGGCCGCCAGCACACCCTCGAAGATTGCCTCATTGAATTCAGGGCCAAGCAGAATATCTGTCCACGTTTCGGGGTGATACCCTGCATAATCAACATTGACCGTATAAACTTGACCGGGAACAGGCCACATATAAAGCTTGCCATGCCGCCTGGCATAGTAAAGCGGCTCACCTGATGTTGCAGCAGTACTGTCGGCGAGTGCCTTCAGGTAGTCGCGG
>CAYZEH010000295.1:0-2975 GCA_964477135.1 uncultured Pirellulales bacterium | reverse complement strand
TCATATCGGGTGATGTTTTGTCTTTGAACATTTTGTCAGTACTGTATTTTTCTGTAAATTGGCTGCCATACCAACCTGTTTTCAATAATAATGACAAATACACTATCTTATTTTTTTCATCTGCTTTGAATCCGATTTTTTCGTCAGCGAGAAATTTTCTGACTTGATCGTCGAGTTGTTGATAAATCTTTATGCCTTGATAAGGGGTATTGAGCATGGGTGGACTTGATTTCGTACCCATGGTTATTGCGAAAAATATTCTTGGTTCCTTAAACAGGTCTTTAAAAAAGCGGTTTTCAACTTCATTAAAAGTAAATTCTTCGTTCATGACGATGAATTTGTATGTATCCAGCTGGTTTTTTATATGCCTTATACTTTTTGCGCCCCATATAGGATTGAGCCATCTCGAACCTACGATAGGGTAGTTTTCTGTTATTGCTTTTAGTTTATTGATATTGTAAGTGTTGATCCAGAAAGCTATTTTATCTTCTTTTGACCACTTTTGGTATTCATCCGGCTTGAGAGTTTCAATCGGATTTGTGACAGATTTCAAAACGAGTCTTTGTCTTCTTAGTTTGCTGTAATTGACCTTTCCTTGTTTATCTATATAATCAGCAAATATTTTGGTGAATTCTTTCTGAAGTTGGTTTTGAATTTGACTAAGGTTTTCCTGGTTTTTTTTGGTTTCTGCTGCTTTTGGTTCTTCAGCAGGCTTTTCAGGCGTTTTTTGGTTTTTGGGGGGAGCTTCTTCTTTTGAAGTTTTGTCTTCGGTTTTGCTTGATTCTTTTATGCTGTTAGCGTCCTCTGTCGGTGGTGTTTTTTTGTCATTGGCATCAGAAGGAGGGTCTTTTTGTGTTTTTATTACAGCCTGGTTAGGGTTTGCAATGTTTTCTGGTTCTGATTTTTGTGTTTCTTTGAGATTCGAATCAAGTGCAAAGGAACCTTTCGGGTTATTTGCAACCTTTATCAAAATCAGCGTAAATACTATTACTAAAACCCAAAGGTATTTTGACATTATCTTATGTATTCCCAAAATATAAAATCTGAATAAAAAGCTTAAGTTATACCCTTAAGGGTAGCAAACGCTCGCGAATAAAGCCATAACTGGTTATCTTTAAGTTATTTACCCGCGGGTAAACGGGAAAACTCAATTGAGATCAGTATATTATATACTACAATCTTAAAGACATTATATATATTACTGTGTATCGTTTATTTAAGTTCAAATCTTAACTATAACAAATTTTCATGTTTAGGGCTAAAGAATTAGCCTTTTAGTACGACCAGAGGTCTCATTTTTGCTACCGGAATTGCCCATTTACAGCCTGCGACGATTTCTATGACGTGATCGATGTTTTTATAGGCGTCCGGGGCTTCTTCTTTGATTTTGCTTTGATTAGCTGTTATCAGCTTGATGCCTTTCATACTCCTTTTAAATTGGTCGTCAGTTATTGCCGGCGGTGTAATAATTTTACCTCTTTTTCTCTTTCCCATAGCTGCTGATCGGCTCAGAACCCTTCCTGCACCATGATTTACGGAGCATAAAGACTGCTGGTTGCTATCGGTGGCTGCCAATAAAAAGCTTGCTGTGCCCATTGAACCGGGGGTTATAACCGGTTGGCCTGTCCTGGCGAAAGGGGTGTTTTTCATCCTTTCCGGGCCGAAAGCCCTGGTTGCTCCTTTGCGATGTATCCATAATTGCTTGTTCTGGTGGTTTTCCAGCTTGGCGATATTATGGGTAATATCGTAGATGAGTTTAATTTCAGTATGTCCGAAAATATCGTTAAAACACTGCCTTGTTATCAAAGTCATCATGTACCTGTTTATAAAACCGAAATTTGCAGCTGCGTGCATTGCTGAAATATAATTTTGTCCATCTCTGGTCTCTGTTTTGATATATGCGAGCATTTTATTTAAATCTGTGCAGTAAGGCTGATTTGCAGCCACGTTCATATAGTGGTCAGCAATCTCATAACCAAAACGTCTTGAGCCGGAATGTATCATTATTGTGATCTGGTTTTCAGACAGGTCGAATTGCTCAGCGAGATGTTTGTCAAGTATTTCATCAACATACTGGATTTCAATAAAATGATTGCCTCCTCCGAGAGTGCCGAGCTGCGAAGAACTTTTTTCAACAGCTATCGCAGGCACAGCCCTAAAATCTGTGGGCATTTGGCCTTGCTCTTCGATATGCTGCAAGTCCTGCTGAAATTGGGCATCATCAAAATTATTAAATGCGTAATGGTTAGATTTTTCTGAGATAGTCTTAATCGAAGGAACCCCGCCGATGATAGTTGATTCAAAGTTTTTTCTGCTCAGATTAAGGTTTGTTTTACCTTCGCCGAGAGGTATATTTCTCGCAAGAGCTTTTGAGACGGCGTTTAGATCTATCTGATCTTTGAAAAAACCGGTTGTCAACATGCTCATGCCGCAATTGATGTCGTATCCGACAGCAGGGGGCATTATAGCGTTTTCCATCGCCAGTACGCATCCTATCGGCACACCAAAACCAACGTGGATATCGGGGGTTGCGAGGATTTGCTTTACAGGGGGCAAACAGGCAGCGTTGTAGAGTTGTTTGATTGCGTCAGGTTCCAGATTAATC
Source organism: uncultured Pirellulales bacterium (assembly GCA_964477135.1). Lineage (GTDB taxonomy): Bacteria > Planctomycetota > Phycisphaerae > Sedimentisphaerales > Anaerobacaceae > JAGLTN01. The sequence continues at coordinate 370 of CAYZEH010000295.1, read as the reverse complement.
TTCTGCGAGGCATAAATATAAGCGTCAGTTACCATCGGCGGCTGTTTTTTCATTATCAGCCTTAATGGGCCCTGCCTCTGGAGTTTTGGAACCTGGTTTTGCATAATCTTCCCTTGCCTGCTGAAAAAATATTATACTATAATGTAGTCTTACGGAATTTAATTTACAATAGTTGTGTTAATTATTTTAAAGAAATGTTGACCCATAGACGAGATTTAAGTTAGCTATGCCTCAAAACAGTATTTAACTTGACATAGTTTGCTTTTGAGGTTACTGTAAGTGGCAATGATTACTGGATTTATACCCTTTAGGGTAGTATCCCGATATATCGGGACCGCGAATAAATCCGTAGCTTGTTATTTTTGGATTA
>CAYZEH010000294.1:0-3014 GCA_964477135.1 uncultured Pirellulales bacterium | reverse complement strand
ATTTTCGCTATCGCGGCTCTCCGTGTTCCGTTTATCCGCGGGTATCCCGATATACATCGGGATACTACCATGAATGGTATGATATTTACAAAATACTTCAACTACAGCAGCGCCGTACTGAAATACCTCTCAACCCTGTCAGGAAGTATCGTTGTAACATTGCCCGAAAAACGCAAAGCCGCCTGTCTGGCAGCCCATACATTCGCTCCGGAACTGATACCAACCAACAGCCCGTTCCTGTTAAGCTGTCTTGTTGTTTCTATCGCGTCATCGTCAGTAACCTCAATAACATCGTCAACCATAGACACATCCAGAACCTCAGGAATAAAACCATCGCCTATCCCCTGTATCTGGTGCAACCCAGGCTCATGACCCAAAAGGGCTGAAACATCCTTAGGCTCAACCGCGATTATCTTAATATCGCTCTTATGCTCTTTAAGAAACTTACCAACACCCTGCAAAGTCCCGCCGCTGCCGACACCCGCAATAAAACAATCTATCCTGCCCCCCATCTGCCTCCAAAGCTCACGAGCCGTAGTATCATAATGAACCCTCGGGTTTTCAGGGTTTTTAAATTGCTGCGGAACAAAAACCTTAGGATTTTCCGCCGCCATCTGCTCAGTAACCCTCACCGCACCAGGTAAGCTCTCCTCGTCAGGCGTCAATATAAGCTCCGCGCCCAAAGCCTTGATCAATTTCTTACGCTCCTCACTCATACCCTCAGGCATAACAATAATAACCTTATACCCCATAAGCCCACCAACAAGTGCCAGACCTATTCCGGTATTGCCGCTCGTAGGTTCTACAATTATAGAGTCAGACTTAAGCTTGCCATCACGGACAGCCGCTTCGATCATCGCCAAAGCCACCCTGTCCTTAACACTGCCCCCAGGGTTCAAAAACTCCGCTTTCGCAAATACATTTTCCCCTTTAAGCTGAAGCAATGGCGTATTTCCTATCAACTCAAGAATGTTGTCAGTCAGCATAAATAACCCTTTTAAAAAAAATGTGAAAATTTTTTTAATTTTTTATAAATTTCTCTTGCAACGAAAACAACAGTCTATTAAAATCAGTGAAGATTGCAAGGAAAAGTATTTTTGTCTGGCATTCTTCGGAGATTTATTACATAATCTTTCTTTAAAGATTGTCACTTTTTTAGTTTTCTTTGAACTTTTTGTTTTCAACTTGAGTATATATATTAGAGCCTAAGATTTTGACAACTTTGGGTTAAAATAGTCAATTTGACGGGCTGGGATTATCTCGCTTTTTCCTCTCCCTCCGCATCCCAGCCCTCTTTATTTTATACATATATCGTATTTCCTGCCATTTAAGTTTTTGCGATATCAATTTGCTCTTTTTGTTTGAAACACACTCTAATACATCCTGCTGACGATTTTTCTGTCTCTGGCGTAATTAACAAAGAAATATCTAAGTGCGTCTATATGATGATCGTACAGACCATCTTTTAAAGGCAGCTCGCTTTTCAATCCGTTTGAACAATCCGGATAGTGATAACACCGCATCGCTTCGATCAGCCTTTCACACTTATTCGATATCAAAATCCCGCTGGTATTATCCCCAGCCTTCAATGCACGTCTGATAAGCTCAACTCCTTCGAGTATTTTACTCCTTCGATATTTCACAGCCACCCCCATGCTTCGCAATTCACGAACCGCACTTGTGCCGGTAACATCATTAACACCCGCCCCTGCCGGGTCACAGAAAGTCGCCGTCATCGCATTTTCGCCGCAAACCGTCCGCCTTTTAATTTCCTCAGCATGAATATCTATCGTTGCCCTGCTTCTCTGGTATTCATCGATCACCCGGATCACACCATCACCATCAACCTGGATCCACAGGCAAACAAATGGATTAATAAAACCAAAATCGAGAGTTCGATACAAAGGCAAAGTCGGATCATAATTCAACTCGCAGACATGGCTGTCCACATCAAAATCATCGAACACAACATTCTCAAGGTTAGGCTTTTTGCACAACATCTCCGCTTCAAACCCCGCCCTGCTGGCCCTTCGCATCTGCGTTATACAGTCATCGATCTTAAAATATCCATTCGCTTTTTTAGCCCTGCCCTGACAATCCGACCATAAACAGCATTGGCTGCAAACCCTGTCCCTGCATTTTTCAATTACTTCCCAGATACACCATTTAAAAATTTTGACATTGTTTTTTTCAGCCTGACTGACAACCTTCTGCATCAATCCGTAAGGCCTGTGCATAGTGCTTATCACTTCCAGAGCAGCTTTGATATTTTTACTGCTCATCGTAGTAAACTTGGCAGCTGAAAAAACATCCTCATCAAAAAGCTCAACTTCATCGCATCGCAGCTTGTGGATATGCTGACCTCGAACGCTCCTTGCCGACTGCGTCAGCACCTCGACATTGGAACCATTATTAAAACTACAGCTGGTTTTTAAAGCATCTTTCTGAAGAAACTGCTCAAAGCCCCCACGCAAAAATACCTGCATATATTCATACATTCTGCTTGCCTGCAATGACGAACCGCCGAGTATCCTGACCTCACAGCCTGGTTTGAAAATGCAATCGAGAAGTGTCGCCACTGCCGCTAATTCTGTTTTGCCCCCGCCTCGATTCGCCCAGACAACAGCATCCGAATTCTCCCCGCCATAGTCAATAAAATCGCTCGAAAAACAATACCACAAATAATCCATCGGACTGCTGTGCCCTGAACAGATAACCTTATTCGGAATGCTGAGCCCAAGAAAAACTTTGACATAATCTCTCAACTCAAGTTTGCTTAAAGGCCTCCTGAGCCTAAGCGATGAATACACATCAGGCATCTGCAAATCAAAACCAGATTCCTCCAGCGCATCATAAGATAATTCCTCTTTCATCGTCCCCCCCTTTTTTAAATAATAAATGCAAATATACTGATCCCAATTGGATTTTACCGTTTATCCGCGGGTAAATAACTTAAAAATAACAAGTTATGGATTTACTCGCGGACATTTCTTACCCTTAAGGGTATAACTTAA
>CAYZEH010000293.1:0-3033 GCA_964477135.1 uncultured Pirellulales bacterium | reverse complement strand
GCGCAGCCTGCACCCCATTGAAGGATAAGATAAGCTCGTTTGAGGATAAAAAATGTTCTGTCACGAACATTGCGGAAAACATCGTCAGCAACTTCGTCAGCATCGAAACGTGATTTAGCGTCTTGGAATCGATAACAATCTCTTGATGAATATGTTGCTGATAGGTATTTTAAAATTACAAGCATCAGAATGCCGGAGACAAAAATCCATGCACCAATGTATTGCCAGAATGGAACAACTGTTTTTGCTTGAATAAAACCAATAGCCACGGTCGCGGCAGCGCCATTCGCAATCCAAAGATGTTTTTCGAGATCACGAACTGTTTCCGATTCCAACTGGCGCGATTTGTCCCAGTAGTCGCTAAGCGTGGCTTCGAGCTTCGCGAGGTCGGCAGCGGTATAGCTGCTACGCTTCTTGTTCTGGAGATTAAACATTGAGTCCTCGCATGGTATAACGTTGTTTTCACGCGCCCGGCTTTTTGGGTCGCGTGCAAAAATTTGTTAGGCTTTCTATGTCCGTTTCAAATGTATTTCACCAGTTGTTTCACGAGATGTCCAATACTCACCTTCCATTTCATTTACATCAAACCCATCGAATACTAATAAGGTAGAACCGTAGTGAATTTCACTCCGATTTCTGGCGCCTGATTTTGGAGTGTTTAAATAAGAATAAAATAATTGCTGTTGACCTCGGTCTTTATCAATATCAAAGGAGGCTCCTATACTAAAACTTCTGCTTTCTTTTGTTTTTATTCTGATTTGGACGTTTAAGAAGGATTGATCAATAGTTATTTCCATTGGTGTGGCGTCACCTGTGCCTTTATCCCAATTCGATTTGATTATTCCTTCCCAGTTCCCTGAGAGATTAGGGACCTGAACTAACCATGGATAAAACAACTTAAGCTTCCAAAGCCACTTGATAAATACCATCCAGAATAATATATTTATCGATATCGTGGTCGAAATATGAGAAAGTGCTTTTTCGTAATTTATACTGCTTAAGTCTTGAGAAAAGAAAAATATGATTATATAGGTACCAAATGCTACTCCTAAAATCGAGAACGCAAAAGAGCGAATATTATGTGTTATCATATTAAAACCCTATGTATTTCCATGCATCGACCAAGAAACTATTAATATCATCCTTTGTCCACTTCCGATTTCCCCGGAATAGATACAAGAGCTCAGACACTTCGCCCCATTCATCACACTTGTTTTCGTCTTTAGTGTGGCCATATAAATGAACCATAGAATCTCTTAATCGGTCTTGCCATGTATCATTCTCATTAAGAATAGAATTTGGGACATTCCACACCAGACATTCGAGTAAAAACGATGTTATGGAATCGCTAACAGCAAATCCATCATCGATCATTTTATATCTTATTTTTCTGTAAACTCTTGTTAGTCTCTTGAATCTCCGCTTTGTCTCGGAGTTTTTGTATTTTCCGTTTTCTATATGTTGTTTCGGAAAATTGACTACATATTCACCAGAGTCTGATCGCAACTTTGCCCCTAAAACATAATCGCCTTCCTTATCATATCGACGATAATTCCAGGTCGGTACAACATCGGTTTCAACTCTATAAGAATTACCTAATATGGTTATGCATTTATTTTTTCTTTCTACTGACTCATTTCCAAATTTCTGGATTAATGATGCATACACATCGTTTTTGAATTTTTCGAGCGAATATTTACTTGGACTATTAAGACCGAAATCTTCTCTATTTGAATTCGGCGGTAAGTCGAAATAGAAAGCGCCAGTATAACGAACATTTATATCAATATCGCTATTCAGACGAACATTTGTATCGTTTGCATAAGAGCCTTGACCGAACACTTCAGTACTTTTGTTAGACAAAGTGAGGTCTTCATTTATAGCATCTTTAACCATCCGCTCGGAATTGGATAATTTTGTCTCTTCAGAGTCACTTGGCGGCTTTGTCCAATTTGCAATAGTGTCTTCGCTGAAATTCGACATTTATCTTTCCTTATCTTCGTTTACGAGCCTAACGGCAAGGATAACCTGATGAAAAAGCAAACAAAATATGCCTAAAAAGCGAAAAAAGATCAATAAACACCAAAATTTGTAGAAACCAACAAACGGCCAGGCTTTTTCAGTCAGAGTTCATCCTTTTGTTATCCAGGAGATGGCATTTGACGTAGCGAGAATCCTGCGCCGAATGCTGCAGCCAAACATCGCAGCTTATCCTGCGAGCATTGAATGTATTCATTTGCCGCCCCAATGGCAACTATGCCGCAACCCTTTTGGCTCTGGCTTGGCTTTGTACCCATTTCAGCCCAGAGTGCTTCAAAGCCCACGCAATCGCAGTCTTTAATGAGCCGGTTCGGACGTGTTGGCCAATAAACCGGATACCAGAGCAAAGCGGGAATACCTCTTTGTTTGAGACGATTCAGCGATTCTGTCGCCCGCCGCCAGTCGGCATCAGCATTTGGATGGTAAGGCGGATCAATCAGAACCAAGTCCGGACTATTAACTTCAGAAAGCATATGAAATCCGTCAGCGTGATGAAAAATTACTGATCGTAGAATGCTTTCAGGTGTGTTGGTGTTGGAAATTGCATACGCAACCGAATCGGACGTATCGCAAATTTCGATCACAGAACTGATTGCTTGATCCGCTACAAAACGAGCGACGAGTGCCCATGATCCAAAATACGTCGTACCTACCTCAATTCTTGTTGGCAGAGTCCTTATATAAAAGTTGTTGTCCTGACCGAATTGATCCAGATTATTCACAAGTGCGCCGATTCCATAGCTCCATTCTCCATTGGAGGAAAGGGAAAAAATGCCTTGCCCAGCATGTGTCTCGAAATAGCGAAAAGGCACAGATTTATTAGAACGGCCGCTTGTGATGCCTTCCAGAACAGCAGCGAGAATGTAGTGTTTCCAAACATCACCACGGTTTGCAACTTTATATTCGTGTGAGTAAGACATTGATAAGTTCTATCTGGATAACGCCGGGCATGAAAGGCGCGACGTAAGGAGCGTCCTGCTCAATGCCCTTGTT
>CAYZEH010000292.1:1836-3046 GCA_964477135.1 uncultured Pirellulales bacterium | reverse complement strand
TCATTGAGGGCATTGTCCAGTTCAGCAAAATTACTTACCTCTTTGGTGTCACAAAAACCAGTTCCATGGAATAACATCAGGCAAATAATCAAAAAGCACTTTGATAAAAAACCCATATACTGTATCCCGCTTCTTGGTCGTTTTTTCACTGATTTGAAACCAGACTTTAACTGACAACAACCACCTTTGGCAGTTTAGGGCATGCCTGGATAATTACTATGTAAAAAAGCAATGAGCCGTTTTTGGATATCATCACTATTGCCCATTTTAGTTGCTAATTGTCAACTGCTAATTTTAAATTAGCAATGTAACTCAAAATAACATGTTGCATCCGGAGATTATACATTTTTTATCATGCCTTTCTTCATTATCTTATGACTTTGACGTTTTCCTGGGGCATATCCAAGGCCCTCTTGACCAAACCCAAAAAAGGTGGTTTAATAAGGTAAAAATGAATATTATCTTAAGGAAGGGGTTAGAACAGAAACTATGAAAAAAGCAATGCCACTTGTTTTTTTGCTTTGCTTTCTTTTGCCTGAAAGCATTTTTGGCATGATGCCCCCTGTAGATATGGCCAAGAGAAATCTTGAGGCTACACTGATCCTGATAGGAAAGGTTGAGGAGACAGGCACGGTCCTTTTGCCTGAAAAAAGGCAGGGCATTAGTCCGGCAAAGGGGGTGTTTATTTTAAATATCCTTTACGTGGTAAAGGGATACGGAATTGTTAAACCAGGGGATAAGGCCCATATATTATTTCGGCCTTCCAGGAAACAAAAGAGTGGTATAGTCGCCAGTACACCTGGTGTAGTTCAGGTCAAAGTCAGGAATGGTGATCTTGTAGTGGCATATGTTAATCCATCCAACCATCCGGGATTTTATGCACCTTTGGCTGAGGGATCATCAGTGGTGGTAATTATACCCTGCATTACCAAGTAAAAGACCCCTTGAGGAAAATAACGGTAAAATTACTAAAGAAAATATATACTATCCACGATAAATAAGGTAAGGTGGAGATTAACTGTTTAAACATCCTAAACAACATGAGGAAATACGGTGGTGACAGAGCGTAAACTACAGTTTTCTACAGCGGATAAAGACTCCAATATTTGGAGCTGTGCGGTTAGGTTTTGGGTTTGCTATTCCATGAAATCGTGTATTCACCGCAAGACGCAGAGAGCGCAGAGATAGATGATTTCCCTTTTGCCGGTGA
>CAYZEH010000292.1:0-1736 GCA_964477135.1 uncultured Pirellulales bacterium | reverse complement strand
AGACCGGCAAAAGGGAAACGCTCAGCAGCTTTGCTGCAATAGTTCCTCGTGCCCGCAGGGCTGAATGGTTTTTATTTGCCGCCCTCTCAGCGGCAAATAAAAAAGAACCTCTGCGACCTTTGCGTCTTGAGCGAAGCGGGCGGTGAAAAATTGATTGAAATTACATAATCAAATCCAACCGCATAGGTCGCAACATTTCTGTTCCCTGTTTTTCAATAAGGGGAGTTTATCATGAAAAAACTTACAAAATTTATGATGCCCCTGGGAGTATTGTTTTTTTTCCTCTGGACTTCCCAATCTATCGCCTTACAATTTTTATATGAGATGGATGGGGTGGAATATTATGAGGTTTCTGAGGAAACAGTAATTATCCATAAGGTAAATGTTGGTTCCTTGGTTCCGCACTTTGTCTATTATGACGGGGTGAACAGGGTAAGATATTTCCGGCTACCAGAGGGGGAAATTCTCGAAGCCAGGACATTAAAGGGGGCATTATCTCAGGCCCCGGATTATTACTGGTGGCGCGGTTGTTCACCTACTTCGGCTGGCATGATGATTGGATATTATGACATTGGCGGCTATAAAGGACTCTCCTACCCCAATTTAGTGCCAGGGGGCACTTCCGAATTAAGCACCTATCCCCCTGCCCCAGCAGGCACATACATTGCTCAGGCTGCAATTGCCAGCGGTCAGCACACATCTGATTATTATGTAGCTTATGGGAATATGGGAAATGACCCATGCGATGGTGATCTTACCACATGCCATGGAGGGGGCAACTGCCTGGCGGATTTTATGGGGACAAGTCAGGACATGTACTGGCTTTCCGGATGTGACAGCATTATACCTCCGCCTGTTGTTTCAGACGGAGGAACTGTTTTTTGGAATTACTCAAATGGCAGCAGGCTGTACGCGGAAGATCTGCAGACATTGGGGCCATGCTACTATGAAACAAGCGGCATGTATGGCATTGGGGAATATGTGAAGAATGCTGGATATAGTTACATTTACAATTCCTTGTACAACCAATATATTTATCCTAATCCAGTGCTTCCCTCAAGTAGTCATGGATTTACCTTTGATGATTTTAAGAATGAGATAGATGCAGGTCGCCCTGTGCTTCTCCACACCACAAGCCATAGCATGTTGGCCTATGGCTACAGCGGCTCTGATACTGTTTACGTTCACGATACATGGACTGAGGGAGTCCCCCCTCACACCATGACATGGGGCGGCACATATGATGGAAAAGACCATTTATTCATTACAGCACTGACACTTACCGGGGGAAAGGGACCTGCTATTCCCGGGATTATACTACCATTGCTGCTTGATAATTAACCTCCCGGATTTCTTTTGTGTTATTTTTGTAACTCAATAAAGCAGGCCTCATAGCTTCCCCCTTTGAAAAGGGGGATTGAGGGGGATTTTTTCTAAAGCTGTCCGGACTTATTGACATGTTACTTATTTTTGCTCTAAAACCCGGCAAATAAATTGAAGGTTCAATCCGGCAATCAGAAAATGCTATTTTGATGGTTTCCCAAAAAGTTGTGTTTGAAACAATGCGAATAATTAAGTTTGACAGTCTCGTAGAAAGTCGTCACTCCGGTGAAAACCGGAGTCCAGAGTCTTTGTAACTATCTGAATAGACTGGATTCCGGCTTTCGCCGGAATGACAGAGATAGGTAGTTTCCGACTTTTTACGAGACCCTCAGGTTTATTTTTAACTATACCCA
>CAYZEH010000291.1:0-3073 GCA_964477135.1 uncultured Pirellulales bacterium | reverse complement strand
CAGCCTTTGACAATATCGGTGGAACGTAAAAATAAGCTTAAAGATTATTTGATGCTTTTTTATACTGGGGTTAAACGCACTGCATCGGAGGTTGTAAAAGACTATAGTAAGGATTTGGATTTAAAGCAGACAATTTTGTCGAAGATGCAATCTATGGTGACAACTGGTGTGGATATTCTTAGCAAGTCAAACGACATTCGTGAGTTTGGTGAGCTGCTGCATGAATCGTGGAAGCTTAAAAAACAAATTGGCTCGGGGATTTCTAACGACCATATTGATAATTTATATTTGAAGGCTATGAACAACGGTGCGATAGGGGGTAAGATTACCGGGGCAGGGGGCGGCGGATTTTTATTGCTGTTTGTTGAACCTGCAAAGCAAGCCCAGGTTAGAGATGCGTTGTCGCAATATATTCATGTGCCTTTTAAATTTGAGCAGAGTGGAAGCCAGATAATATTTTACGAACCTGAGAAAGTGGATTATTCTGAGGCTGAGAAAGATAGAGCTCAGCATGAGATAATTGCGTTTAGGGAGCTTGAAAATGTTAAGAGAATTCCTGAGCCTAAGTTGGGTTCTCGCCAGTTGTAGAAAAGAAAATAGATACTAGATATGAATGAATTTGAAAAACTTAAAGATAAAGCACAATGGGTTAAACGCGAATTGTTAAAGCTGCACAAGCTTGCGCCTGAATCGAGGGTTGCATCTTCGCTTTCTGATATCGAAATTTTTGTGACGCTTTATTACGGCGGGATATTAAAATATAATTCACAGTCTCCTTTAACTGAGGATCGGGACAGGTTTATTGTTAGTAAGGGGCATGGCGGAGTTTCACTGTTTCCTATATTGGCTGATCTTGGTTTTTTTGCTATGGATGAGCTTGAGAAGATAGGGCAGGCTGATTCGTTTTTGTGTGTTATTCCTGACACGGCGATACCTGGGTTTGAAACTATAAACGGTTCGCTGGGGCATGGTCTTGGGGTTGCTTGCGGGATTGCTGTTGGTTTGAAAAGGAAAAAAACTAGTGCTAAGGTTTATGTTCTTTGCGGTGATGGTGAGCTTAATGAAGGGGCTGTCTGGGAGGCAGTGATGTTTGCTGGCCATCATAAGCTTGATAATCTGGTTTTCATTGTAGATAATAATGAAATATCTATGCTTGGTTATCAAAAAGATATTTTGGGGCTTGGGCCTTTAGAGGCTAAGTTTAAAGCTTTCGGGTGGGATGCAGTGACGGTTGATGGGCATAGCTTTGGAGAGCTGAGTTCTGCTTTGGATGATTTTAAAAATAAAGATAATAATATGCCTAAGGCCTTGATCTCGAATACTCGAAAGGGTAATGGTATAGAGGGGCTTGAGGGGCATCCGATGAGTCATGTGATAACACTTAAGGCTGACAGAATCGATGAGATACTTGAGGGGTATGGTTGCAATGGCTGAGAGTAAAACTATTAAAACAATGAGAGATGCTGTCATCGGAAAAATTTATGAGAAGATGCATGGCAATGATAAAATATTCTTTTTGTCTGCAGATTTTGGTGCACCTACGCTTGATAAAGTTCGAGAGGATTTTCCTGAGCGGTTTATTAATGTCGGTATTGCAGAGCAAAATCTGGTGAACGTGGCTTGCGGTTTGGCGTTGGAGGGGTTTGTTGTATATGCTTATGCGATCACGGGTTTTTTGTCGATGAGGGCATATGAGCAGATCAGGGTTAATTTAGCGTTGTCTTCTCAGTACAGGCCTGTGAATGTTAATCTGGTTGGTGTTGGGGCTGGGGTTAGCTATGATGTCGCTGGGCCTACGCATCATTGCCTTGAAGATATTTCGATAATGAGAACGCTGCCTAATATTGTCACTTGCAGTCCTTGTGATTGGGTGACGGCTGAGCGGTTTGTTGATTTTTCGATTGAAAATAATGTGCCAAAATATATCAGACTTGATGGTAAGCCTTTGCCGAATATTTATGAGCAGGAGGCTGATATCGATTGGGGCAAGGGATTTAATGAGCTTATCGCAGGTCGGGATACATGTGTTGTTTCGACTGGGTATATGACGCATCGGTCGAAGGAAATTATTGGTTCGCTTTGCGGGGGTGATATTGGATTGATTGATGTTTTCAATATGGCTCCTGATGGGCAGGCTTTAGCGGCTAGTCTTGGTAAGTATAAAAGAGTTGTCACTATTGAAGAGGGCTTTAAGAATAGAGGCGGACTTGATAGCTTGATCTTGCAGCTTATTAATGATAAGGGACTGGATGTTAAGTTTAGCAATATGGGATTTGGTAGTAAGTATATTTTTAAATCTGGTGGTAGAGAGGTTATATATGAAGCTGCTGGGCTTTCAAAAGAGGATATGGTTAAGGTAATCACAGAAGGTTAAGATTGTTTTTTGATAGACAGGGATGTTTTTATGAAATTGGATTTGCCTTTGATGGCCAACAATATTCCGCAGGAAGATTTAGATGTTTTGAGAGATTTTCTTGCTGGTACACCAAGACTTACGCAATCTGCAAAGGTTAAAGAGTTTGAGCAGAAGTGGTCGGATTGGGTTGGTGTTAAGTATAGCGTTTATGTTAATTCGGGTGCGTCTGCTAATCTTATTACGATGGCGGCTTTGAAGCATCTTTATGGTGCGGGGGAAGTTATTGTTCCTACGCTGACGTGGGTTTCCGATATCGCAAGCGTTTTGCAAAATGGACTTACGCCTGTATTTGTGGATATTGATCCTAAAAACCTTTGTATGGCTGAAGAAGAAATTATCGCAAAAATTACCGACAAAACTAAAGCTGTCTTTATGACCTATGTGCAGGGGTTTAATGGGCTGACGGACAGGCTGCTTGAGGTTTTGAAAGAGAAAAATATTCCGCTTATAGAGGATGTATGCGAATCTCATGGGGCGACTTTTAAAGGGCAGCGGTTGGGCTCTTTTGGATTTGCTTCTAACTTTTCGTTTTATTTTGCACATCATATGAGCACTATCGAAGGCGGGATGGTTTGCACTAACGATGAAAATCTTTACCAGATATTACGAATGATGCGTTCGCATGGGATGGTTCGCGAGGCGACTGACGAAAATTTA
>CAYZEH010000290.1:0-3092 GCA_964477135.1 uncultured Pirellulales bacterium | reverse complement strand
AACAAACAGTAACCAGAGCGTCACAAAACGTGGTACTGTATTTATGTAAAACTGCCCTGAACTCACCTTCCAACCCATCCATCAAATAAAGTTCATGTCTTCTTTTGGCAAAACCAATAAAAAGTGAGAGAAAAAAAGTGACCAGAAACATCCAATTGGAAACCGATACCCCGATAGCGCAAGCACCGGCCACCACCCGCAAGACAAAACCTGTAGCGATAATCAGCACATCAATAATAACAAGATGTTTACAAAAACCGGAATATAAAAGATTCAAAAACAGGTACAATAATAGCACCAGGCTGGTTGACAGAGACTGAAAAAAAAGAGTTAAACATACCCCACACAACAGCAAAAAATCCAACAACCAAGCACTTTTAAGTGAAATTACCCCTGCAGCCAGAGGCCTTTTGTTTTTCAACGGATGCTGTCGGTCTCCAACCCGATCATAAATGTCGTTAACAATATAGACCACGGAAGAGAGCAGGCAAAAAGAGACAAAAGTCAACATTGCCGCAAAAAAGGCATTGACATCAGTAAATTTCTCATCAAAAATCAATGGGGCAAAGACAAAGAGGTTCTTTACCCACTGCTTGACCCTGACAAGTTTGATTAATTCAAGAAACATGATTCATATATCCGAATGCTTAAATTTCCACTCAGGAATTAATCTGACAAACAACATTATCCATCTCCACATCCATTTTATATACAGCACATCTACTCTTTGCTGTTGTGCTTTATAGATACTTTCAGCCACTTCTTCAGGTTGCGCTGTTAGCTTTTCAGGCAAGTCCATCCCCTCTGTCATCTTTGTAAACACAAAACCGGGTTTAACCGTAAGCACATGAACATTAACAGCGTAAAGCCTGTTTCTAAGCCCTGATAAATAAGCTGTAAGTGCCGCTTTTGACGAACCATACAAATAATTGCTTTTTCGCCCCCTATCTCCGGCAACCGAACTTACTCCAACAATAAAACCGCTTTTTCGTTTTTCGAAATCATCAGCAATAATATTTAACAAGCTAACAACACCTGTATAATTAGTCTCAATAATTGCCCTGGCTTCTTTAAAATCACTTTGCGCTTTTTCTTGTTCTCCAAGATAACCAACTACTGAAATCACACCCAAAGGCTTTTCTTCTAGCGCTCCATAAAAAACTTCATGCGAGGGGTAATCTACAATATCCAACTCGATACACTTCAGATCTATTTTAGCACTTATTTTAATATCACTGGCAAACCCATCCAGTTCACTTGCTTTTCTGGCAGCCAAATAAAGGTTAAATCCATTTTCGGCATACTTTTTTGCCAAAGATTTTGCTATATCACTTTTAGCACCTATAATTAATACATAACTCATAACTATATCTTTGCTTAGTCGTTAACGTATGTTTTCTTTTAAGAGCTTTACAGCAAATTGAAAGTAATTATAAAAAACCTTTGGATTTTTAATCCCATCAAACAACTTCGCATAAATATAACTTGGCCGGAGATGGTATTTCAATAAAAGATTCTTTTTAAATTCAGCTATCTCATTTATGCTTAGAAATTTGGTTCCGATTGTTGGTGAATTAAAATAATCTTTGCCAAGTACTGTCTCATCAATTAATCCTTCAGCTTTTGCAATATTGTAAAGTTCCGTGCCATAATACGGTATAGCAATATGTATCTCTATAAAATCTGCATTAATCTTATAAATCATATCTTTTGTTTCATTCAAATTAGATTGATTTTCCCATGGTAATCCTATTAAATAGAATCCATATATCTTTAAACCCAGCTGCTTTGCGTACTGTGCCGCAATCAGATTATCCTCTAATGTTGCACCTTTTTTTATTTTTTTTAACGTTTCTGGACTGCCTGATTCAAAACCAAACGCTATCAGCCAACACCCGGCTTTTTTCATCGCCTCCAATGTTTCCTTTTCTAGAGGCTTCACTCTAGAGTTGGCAACCCATTCAATTTGCCCACTTAACTCAGAATTTGATATATAGTCACACAGTTCAAGAACCCATTTTTTATCAATTGTAAAAGTATCTGATTTGAAAAAAAAATTCCTGATTTTGTACTTAAAAAAAGACTCTTTTAACTCATTAAAAATATTTTGCGGAGATCTTAATCTGATTCTTTTTCCAGAAATTGTCGGCGTCAAACAATATATACATGAAGCCGGACAACCTCTTGAAGTTGATATCGTTGCCTGTAGTTCCCCGGTATCAGGCCGAACATATAATTTATTATTCATCAAACTTCTATCCGGGAAAACTAAACTATCAAGATCTGCATTCCAACTGTTAAAGTCAGTTTTGATCCATTCACCGTTTTTTTTATATAAAATTCCCCTGATAGTATTTAATTTACTTTGATCTGTAAAATGGTACTTCACCAAATCAGACACTACAAAATCGCTTTCACCTCCAACAAGATAAGTAATGTCATCTAAGTCCAACTGGAACATCATCGCTTTCTGAGCGTCAAAAAAAAGTGCGCCTTTCAGGATTGCAATGAATTTTTTATTAAAACTCTTCAACTCCTTTACAACGTTTAAATCTTGAAAGATCGTTGAATTGGTTGTACTCAGAAAAACAACATCGGGATTATAATCACAAAAATCATTGATTAAATCATCCAAACCTAACTTTTCTGTCTGAAAATCCTTTAGAAAAACATCAAAATTTTCTTTTTGCAGCATTGAAGCAGCATAACCTAAATCATTACATGCCCTTACCGAAGTAGACGTGGCATTTTCGATATTGCCCTGAGACCGATCTTCACCTCTCTGATACAACCTTCCCGGAGGATATAACAACATTACCTTTTTCATTTTAAATCTTCATTGAAAACATTTTTTTAATCAAGGGGTTCTTCCAATTTTTCAAACCGGCTTTGTGACCAAAGAGGATCTTTCAGCAACATGGGTTCAGCAACAGAGATCGACTCTGCGCCAGCAGTCACTGCGACATCCACCTGCCAGTCACCACCCTGCCGATCAACCCCTGCGAACACGTTACAAATAATCGGCAACCATGCAGCAACAGGGGATCCGGCTGAAAGAATCGTGACTGGTGATTTGCTGCTGCCCACTATTG
>CAYZEH010000289.1:825-3093 GCA_964477135.1 uncultured Pirellulales bacterium | reverse complement strand
AAGTTCAGCCACAAAGACACCAAGACACTAAGATTATAATATGATTCTTTTAATGCCGTTATTAACAAAAGTTACGTTAACACTGGCAAGAAAACCAAGGCGTTTACTGATCCGGGCCAGGGTTTATAATTCATATCCCTTGTTGGTGCCTTTGAGCCTTAGTGGCTGAATGGTTACGATTTTAGAAATTGGAGAAAATGAATGACAAATTCAAAATTAACGCCAAATAAACTATCAATAATTATTCCCGCCTATAACGAAAGCAAAACTATCCATTTAATTCTCGATAAAGTAAAAAATGTAACTCTTCTTAACGAAATTCATAAAGAGATAATTGTTGTTAATGATTGTTCAACAGACGATACTGGAGAATGTATAAAAAAATATATAGAAGACAACTCTGATTCGGAAATCAAATATCTCGAACACAAGATAAACATGGGCAAGGGGGCCGCGTTGAGAACAGGCATTCAAAATGCAACCGGTGAATATTTGATAGTTCAGGATGCGGATTTGGAGTACGACCCGAATGAATACAATTTGCTACTTAAACCCATACTAGACGGCCATGCGGATGTGGTTTATGGTTCCAGGTTTATGGGAGGCAAACCGCATCGAATACTCTTTTTCTGGCACACCATCGGAAACAAGCTCCTCACTTTTCTCTCCAACATGTTTAACAATCTGAATCTTACGGATATGGAAACCTGCTATAAGATGTTCCAAACAGAAGTTATTCAAAACATAAAACTAGAAGAAAACAGATTCGGGTTTGAACCTGAAGTTACTGCAAAAATAGCAAAACTAAACGATATTCGTATTTATGAAATAGGTATTTCTTACTATGGTAGAACCTATCAGGAAGGAAAAAAAATAAACTGGAAAGACGGTTTTAGGGCAATATATTGCATAATTAAATATGGTATATTTTGAAATGAAAGAATTCTGGCATTCTCGGATAGCTTTTTGGTTGCGCATCATAATTATAGTATGTGGTCTTTTGGGCAACGCCCTTATAATCAATAACTATCGAAACGTTGGATCTGATTTTTGTCAGGATTATATCGCCGCCAATTCTCTTCGGAGGGGAGGTTCTCTTTATGGAGATGATATCACAAAACTTGAAAAAGAATTGTCCGGATTCGGCGGAATTCAAAATTTTCACCCCCCGTTTAATGCATTGCTATATTTGCCGCTTTCCTTTTTTTCTTACAATACAGCGTTTATATTATTAAGCGTTATTTCAATCGTCTTTTTGTTTTTGATAAACAAATTCATTGTAAGGGGATTGAAATTAAGCAGCGAATGGTTTCTGAACTTCACGTGTTTTACCCTGCTATGGTATCCTGTCTACAATTGTTTAGGATCTGGTCAGTCTTCTATGATTATTACCTTCTGCCTGATTACCGGCTGGTTTAGTCTGCGTTACTCAAAAGAGTATGTTTCAGGACTATTCTTTGCAATTGCGACCTTGATGAAACTCTTTCCGGGATTAATTCTTTTGTATCTGCTCATAATGAAAAACTGGCGTGCATTGATTGCAATGGTTTCTTTTATTGTCATCGGCCTCAGTCTAACGGCCTTTGTTGTTGGGCTCGATGACGTGCGGACTTATGCGATTATCATGGTTGCCAGAGATATCGATGATTTTCGCGGGTATGTGCTCAATCATTCAATCGGTGGAATTGTCAGCAGGCTTTTTGGAAAGCAAATGGGGTGGTTTGAACCCCTTGTGAAAATTCCACATATTGCCTCGGTGTTGATCATTCTGCTGAGCATTGGGATTCTGGTTTATACCATACTGAAATTAAGGGAAATGGCTGCAAAAAAGGAGCTTTCTGATTATGCCTTTGGATTGACTCTGGTGACGATGCTGCTTTTGTCTCCTATTACGTGGAGCCATATATTCCCAGTGCTTATCCTTCCTATGGGTCTCTTGTTGCGGGAGTATATTGAGGACTCATCGCCGGCCAGATTGCGTTTATTATTGTTAATTCTATTTTGCGTGAGTTTGCCTGATGTGCTTATTGCTCGTGCGCTGGTATCGGTACACTACCCCTTAAAAATGCCATTGTATGGACTGGTTTTGACGTTAGGCCCAGCTTCAGGAATCGTACTATTATGGATTGTATTAACTCGTCGACCCAGGATAAATACTTTAACCAAGACTTTTAGATCAGCTTAGGAATCTGTCTCTATATTTGGAAAGGAATGGCAGAATAGTGAGAATAGAAACGGTTTTCATTATACTGGCCACACTATTTGGCC
>CAYZEH010000289.1:0-815 GCA_964477135.1 uncultured Pirellulales bacterium | reverse complement strand
ATTAGCTATAATATTTGGATTAATGCTCATTATTGTTACTCCTCCCTTTCAAAATCCTGATGAACCTCAGCATTTTTTTAGAGCATATCAGATTTCCCAGGGAATTTTTCTTGCACAACCAGGGAATAATGGTAAACGTGGCGTAAAGGCGCCGCAAGATCTTATTGATTTGGTGAATTCGTTTGAACAGTATTTATTTTATCATCCTTCCCGAAAGACATCGATAGAGGAAATTAGGAGGAAGTTTTACCTCCCTCAAAGTTCACAATCGAAAGGTTTTTTTGAGCTCGGTGCTTCGAAGTTCTATCCGCCTCTTCCATATATACCCCAAGCTTTTTTGCTATTATTAGGTCGATACCTTCCAATACCTGTAATTAGCCTTCTCTATCTTGGCCGTCTGGCAAGTTTAGGATGCTGGATTTTTCTGGTCTGGATTTCACTTCGATTGTTGCCATATAAGAAATGGCTTTTTTTGTATCTTGCCTTAACACCCATGGCGATGGCAATGGGTTCAGCGCTTTCCGTTGATACGGTTACTAATGGACTTGGATTTTTATGGATTGCCTTGTGTTTGTATTATGCGCTTGATGAATCTGTAAAGCATCTTTCTATCCGGCAAAAGCTCTTATTGGTATTCGTTGCAGCAGGTTTGGGGTTTGCAAAACAGAATGCCATACCACTGGTGCTTTGCATCTTTACTATTCCAAAAGGAAAATGGGGAAGTTGGAAATCTTGTTCGCTATGGGTATCTGCAATTTTTATTGCATCTTTATCATCATACTTTGTGTGGTATCTCATGGTCCGAGATTTCACTG
>CAYZEH010000288.1:1564-3109 GCA_964477135.1 uncultured Pirellulales bacterium | reverse complement strand
GAGCAGTTGCATGTTGGTAAGTGGTTGCAATAATCTACTGGTCACTTTACTCCCTGATTATAAGCATTGTTATTAGCTTTAGTTCTAAAAACAATGCGCATCTTTTATTTTATTATGGTATTGATTTCTGTTTTTGTGAAAGGCTTCATAGCCCTGTTCAATATACCATGCACATAAGATATAACAACTCCATAGTTGCTAATTGGTACTTTCACATTTTTGGCTTTTTCGATTCTGGACATCACTTCCTGTCGGTTGAATACACAACCAGCACAATGGATTATCAGTTTATAAGGCGTTAAATCTTCGGGGAAGTCCCGGCCCGCTATTACATCAATTTTTAATTTAACTCCGGTATATTGCTGCAACCATCGTGGTATCTTTTCCCTTCCAATATCGTCTTTTAACGGAAGATGGCTGCACGCCTCAGCAATAAGAACCCTGTCGCCATCTCTAAGCGATTTTATGGATTTTGCCCCTTTGGCAAATTCAGCCAAATCTCCTTTAAGGCGTGCAAAAAGAATTGAGAAACTTGTAAGCGGCACTTCCTGGGGCACAATTTTTGAAACCTTCTCAAAAGCCTGGCTATCTGTAATAACAAGGGCTGGAGGACTTTTCAATGAATCCAACGCGTGCTTTAATTGGTGTTCCTTGACAATTAAGGTGTAAGCGTCATTGTCCAAAATATCCCTTAAGGTTTGCACCTGGGGCAGCAACATCCGGCCAGCAGGTGCTTCAATATCTATCGGAGTTACCAGTACTATCAAATCCTTTGATTTGACAATATCACCAAGCAAAGGAGGCGTAGTCATAAATTCATTTGGTGTAGCCTGGGCAAGAGCTTTTCGTAGCTCATCAAGACCCTCTGATTTTACTATTGAGGTCGTAACAACATATTCACACCCCATTTCTCTTGCAACTGTCTCTAATTCGCCATCTTCACGAATATCACTTTTGTTGGCAGCCACAATTACGGGGATATTGTTGCTGCTAAATAATTTCAGCAAATCAGTTTCATAATTTCCCCAGCAATCCGTCACAAGGATAGCCAGTTCTGTTCTTTCAATAACCTGAGTCGTTTTTTTAACACGGCTCATTCCCAATCGACCTGTATCATCGACACCTGCTGTATCGATGAACACAACCGGACCAATGGGTTTTAGCTCCATTACCTTTTCCACTGGGTCAGTTGTTGTGCCGGGAACATCAGAAACTATCGACACTTGCTGACGTACCAAAGCGTTAAGGACAGAAGACTTACCCGTGTTCCTTCTGCCAAAAACGCCTATATGTAAACGCAATGATTTTGGTGTCTTATTCATATCATTGAACCAAACAAAAAAACTATCCCTGTTTAGATAACTTCTTCAACTGCCTTAAGCAGAGTTTCAGGCTTTACGGGTTTCTCAAGAACATTCTTAACTGGAAGCCATATCTCGTCAGGCTCAAATCCGAAAGGAAGATTCATCTCTGATCTTACACCCGTTATTATAATAACCGGCGTGTTCTTAAGAGAATCATCTTTATGCATTTCCCTTGCAACAT
>CAYZEH010000288.1:0-1464 GCA_964477135.1 uncultured Pirellulales bacterium | reverse complement strand
ATAATAACCGGCGTGTTCTTAAGAGAATCATCTTTATGCATTTCCCTTGCAACATCAAATCCTTCAGATTTCGTTGTCATCATAACATCCAAAAGAATAAGGTCTGGCTTATTCTCTTTTGCCTTTTCAACGCCTTCTTTGCCGTTAGGGGCAGAAATTACATTGTATCCCTTAGCATCAAGCAAATTAGTAGTTGCACTTACGAATTCCGGATCATCATCAATCATAAGTATTGTCTTCGCCATTTCAATGTCTCCTTTAAAAAAAGTAATTATTCAGAAATCCACAATTTCTGTTTTAAGTTTCAATGAATCGCCTCTTGAAAAATCAATCCATCTGTTTGTTTCAGTTGCCATCATTTCAAGAGTTTTTAAATACCCGCAAGATAATTCCCTGACACACCTCTTGTCAGGATAAATGTCATAAAGTTTACGATACTTTTCAGGCGTAAAATTCGGCATAATAACATTTGCACCAGCTTTTAACGCCTTTACTCGCTCATCATTTCCGCCAATACTGCCAATAGCAGTTGTTGCCGGCAAATGGGTGTCCTTTGTCACTATCCTTGTTATCGCAAGTACCTTCAATGCCAACTTGATATTACCCAAAGGTTCTTTCCCTAAAACTGTATGCTCATGAGGAATAAAAACCCCGATTCCAATCATGTCGAAATCTTCTTTTTTAAAAAACAATATATCTTCAGCTAAAGTCTGTATCGTCTGCCCCTTAATACCAACCAGACAGCCCGAACCATTTTGGTAACCAAGCGACTTAAGGTTTCCCGAACATTCTATTCTGTTTTCAAAACTCATCTCCGGATGCAAACTTTGATAAAGCACCTTATTAGCGGTTTCTATTTTCAATAAATACCTGTCAGCACCTGCTTCTTTCCAGATTTTATAATCTTCAAAACTCCGCTCGCCAACAGAAAGCGTCACCGAGATACCCAAATCCCGCTTAATCTGTTTGATTATTTCGCCAAGCCAAACAACATCCAACTCTTCATCTTCACCCGACTGCAAAACGACTGTTTTTATCCCTGCGGATACTATCTGCTTTGCTGCATCTATCAGCTCTTCTTTAGTAAGTCTGTATCTCTGAAGTTTTTTATTATTCTTGTTTAAGCCGCAATAAAGACAAGTATTTCTACAAAAACTGCCAAATTCAACTATGCCCCTTAACAAAATCCCGTCACCGCAAAACTTCCGTCTTACATTATCAGCGAAATCAAACAGAATTTGCATACCGGTGTCACTCTCAACGCCAAGCAAAAACTCAACGTCACTTTGCTCAGGGACACTGTCAGCATAAACTCTTTCGAGAACTGTTTGTATTTTTTTATTTTTCATTCTCTGCTTCTTTGCGGTACTCTTCAATTATCTCTATGGTCTTCTCTGGAGTAAGCTCGCCATATATCTTTTCATCTATCATCATCACAGGTGCCAGCCCACAAGCTCCTACACA
>CAYZEH010000287.1:0-3112 GCA_964477135.1 uncultured Pirellulales bacterium | reverse complement strand
GTAACTAACTTAAAAATAATAAGTTATGGATTTATTCGCGAACATTTCTTAGCCTTAAAGGGTATAATAGGGCAGTCTTGCAAGATACATCGCGATATTAAGCGCAATAACCTTTACATTACCAGGTACAACCAGTCTTGCGGGCGAAAGATTAAGTATGCCTGACACACCTGCGTTGACAAGTATGTCAGCGGTTTCCTGGGCGGCATTTCGGGGAACGGATAAAATTGCAAGTTTTATTTTTCGTCTCTTTAGGCCGGTAAGTTTCGAGACACTCTCAATTTTGATACCATTTATAACCTTGCCTATTTTAGATGGGGATGTATCGAAAGCAGCTTTAATCTCCAACCCGTAAACTTTAAACCCGCTATATTGCAAAATCGCAGACCCAAGATTACCCACACCCACAAGGGCGGTTTTACGAACAATATTCAGCTTAAGTATTTTTTTTATATTTTTGATAAGTTCATTTATTTCGTATCCAACGCCGCGTATCCCGAACCCGCCAAAATATGAAAAGTCCTTACGTATCTGAGCAGGATTAAAACCTAAAAATTCCGCTAATAATTTGCTGGAAATCTTTTGTTGCCCCTTCTCAGACAGCAGCAGAAGTTCCCGTAAATAAATTGGTAATCTCCTGATTGTCTCATCTGGAATTTTGTGATATCTCATAAAAGACCTTTATTTATAGCTTGAGTTCGCATTCACAAACTTGGTATTTTAATTCAAAAACATACTGTTTGTCAAGTTTTTATGAGTTATTAAGAAGCTCCTGATATGAACATAACTGTTATCAGATGCGTATCACGGTTAATAATTCACGAAAAATTATCTTTATTAAAAGGTACGAAATGGAGTTTCCCAAAACACACCGACACAAAGGATTGCTTAAAGTATTTGCCTTGGTTTTCTTAGTTTTTATTGTTACAGCCGCTTCTGGTAGTAATAATGTTGCGATATTGAAATATTCTCTGCTGAATCAGGATATGTCTTTTATTGAAAATATAACCGAAAGCCTTGCAAATAAAGGCTTTACCGTTAGCTGCCTTACGCCCGCACAGGTGGCTGATACATCCGTACTCTCAACCGACAAATTCTGCCTTTACATCGTCCCCAATGCCAAATGTTACCCAGCTGTTGCATTTGAGAATCTTAAAACATATTTAAAAAACAAAGGCAATGTTTTATTGTTGTCGGCACCAGTTTTTCAAAGATCACTCGTTGAATTCCAGGGAAATTGGGTTGATGAAAAAATTCTCAAAGACCTCTTAATTAAAAATGAGCCTCAAAACATAATATTTGATTTTGAAAATACTACTAATGTCAATTGGAAGCGAATAACACATACCCCCGACAATAACAGCAAAATTGGAGTCGTGGGGGACGGCATTGATGGGGGCAAGTGCCTGAAAATACTGATAAGTAACCTGCAAGGATGGGATTTATATCACATGCCTAAAGAATCAGTTGATTTTGAAGCAGGACAGAATGTCCTCACTTTCTGGGCAAAAGGTGACAAAAGAACAAAACAGCTCGCAGTAGAGATAAGAGAAAAAGATTTCTCACGCTGGTTTGCTGTAGTTGATTTAACTGAAAACTGGAAAAAATACGTTCTGATTCTGGGAGACTTTAGATTTTGGCCTCATGAATCTGCTAAAAATAGAGGTTTTCAAAATGACCTTCCAAATTTTCAAAATCTCTCAAACCTTGCTTTCGGATTAGCTTTAAGTCATTCAAAAGTTAGCAGAGGCAGACATGTCATATATATTGATAATATTGCTACTACCTCCAATCCATTTAAAGATGTGAAATTTACATCTTCTCAGGAAATAGCTCCAATAGAAACATTGGTTCCCACCTACAAAGGCTATGTCATTGAAAATTTTGATTCGATTAAAGGCAGAGAAAATTTCCATAACATTGATTATAATAAATCTTTTGAATCCGCCTGGTGTTCACAAAAACGCACCGCATCTACAGGTCTTAGCGGCCAGCCTAAATTCAGATATGTTCCTCTGGCAGATGCTTTCGATAAAGCAGGAAACCGAAAAGGTACTATAGCATGGATGCTGATAAACAGGCTTGGTAATTTCGATGGAGCTGCTTTGGCATGTATAGGTCTGAATGATCTGACAAAATACAAAGATAAGCCAATGATCGAGATGATCTCTCAAATCGCAGAATCTTTTCGTAAGGGATTGTTTTTATATCGAGCAGGAGCGGAACAATTTTCTTACAACCCCGGAGAAAAAGTTAAACTTGGTTGTGAGATCATTAACAGAACAAAAAGCCCACAAGATGCCGAAATTAAAATAACAGTCACCTCAAACGATAAGATAGTATTTCAGGATACAAAAAAAGAAAGCATCCCCGCTATAGGTCGCAAAGAGCTGTTTACAGACTACCAGCTGCCCGATGAAAGTAATAAGCTTTTTAATGTTGAAGTTGAGCTTGTCAAAGATGGTAAGGCTATTGACAGCCTCACCCATGAATTAGCCACTTTAGACATTGCAGCCCCCGCAAAAGATGAATTTGTCACCGTCGAAGGCTCAGACTTTTATCTTAAAGGACAGAAATGGTATCCGATAGGGGTAAACTATTGGCCTCAGTATGTATCGGGGCTGGATGTAAGCGTTTTCTGGAGTAACTGGCTAAAGCCTGGTCAATATGATCCTGCATTGATCGAAGAGGACCTTGAAATAATGCAGCAGCTCGGTATTAACATGGTTAGCATCCAGATCAAAAGTTGCATTAGCGGCCACAACCTGGTCGACTTCCTCAGAAGATGCAAAAAACGTAATATCAAAGCCAACCTTGCAATGGTACAGGACGTCTCAGCATCTCCGATTGCTTTTGATCCGACACAAGCAGAAAAACTCATAAAAGATTTTGACCTGGCAAACAACCCAACAATTTTTGCCTACGATATCGTATGGGAACCGGGTAACTATGTTTTCTCGAAAAAAATGATAAATAAATGGGATAAAGATTGGCAAAGCTGGATAATTGAGCGGCATGGTTCGATATCTAATGCTGAAAATGATTGGAATTATAAAATAACAGATGAAAACGGCCAATTTTCTCATCCTTCTGATAAACAATTCAAAGAAGA
>CAYZEH010000286.1:0-3124 GCA_964477135.1 uncultured Pirellulales bacterium | reverse complement strand
TGGCGGGGTGAATAATGACTTTGGTTTCCACAAAGTGGTAAAAAATTACATAGTTCTACTCACCATCCCCGGATCAATAAAATCCATTCTTTTACCCCACCTTATAAGTAGCTGATATATATTAAGAAAAAGTTCACATTATAATTCCATTAACAATGTTCAATGTGGCACAAGACTTGCTTAATATTAAACCACTATATTCTTAAGCAAATTTTTTAGACAGGATTAACAAGATTTTTTTGTATCCTGAATAACTTGCTTACCCAGTTTAAAAATAGAAAAATAAACCGCAACCCTTTTTTGGAGGTTGAACTCTTATGAATAAAAAAATTATAGCCATCTCTGTTCTAACGGTTTTTATGTGTGTCTTTTTATGGGCGCAGACCGGAACACCATATATGATTGAGGACAAAACCCTGGTAAAGGCATACAAGGAGGGCTTAGAGTATAATGAAATCGGGCCCAGTAGCGAGACAGACTACAAAGCCTGGGTTGATGTGGTAGGTGATGAAACTTTGTATGACACGTATGGAATAGATATATATGGAATAGATACAGAGATAATTTCAGACTCTCTGCATTTTGATATATATACGAATTTTCCTGAGCTTGGAGATCCTGATACCAAAGAAAAGGTAGGCTTCTATGAATATACTGATCCATGGTTAACTCCAGCGGATCTTTTCTTCAGTATAGATGGAAATGATTCTGTGTATGAGTATGGCATGGCGATGACAAAAGATAACCAAGGTTCGCTTTATTTTAAGCCTACCTACGAAACGTCTTGCGATGTTTTTGCAAGTCATACTAACTGGATCTATGGAGGAAGATACGATCATTTGGTTCCAAAAGATGTACCTGTGCTAATAACAGGTGGGGATACAATATTAGGCAAAGGCGCAGTTCATTGGGTTGGGCTTGTTGGAGCTGGGCCGACATACAGGATAGGTGTGGATATACCACTTAGTTTGTTTGGTGATGATGAAATAGTGGTTTTAGATCTGCTTTATGGAACTGCAATTTGCGCAAATGATGTTATTACGGGAAGTGCCCAGCCAGTGCCTGAGCCGGCCACTATGCTTTTGTTTGGGACCGGATTGATTGGGCTGGTGGGGATGGGGAGGAAGAGGTTTTTAGCCGCAGACAAACGCAGACATGCACAGATAAAGAGAAAATAAAAAAACTCTGTGCACTCTGCCTGCCCCGCCTGCCCCATGGAATGAAGTTGTAGTTAATATTCCATCGGGGTGAAATTGCGTAGCAAAGGTTATGAATATAACCTATTTCACTTGGGGTGTCTCTGTGCTTGCCCGCCTATCTTTATGGCGGGGTGAATAAAATTTTAAAAGTAAGGAAAAAAAAATGAAAAAGTTATTGAAGATTTTGATTTTATGTAGTTTGGCGGTGTTTTTCACTGCCTCGGTTGCTGGTGCTACGCCATATGATTTTGGAGATGACACAATACACTGGACTGGCTGGGGTACAACAGCAGAAAATTCAACTGATAGAATCGGTACCCCAGAGTTTCTAAGGGGAACAGCACAAATTGTTTCGGGAAAGCTAATTGAGCTGGAAATAACTGCTTATGATTACACGGGTCAATGGGGTTTGCTCTCCCCTGGGGACCTTTTTATCAGCAATGATGCGGATACTAATTGGGAGTATGTTGTTGATTTAACTGATTGGATAATTCCTGGACCTACAAATCACGATCCAGGGGTAGGTAATTACAATATGTATAACTTAGATATACTATTGGGTAGTAGTACAGATTATATCATCTCCGCACCTGGTAGCTGGGGTAGTACAAATGTAAGAGATAATCATCCCGTTGCTGCAGCTGCAAATGTGATAACATGGCCTGGTTGGGAAAATGCCTCTGATCATGAGGGGGCAGTTTCTGATTCAAATGACACCGTCTGGTTTTCCGGCTGGGGTGATACTGCTAGCAATGATATTAATAACCCAAGTCAATATGTATTCAATTTTGCTCAATTAACCGATGGTGGTATAGATGTATCTAACGGTTTTACCTTTGGATGGACGACTAATTGCGCTAATGATGTGATTTATGAAACGATAAATCCTGTTCCTGAACCGGCGACAATGCTGCTGCTCGGATCTGGCCTACTTGGATTGGCGGGGATTGGGAGAAGGAAGATAAGGAAAGTTATAGGTTAATGGTTAATAGTTATAAGTGAGAAGAAGGTTGTAGCAGGGAACTCAAAGCAACAATTAACTGATAACTGATAACCAACAACCGATAACAAATAACCGATAACTGATAACAAATAACTGATAACCAAAAAAAACAAAAGGAGAAAAAAAAATGAAAAAGTTTCAAAAAATATTAATGTTTTTAGTGTTAGCCGTGTTTTTAGTGCTTGGTTTTGCCTCCAGTTCAAGCGCAATTCCTACATTATCTATTAATACCAATGCAACTTATAGTGAAATTCCGAGAGGTGCGACCAATGACATACTTGTGGATATCTATGGGTCTGGAACGACGTCACGATCTGGTTTCTTTGGTGCAAATGTTTCCTTGAATGAAAAGGCAGTCATTACTTTTACATATTTAGGGTATGAAGCTGGTTATACTAATGATTTTAATTTTAATACTGAAGAACTATTTGTTAATAATACTACAGCTGTAAATTCTACAGAAGTGAGAATTTTTGATCCTATTTTTACTCAAATTTTGCCTTTCGTATTCGATATTAACTCTAACTCATCGCAATTAGCGAACGGTTCTAATCCTGATGATTCTTCACAAACTGAACCTGAAAACTTTTTTATCAGCTGGGATATTGGCGTTCCCCAAGACTCTACCTTTTCTGGGAACAGCATGGTAGTATTTTTAGATGACGCTGGAGCTGGCCCCGATGACAACCACGATGATATGGCTGTACGTATTTCAGTAACCCCCGTCCCTGAACCGGCAACCTTACTCCTCCTTGGCTCTGGACTGATCGGTCTGGCCGGGATTGGGAGGAGGAAGTTTTTTAGGAAAGCGTGAAGAAGGTGAAAGGCAGTTAAAAGTTATAGTTTAATAGTTAAAAGTTATAAGTGAGAAGAAGGTGAAGAGCAGATAGTAGTTATAGGTTAATAGTTAAAAGTTAAAAGT
>CAYZEH010000285.1:0-3135 GCA_964477135.1 uncultured Pirellulales bacterium | reverse complement strand
AAGTACTGCATCGCAAGTAACTTTTCACTCATGTAATTTCGATGCCACTGCAAAGCTAAGCGGATTAATAACCAATATTTCTAACTCCAAATTCAATTTTGAAGGAGAACATATTGTTTTAAACTCCAAATGCAAAAATGCAGTACTGATGGACAATACCTATTTGGGTGTTAAAAAAGTCACCAACAAAATGCCCGATTCAGGTAAATTATTTGTAAGCATATGGTGAAATCCGTCTAGTTTATTATTGATTCTTGGTTCGATTTTAAGAGGTCTCTAAAATGTTCGGAGAACTACGAGAGACTTAAGAGACGGTGTAATTTTAGGATTGTTGTTTAAAGTTGCTAGGAAGTAATTCTGCAAGATCCTTGCTGTAATCATTATCGTAGTTGTGTACATTCTCAAGAAAAAAGACCAGCCAGTTTCGGATGTTCACCTCGCTCGCCTTACAGCATGCCATCAAAGAGTAAATGATTGCAGCATTTTCTGCTGCATCATTATTTCCACAAAACAACCAATTCTTCCGTCCAAGAGCAATGGGTCTGATCGCATTCTCCGCAAGATTATTGTCGATTTTCAATCGGCCATCCATATGGTAGCGGGTTAACTTGTTATAGATTCGGTAAGTGTAACTGATAGCTTTCCCGATACGCCCTTTGGGCAGAACTTTAGGATATTCCTTCACCAACCATTTTTCAAAGGCTACCATTATGGGATAAGACAATCGGGAACGCAACTTTGCACGTTCTGTATAAGAGAGATTCTCTTGATCGGCCTGTCGTTCCACATCATATAATAGGCCTATTTGCTCTAGGGCATACTGAGCCCTGGCTTCGTCTTCCTTTAAAGCCTCTTCAAATTTACGTCGGGCATGAGCCCAACACCCAATCGGCAGGACACCCTTTTTATTTTCGTACATATCATAAACAACATAACCGTCGGTCTGAATCACCCCCTGATAATCTTTAAATAATTGCAGTGCTACCTTTTTGGCCCGTGAACCTTGGTCGTAGTGAAAGAAAACCAGGTCGGGCATAACCGCTCGTACCATCCAGAGATACCCTTTTACAGTTTTATGTTTTTCGTTGTTGATTATCGGAATCGTTGTTTCATCGCTCTGGATATAGTCGGATTCCAAAACCAACTCCTTTAACCTGTACCACGTGGGCCTCATTAGGTTGGCTACATTTCCAAACCAGCCATTAATGGTTGCCGGGGCGATGGATATGCCCTGTTGCTTGAACATCTGAATCTGGCGATAAAAAGGAAGGTGATTAACATATTTATTGATGATGATATCGGCCAACAAGGTTGCTCCTGCGTAACTTTTTGCGATTGGCAAAGCAGGCATAAGTGCCGTAACGATTTGTGATTCGGCATTCTTGCCTAAGGGTTTAATCACGTATTTATGACGGATTATTTTGAGCACAAACCACCTTGGTGGCTCGCGCTCTAACATTTCTGTAATCTCTGGTTTTAATTCGGTACAGTTCTTAAGATCAATATTCTTCGGGTAAATGTGACATTCTTCCCTGGGAAGACCTTCTGGTAATGGCTTGCGTACAGGGTGATTCTTAATTTTTACAAGTACTTGTTTCTCTCTATATTGTTTTATTTCTTCTTTGGCACTGGTGGCTAGTTCTTTCTCCTCTGGGAGCAGATCGAGACCGTCAAAATCGATGCGTCGCTGCTGTGGGTCTTCATTGACGTAACGTTCGCTGGATTTTCCCCAGATCTTTCGTAGTAACATTTCGACCTGTTGTTTCAGCTTACTGATGGTCTGTTTGTTTTCGTCAAGTTGTTGTTGATAAGAGTCCCTTTCTGAAGCAAAGTCCTCATAGCCGGATAACTGGCTTCTCAGCTTGGATGTTTCCCTAAAAAGCCGATCCCGATCTTCCATTATTTGTTGTAAAAAAAGCTCTTCTTTACCAGTCATTCTCTTTTGCTTTGTCTAATATAAAGATACTAAACATCAGCCACATAGACAAAGAAATAGTCCTGTTTTTTAAGCTATTACGAAGGCTTTTTCCATCTTTTTTTATTTGCTTTTGTATCGGAAGAAATTCCCTGAACCATCATCATTAAATCCTGCCAATTGGTTTGAAACGTATTTGTATCCTGATCAAAAACAGGTAGTTTAAAAGAGCCCGATTCCAGTTTCATGTGATAGATAACTAGGCCACCACATTCCATGTGCAGGATCTTCATACTGGTACAGGTGCGATTGATGAAAATGTATACATCTCCATCTTGAACGTTACGTCCCATCAGGTTGGTTACCATCCCGCTAAGAGTGTAAAAACTTCTACGCATATCAGTCGGATAGGAATACAGATAATAATGCATTGACGATGTAAGGCTAAACATTCCGTTGGTGTGTTAGTAATAAAAGGGAATGCAATACAGTAACTTCTGGTAGTTCATTCAGTTTTAAACAAACTCCATTTGGATAGTTTATTTCACAGGAAATAGTTTTGTCTACAGTTGCAGGATTTGAAATAAACCCGGACTTGTCTTTAACAGTAACAGGCAACTTGGACGAACGGACTTGCTTCTCATGCGCAATAATTAAAGGGATAAATCCCGTTTTTGGGGGAAGAAGGGTTTTAAGTTTGTTCTTCCAATAGTAAAACTTGGCTTCATTCATCTGCTGGTTAGAACAGAAATCACGAACGGTTAAATTGGATTCCAGAAACTCATTATATATGATCTGGAATTTTTTATCATTAAGCATGTGGTTTGTTTAGATGAAAAACAAACCTAACTAATAGCAAGTAAATTTAAAATACGTGCTTCCGAGAATGCTTACATTGAAAGAATCTTACCAAGATTTAGAATCTGTATTCTTTTTTCTTCCTGAGATTGCTGAATTTAAGGATACAACAAAACAATTATCACTTATTTGATAAATGTATATTGTCTCGAAAATTTCAGGATTGAATTTGAGAAGCTGAGTTCTAGAAAATCATATAAAAACGCTTGAAAAGGAGATTCTCAATTATTTCTTTGGGAAAACATCTACTGAACTTTGTTCGGGAACAAGACTAAATAATAGTGAAGAATCCCCATACATTAAGAAGAGGATTGGAGGAAGTTGAGGTTATCGGTTTTATTTTCTATTAATCCTAAAGGACG
>CAYZEH010000284.1:0-3185 GCA_964477135.1 uncultured Pirellulales bacterium | reverse complement strand
TGCTCCGGTTAATTATCAAATTTAACAATCAAAACATGCTATATAAAAAGCCTCAAAATACGAGGCCAAATTTCAAATTAGTAGTAAATCTATATTATGACTTGTTCGGTTTGAAAATGCAACCCAAATTTTATTAGAGGAAAATGTTTTTAAAAAAGAGCTATATAATTACATAAAACTCCCTAGAAATATTAAGCTATAGTAGTAGGCGATTGTGCAGGAACTAGTAGATGCGGCGAGTCCATAAAATTTATGCGATATAACAAAATCCATCACCGTCCTGGATCAGCCCGCGTTATGTCCTGATCATAAGCCGGCATTCTACTTAAAGAGTCTAATTCACCACCTCCAGACATTACGCAACACCTTCAAGCTTGTCACACCTTCGCACCTTCAAATTTTCACACCTTTGTACCTGTTACCTGTAACTAAAAGTGTGCGTTATGTCGACGAGCAAAATTCCGGCTATACATATACTATAGCTAGTTAAAATTAACTCCGCTTTAGCCTGTTACCTCCCAAAGATAAATACATCTTCAACTTTTAGCCCAAACGCCGCCGATATCTTAAACGCCAGCGTCAGCGAAGGCGTATATTTCCCCTGTTCGACAGCAATGATCGTCTGCCGCGTTACGCCGGCGATGTCAGCCAACTTCTGCTGAGTCATCTCTCCATTGTCAAACCGAAGCCGCCGAATATTATTACCAAGTTCACTCTTACCCATCTTAGTTCTCCCTGTACTGAACTAAAATCGCAATAGTATATATTATGAAACTAATTAGCATTGCGCTTATGACTCCCAGCGGCAGCCAATATAAAGGTACCGCTCCATCATTGCCAAAAGCACACATTGCAGCAAAAACAAAAGCAAATAATAACGCCCAGACTGAAAAGAAACTAACCGTCGCAGCATTTCTTTGAATGTTCATATCTCGTTCGTCTTTTTGAACTTCCTGCGAGCTTTGTTTTTTTCGTATCAAGAAAAACGGCACCGCAATAAAACAAATGCAAAAAAGCGGAAATATCCAATTGTTTTGGGGTATCTGCCCTGTTGAAAAAATGCCAAACGCAATATAAACAGTCACTGCCAACGTAAATACCGCCATTGCCAGCATAATCCACGAACCTTTTTGAGTATTATTCATTGCCATGTCCTCCTTTGCCATATTGAACAAGAACTGCCACCGAGTAAACCCCCAGCACAACATACAGGATGGCAACGTTGATGATTGCAAGCGACCAGACCGGAATCAGCCCCGCGGCCCCAAAACATAGCTGCAAGCTTATATTTGCGATAAACAGCAGCACCCACACCGAAACAAAAGCTGCGATAACGGCATTTCGCTGTATCAGTTTGTCACGCTCATCCGATTCGGGCTCTTCCGGACTTTGCTTTTTACGCACATAATAGATTGTCGCCCCAGCAAGAAGAAAAAAAACGGCTAGCACAGCAAGCATAAGCGTCTTGTTGGGGAATTTATTAACTCCAAACAACATAAACCCAACAATGCCGAATGTCAAAATAGTTAACAGGCTGCCAAGTAAATTAAACCACGCACCTTTCTGAGTCTTATTCATTTTTATTTCTCCAGCCGTATTCGTTTAATATTGTAATGCAATAAATTAAAAATACCCAAAACATACCACCAAATACCATCCAGCACAGATATTGCACCGACACCACACCACCTGGTCCGTAAACAAGGAACGGCACCATTGCGGCCAGTACGAACAAAGGCCAAAAGCTCCAATACGCCGCCATTATTGCCTTTTGTTTAATCAGAAGGTCCCTTTCATCAAGGCCTTCCTTGTCTTTCTTGAAAAAAGACGGCCGAATCCGGCTAAAAGCCATAATCGCGATGAATGCGAAACCCGCCATCGAAGAACCCCAGGACATTCCAACCGCAAAATGCAACACTAGCACCGCGGTTATACTAAGTCCCAATGACAGACCTAAGATAATCAGTGTAAACCTCGCTGCTTTCTGTTCACTATTCATTTTCAATCCTTTCGTATATGTAACCTTAACTATACATAATGTAAAGCAAACCTTACATGAAGTCAAGCAAAACTAACATTTTTTTTGCATTTTTAAGATATTTTTACCAAATATAGGTTTTTTAATCAAAATCGGCTGTTAATTCCAAAAAAAATTGAATAGAATCATTTTTCGCTTGTCTATATTACATGCTCGCTAACAAAAGACTAAAAAAACAACGACAAGCCGGTTACGGAGAACAAATTGCAAGGTATATGCCAGGAAGAATTAGCTGCTATAGAACGCTGCCAGAAAGGTTCGGCAAAGGCATTCGAAATGATTGTTAACAGATACACAAAACAGTCATACTCGATAGCACTTGGCCTCGTCGGCAACCACGACGACGCGCTCGACCTTTCGCAGGAAGCCTTCGTCCGCGCATACAACAACATCGGCAAGCTCAAAAAGCGCAGCAGATTCTTCCCCTGGTTCTACCAAATCCTGAAAAATCTCTGTTTTACCCACTTAAAGCGAAAGCGTATTCGCCAGACATCCTCGCTCCACAACCCAGACGGCAAATTAATCCCCATATCCGCAGAGGGCGACTGGTTCGTCCCCGACGCGGTCATGGAAAGAGACGAAACAAAAGACAAGGTCTGGAAAGCGATCGGCAAACTCAGCTACAAGCACCGTGAGGTAATAGTACTCCGCCACTTCGAGAATCTCACCTACGAACAGATCGCAGCAGCCCTGCATTGTAGTAAAGGAAGCGTGATGAGCAGACTCTATCACGCACGTAAAAAGTTAAAGAAACATTTAGATACTCCGAACGGAGGTAATTTATCATGAGTTGCGATAAATACAAAGATTTATTAATGGGCTACCTCGACGACGAAATTTCTGACCAAGAAAAAGTAGAACTCGAAAAACATCTAACCGAATGCGAAGATTGCAAAAAGGAACTTGCCGACTTCAAAGATTTAAAATCCATCACAGACGACATCACACTCTTCAAACCCGAAGACGAGGTATTTGACGAATACTGGTCCAGCATCTACAACCGCATAGAACGCACCGCCGGCTGGATAATCCTTTCAGTATCCGGCATGGTACTGCTGTTCTACGCAGGCTTTAAGATGGTAGAAGAGATCATACGTGACGAAACCTTGTTCTGGGTATTTAAGGCTGCACTTCTAGCCTTCATCGC
>CAYZEH010000283.1:0-3188 GCA_964477135.1 uncultured Pirellulales bacterium | reverse complement strand
AGGGATTTGGGAGTTTGCAAATGAGTGCAGAAAGTAAGGGTTTTATGATATGGACCGGTTCTCCGCGATGTATCTTGCCGGAAAATACCCCTTCAATTTCCTCGGTGCCACATTATCCAGCCATAGATAATTGTCAATCCCAAAACATAAGCTGTCAGGATATAAAACCATCGTCCGCCAAACTTGGGAGTTCGAATAGTTGATAAATTAAAGCCCGCCAGAATCATCAGCGTGAGATACAGAACAATTGATAAGGCAAACTGGCTAATTATCCCATCCAGCAAAAAAACTATAGCAAGAATTAGGACATTGTTATCAATTGCAAGTCCCATATAGGTTGAATCATCTATAAGGCCAAAAACATTGAAGTAGCTTAGCCTTATCGCACTGGTAGCGACAATTATAAAAGCTCCGGGAATAAACCACAACCCAAATTCACCATAGCTTAACAGAAGAACCGCTGGGCAGATACCAAAACTGATGATATCTATCAGCGAATCAAGTTGGCCTCCAAAAGCTCGCTGCTTATCAGTTCTATTTTTCATCTTGCGGGCAATGATGCCATCGCCCCAATCAAAAAATACAGCCCAGAGCATACCGATTATCGCAGCGGGGAAGTTGCCCAGAATTGAGAAATACATGCTGAGAACCGCGCATAAAAGGCCTACAAGCGAACAGACATTAGGCATATCTTTCGCGAAAGTCAGCATTGAAGTCTGATGCGTACAAGGTAATTCGGGCTTATCCGTCAAGAGTTTCCCTTTCGTCTGTGGTGAGGATTTTGACAATGGCTTCAACTAACTTGCAATTTTCCGGCTGCGTTCGGCAGGCAATACGAACATAACGATCCGAATCAGGAAGAGTTTTGCCCTGACAGTGTTTTATGTACATATTATGTTTGATGAATAAATTGCGAGTGAATTCCGGTGCACTTAATGCTGAATCAGGAAGACGACAGAAAATATAATTTGCATCGGGCTTGTAAACTTTCATTCCCTCAATAGCACACAACATTTCATAAAGTTTGTCGCGGTCGATCATTACCTTTTTACAACTTTGTACAAAATCGTTACGGTAAGCAGGCAAGATACGCAAAAACTCTTCAGCAAATCCGTTAATGTTCCAAATATGCACCCCGTTACGCACCGCTTGGGCAAAAGCAATGTTAGCAGTAAGGAGATAACCGATCCGCAGACCGCAGATGCCATAAGCTTTACTCATACTCTTGAATATTACCATATTGGGATAATCTTCAAGTTCGTTTTCGAGGGTGAATTTATCACTGTCCTGTGCGAAATCAATAAAAGATTCGTCAATGATCAAGATACAATCATCAGCGGCAAGCTTTTGGGCAAGCTTGATAAGGTCAGCCTTGGGTACGATCATTGAGGTGGGATTATTGGGAGTAACGACAATAGCGACATCGGCTTTGCTCCGGTGGGCTTGGGCGGCAAATTTTTCGATATCCAGCTCAAAAGATGGAGCTTCAAGAGGAAATTCAATCGCCTGGCCCTGGGGGGCAGCATTGGCATATTCATTGAAAGATGGAACCGGAACGATTACTTTTTTAGCAAGGTGTCCTGAAACAATCTTGATTAGCTCAGCAGCTCCATTACCCACGACAATTCTCTCTGCGGGCTGATTGATAACTTTTCCGACCAGGTCAGCCAAAGCGTCTTGAGCAACAGGGTAATTTAAAACAAGATCGTTTATCTGATTTTTGAAATGGTCGAAAACAGACTTAGGCGGAAAATAAAGATTGTATAGATATGCGTGATCTACAAAATCATGACGATAATAACCGCCATGCTGACCACTGATAAATTCATATTTTTGTGCCTGAGTTTTGTATTCACATTGTGACATATTATGGTTCCAGGATACGCATTTTTAAGGACTGTTCTAATTTTATAGATATCATAATATTGGCTTTCGCGGCGGAATCCAACCCTTAAATGTTGCCCAGGTTTAGTTTAGGGGTCTTTATGGAAATATCTTTAATAATATCTTTGACCTTAGGTGTGTGATCAATAAGGGATTTCATGCTGTCATTTGTTGGTTTAAGCAAGGAATGCCGAATTTTATCTGGGATATACTTTCTGATATTGCGAGATTTGGTCGCAAACTGTTTTTCTGTTGAAAATAGCTTTTCGGCTTTCATTAAATCTTCAACAGTGTCTATTTCGTACCAGGCCTTTTCGTCGAAAGATACCGAGTCAAAGCTAAGACTGCCATCGGCAACCATCCCTGCAAATACCGTTTCATAATAATCATGAACCTTGCCGGCACAAATATACTGATCAAGCCGATCTTTAATGCGGACCCATGAGGCTTGTGAGAAACTGTAAATATTTACAGTTTTATATCTAGCATCGTCAGAAGTTCACGTATCGCCCTTTTGAAATGCTTCGACCTGTTTTAATTTATCAATTGTGACAGTTGTGCCATTCATCCAGGGTTGCATGCGTGCAACAGCAATCCTGTCGGGATATACCATGTTATCCAGCAAAGACTCATCAAAAACAAGATCGCTTTCGATCAACATAAATGGCTCTTTGATGGTTTCACGAGCCATCCATAGAGAGTAAATATTATTTGTTGTTTTATAACGCGGACTAAATACATAATCTATGTCCATACCAATATTTCGGGAACCTAGAAATTCATGAATGCAATTATCCATGTAACCAGTAACAACAACCAGGCGTTTAAAACCTTTCTTTATTAGAGATGATACCAATCGCTCAAGTATTGATATTCCATTGACTTCGGTAAGGCACTTGGGCATGTTTTTGGTAAAGGGATATAGACGGCTACCGGTGCCAGCGGCAAGAAGCAGTGCTGTTGATATTGTATTCGTATTTGTGTTTGTGGGGTGGGGCTCTTCACTAGAGTTATACAAAAAATCCTTCTTTCTGGGTACGGTTTACTTTATTCAATACTGAATAAGAGAAAATTAAGTGTCATGAGAAAATTTGAACGAAAACTAACTCGTCAAATCAAAGAAAAAGAAATTTTACAAAAAAATGTTGCTTAATCTTTAATTTTATTACTCATGTAACTGCATCTTAAAGATACAGGGGAGTGTTAGCTAAAAAAGCCCTGCTAACAATATAGCAGGGCCTTCGATTTCTTAGCTGAATCCGTGTTAGGCAGGTTTTACTGCTGTAGCACATGGACCCTTCTTG
>CAYZEH010000282.1:0-3195 GCA_964477135.1 uncultured Pirellulales bacterium | reverse complement strand
GAAAAACTTTGTAATGTAACAGGTTTTAAAAACTAAAAGAAAAAGTGAAGTTAATCTTATTATTTAGAAAGGTAGGAAAATGAAGAAATTAGTGATGATTTTAATGGTTGCCGCACTCGTTGTGCCGGCAATGGCAGCACCAACTTTAAATTTGTTTGACTCAACGAATCATGTATACACAACTGGGTCTGGTGAAAATTTATTGTATTGGTATATGGATTTACAGCAGTCAGTCAGTTTGCCCTATGAACCTCGTTCTTGGACAACGGATTTAAATTGGCAGACAAAGTTTGCTGAAGATCTTGATATAGGTGGTAATGATAACTGGCGTGTGGCAAGTGCTGTAGATATGGAGGTGCTGATTGGGCTGCCGGATACGCATCAAGTCATGGGTGGGAGAAATGGCGATGAGCCTCAATTTGATAAACTTGGAAATCCAATTATGGAAACAACCTTCCCTAATGCCGTTACTGGTGAAATAATTGACGCTTTAACGCCAACCGGTTGGAGTTTACTAACCACTCCGTCAGACGGTGATGATTTTTGGGCACGTTTCGGTGATACTGATGGAACTGCAACTCCGGTAACACGTTTTGTATATGATGGAGGTTGGGGGGGGGCTAATGAGTGGACAATTGATGGATCTTATACAACCACACCATACTATACAAGTGCTGCTGACAAGGCTGTTTGGATTGTTTCTTCTGGCCCTGCCACTGTTCCTGTTCCAGGTGCAGTTCTCCTTGGAGGTCTTGGTGTTGGGCTTGTTGGTTGGATGAAAAGAAGAAGAACTTTGTAATATAAGAAAATGTATGATAGCAGGGGAAATGTAATCTTTTACGTTTCCCCTGTTTTTTTATTGATATGTTTATTTCTGAATGGATGTAGTTTTATTATTAAAATTTATCATTTCAGAAAGGGCGGGGCTTTGCCATTTTCCTATGCCGTCCCATAGTATGGAAATGTGATCGATAACAGCTTCGTTTTGTTTTTTCTTTTTGCATTCTGCCATTGCCATATCATGAAGGTTCTGCATACAGCTAAGGCCTCCAATTTGCCATGATTGTAAACCTATTTGAGCAATTTCACATTCTGCCTGGAAATCAATTTGGTCTCTTGTAGTTATTTCAGCGAGTCTTTTAGCTTGTGACATTAGTTCTTCTTGCCAACGCTGTTTATTTGTTTTTTCTTTTAACAATACATTTTCGAGCAATTGTTCACGAGATTTTTGCATTTTTTGTCGAAGGTATTTAGTTTTGTTCAGACGTGCTATACGGTGTTTGCGACTTTGGGGCAATAGTATTTCTATCATACCTATTGCTGGATCGATAATTATCCAGGATAAAAAAGTTGCTCCCATTGTTCCTAACGCAATACCAAGCAGTAATTGACTTATCTGATTTGTGCCCATCATCCCTATGCCAGCCGAAAAAGCCCCCAAGAGAGGACTTATATCATATAAAAGAAGGTAAGGCCCAGAACTGGTCAAAGGATGCTCCGCTGATATTGTAGTCCTTTTGATCCCCTGAAAGATCAGAAACAAATATAGGCTTATCAGGAGCAATATTATTAAGACCGAATGTCCAGAAAGAGAGAAAATAACCCACCATTTTATACCCAACTGTCTCAATACAGAAACCAAGAGGTAACCGAGGCACACAATCAACCAGACTGTACCGGCAAAATGAGTTAATTTTAAAATTTTTTGCCCAGACATAAAAATACGCTTATCCCGATATTAAACCAACTTGTATACTACCATATTTTCAAGCCTGTTTACTAAAAAATTAAAGCTTAGTTTGAACTTTGTGAATCTGCAGGGCCTTCAAATGTTCTTTGTACCGTGTTAACAGTCGAGAAGGAGCTGTTAATTGGTGTAGTGATTTCTTGTACAGCCTTTCCTAAAGAAGCTAATACTGTTGGCGGTACGTATACTATATCGCCTTCTTGTAATAAAACGTTTTTTGTAAGATTGCCATGAACCATCATTTTTTTGAAATTTAACTCAAATATTTTTGGTTTTTTATTAGGGTCACTTGAAGGTCTTATAATCTGAATACGTTTGTCCCAGGCTAATGGAGTGGGGGTCGCCGCTGCTATAGCTGAGAAAGTTGTGTCACGGCCTGTAATTATTTTAGGGCCAGGATGCTCCACTTCACCTAAAACATAGTAGAATTTGCTTTGATATGCAGCTATCTGGACATCAATCGGATTTTCACCGGCTAATGCGTAAAGTTCTAACACTTTAACTCGTATCAGTTGCGAAACCTCTTCAGGTGTTTTATTTGCTGCCTGTATGCTCCCCAGGTTTTCGAAAGTTATAAATCCGTCAGGCCTAATACGCTGTCGTTGAAGATGTATTTCCGGCACTTTTGAACAATGTATCTCAATCTCATCAGGAGGCATCAAAACATAATCTGAGGACATTAAAACAACCTCATCTGCTTTCGAAAATGCTTCGATATCCTCTTTACGAGCGGAAAAACATCCGGCTAAACTGACCAATAATGATAAAAGAACCATAATTAACGCTATTAGACGCAACATATAGAGTCTCCTTTCTAATATATAAGGTTTTATCGGTTACATAAATGCTTCGCTTTAAGACAATTATCGTGAACCGCCGACACACGGATTTTCAGTCCGTAATCGGGTTTTGTAAGTATTTGTGAATAAAGGGTTAATGACTGTTAAAAAAAGACTTATGACACTGACCGAAGCACGAGCGAAGATAAAACGAGTGTCCGACGAACATGCTTGGCACGCACTTTGGCACGCGCTTGTGTTTTAGGGCTGGTAAGGCCGATCTATTTAAGCTTAATAATCTCAGTAGAATTACTACTATAATTTTCGTTCATTAGATGACACCTCAATGCAATTATTCCTCCTCTGAGTAATGTAAACTTATTCATCTTATCCATTAGAGCCTTCTAACCGGGGGTATTATAGCAGAAATCAAAGGATAAGTCGACTGGAATTCAAAAAGCAACAGAAAGAGATGTTTCTGAAGATTTTATAGAACAGATGAATAAAGTATAAACAAGGTTTTAGCGAATTTTAAGGCCCGATCTTATGGTAGGCAGTGTTTCATACGGGGTGAAGGTAGATCGTCGATTCTGAGGGCTTAAAGTGCTCATTTAACCAGTGTTTTGGAGACTCTGCGAGGGGGTTATTATGTTCCTTTCCACCCTGGGC
>CAYZEH010000281.1:0-3233 GCA_964477135.1 uncultured Pirellulales bacterium | reverse complement strand
GGACCAAACTGCGTCGGATTAACGAATATACTAACCACGACAAAATCACACTTTTGCTTTGCCGCTTTTATTAAAGAAACATGACCAGCATGCAAAGCCCCCATCGTAGGCACAAACCCTACAGACCCACCCTGCAAACGGACAGCTTTAATGCAACTGCGAACCTGCTGTATACTACCTGTAACTTCCATCTTAAAAATTCTCGCAATCTATATAATATTTTAGCGTTTCTGCTAATTTAGTTACATCAGAAATATTTGTGCAGTCAAAACCGGATTTATCAACTTCAATAACCGGACATATTTTCCAGCTTCCTATAAGCTTGTCATAGTCTGCGCCGAGCGATTCGAGAAATGACAGCTTAATCTGCTGCTCATAAGGCCGATGTCTCTGATGGATTCTCTCCAGACAATTGTCAGCCGAATCTTTCAGATAAACAACGACCACAGGCGAAACCGTCTTCGCCGCTATCAAAGGGTATATCTGACTTTGAAGCTCAAGCTGGTCAGCATCTAAAAGCTTGCTCGCAAATATTGGCTCTTTGTCATAGATATAATCACTGATATAAACACTGCCTGCTTTCAACGATTCTTTACTAAGCTGCGCCGCTCTGCTGATAAGAAAAAACAACTCCGAATCCAAAGCCAGATCGTCATTGCCCGCATAAACCTTAGACAAAAACGGGTTCTTGTCGTAAGGCTCATATAAAGCTGCCGCACCTGTAACCTTTGCAAGGTTCTCAGTCAGCGTTGTCTTACCACAGCCGATCATCCCGCAAATACTTATAAGCTTAGGCTCGTCATCGCGAATGTAAAAATCTCCGCCATTAAGTCTGTCTTTAAGAACTGAAACTTTTTCTCCGAGCAGGGGATGGATCAATTCACTGTCAAGCTCACACAAACCAGACAATACAAACGTACGAAGATGCATCTGGCTATGCGGGATCGTAAGCTTCTCAGCCTTAATTATTTCATCGCCGAAAAGCAGTATATCCAGATCGATAGTCCTTGGTGCCCATTTCTGACCGCGGGTCCTGTCCAGCTCATCTTCAATTGCAGAGGTTTTTTCAAGTAAAGCTCCGGGCCTTAGTGATGTTTTTATTTCAACAACACAATTCAAATACGGATCCTGCGAACTATCCGCCAATGCGAAAGTTTCAATTATGCTGCTCGAACCAATAACCTCAACGCCT
Organism: uncultured Pirellulales bacterium; assembly: GCA_964477135.1. Taxonomy (GTDB): domain Bacteria; phylum Planctomycetota; class Phycisphaerae; order Sedimentisphaerales; family Anaerobacaceae; genus JAGLTN01. The sequence continues at coordinate 2,041 of CAYZEH010000281.1, read as the reverse complement.
TCAAGGCCGCCGAGCAAAGCAATCGCCTTTTCAATATAACTTTTGCGATCACCGCAGTTCGAACCTAAACCGAGATATACAGTTATCTGCTTTTGCATATTATACTGAGCCCAATTGAATTTTACCGTTTATCCGCGGGTATCCCGATATACATCGGAATCTTACCCTAATGGGTATAAAGATTTGCGATACGCTTCATAGCCTCATTGACATTTTCAGGCTGCCCAAAAGCTGTCAATCTGAAATAGCCCTCACCTGCCAGACCGAACCCCGCTCCAGGTGTACCGACCAGATGCGTTTTCTCAAGCAACGTATCGAAGAAATCCCACGAACTCATACCATCCGGCGTTTTCATCCAGATATAAGGAGCATTAACTCCGCCATAGATCGTGCAGCCCAGATCAGTGAGTGCTTTTCTAATCCTGGATGCGTTGTCCATATAGATTGCGATAACATCTTTCACCTGCTTTTTGCCCCGCTGTGAATAAACCGCCGCCGCCGCTGCCTGCGAAATGTAAGAAGCACCATTGAATTTTGTACAATGACGTCTGCTCCATATCTGATTTACCGCAACCGTATCGCCCGCTTTGGTATAAGCTTTAAGCTGTTTTGGTACAACGACAAAGGCGCATCGCAGGCCAGTAAAACCAGCAGTCTTTGAAAAACTGCGGAACTCTATCGCAACTTCCTTAGCCCCTTCAATTTCATAAATTGAATGAGGGATATCAGGCTCAGCTATGTAGGCCTCATAAGCAGCATCGTAAAGAATTATCGCTTTATTTTCTTTAGCAAAATCAACCCACTTGGCCAATGATTCCTTATCTATTACCGCGCCGGTCGGATTGTTCGGATAGCACAAATAGATCAGGTCAACTTTCTTTGTGGGCAATTCCGGATTAAAATCATTCTCCGCGTTAATAGGCATATAAACGATGCCGTCATATTGACCGTTATCTTTTGCATTGCCTGTCCGCCCTGCCATTACGTTGGTATCAACATACACCGGGTACACCGGATCCGTAACCGCTACGACATTATCCATGCCGAAGATTTCCTGCATATTGCCCGTGTCACATTTCGCCCCGTCGCTTACAAATATCTCATCAATATCGATATCAACCCCGCGTGACTTATAATCGTTCTCAGCTATCAGGTTTCGAAGGAAAGCATACCCCTGCTCCGGGCCGTAGCCGTGAAGACCTTCCCTCGTGCTCATCTTATCTGCTGCGTCTTTCATCGCATCAACGATCTCCGCTGCGATAGGCTGAGTAACATCACCAATGCCCATACTTATAACGTCAGCTTTGGGGTTAGCCGTCTTAAACGCACGCATCCTTCTGCCTATTTCAGGAAAAAGGTAACCTGCCTGTAACTTCAGGAAATTTTCATTAATAGTAGCCATCTATACTGATCCCAATTGAATTTTACCGTTTATCCACGGATAACTAATTTAAAAATAACAAGTTACAGATTTATTCGCGGGCATTTCTTAACCTCAAAGGGTATAAAAATCCTGCTTTCTAATTACAATTATCATTCCAAACAAGGCCGACCATTTTATTAGCTATTTGATTGCCTGTCAAGGCGTTGCAGAAAAAAGCTTATTTCGGACGAATCTGTGCCTATTCCTCCAACCAGCTTGGTCCTGTTGCGATATCTACTTTTAATGGCACATCAAGCTCTACGGCACTGGTCATCTCGTCGGATATCCATCTTGCGTATTTTTCGCTGTCGGCTATAGGCAGCTCAAAAACCAGCTCATCGTGAATCTGCAGGGTCATTTTGATAGGCAGGTTTTCTTTTTCAATTCTGTCATGGATATTTATCATTGCAGCCTTGATCAAATCCGCAGCTGAGCCCTGAATGACAGTATTAATCGCCATTCTCTCTGCCTGACTTCGGGTATTGAAGTTTTTACTCGAAAGACCAATAAGCTTCCTCCTGTGTCCCGCCATCGTCTCAACAAAACCGTTTGCCTTTGCCTGATCGATTACATTATCCATAAAATCACGAATCGAGCTGTAGCGGGCAAAGTAATCAT
>CAYZEH010000280.1:0-3248 GCA_964477135.1 uncultured Pirellulales bacterium | reverse complement strand
TATTATCAGCTCAACTATCGCGTTAGCCTGATGACAGGCAACAATGCCGACTCTGCCGGCGGTGACTATTTTGTTATTATCAATGCCGCTTTCAAAGTCGCCGCACATGATAAGCTTATCTGATATCCATTTGGTCTCTATAGAATTGCTGTTTCCAAAACCCGCTATCCCGCTTGCGGAAACGATTGCTTTATCCGTCCTGGTTAAAATCGTCTCAACAAGCATTTGTTTCTGTTGTACGTCGTCCAGACATTCAGCCACGATAGTAGCTTCTGCAAATATCTGCGGCACGTTTTCCGCGGTTATTTTCTGGTTATAACTTTCTATAACAGCCTTTGGATTTATCCTGAGCAGGTTTTCCTTAGCAGCTTCGATTTTCAATTTACCGACCTGGTCAACAAAATACCGCTGACGATTAAGGTTGCTTTTATCAACGAAATCAAAATCAGCGATTATAAGCTTTCCGATTCCACTGCGCAGCAGACACTCAGCCACAACCGAGCCCAGCCCGCCCAGCCCAGCTACGCCCACCGTAGCATTTGCTAATTTTTCTGCTATAGATACCATTTCAAACCAAAATAAAAAAAACACTCCCGCAAAAGGAGTGCTTTTCAAAATCGCTTTGCCATCCTTACGCAGGTCCTAACCTGATCAAGTTATTGGGTAATCGCGATTGCGAACTCTCAGCCTTTAGCCACAAAAATCAACTAAAAGCTCCCCAGGCCTATATTGGTCTTATCGCTATTAATTCTAATACTATTACAGCACGACTACAAGGGCAAAATACGCAAATCTGAAACTTTATTTCTCCTGCCATCAGTACAAACAAAAAGTCATGTGAAAATGATTAGGAATTTTGCTGATATCCGCATAAGGCAAGAGCAAACACAAAACCTGTGGAATAAAACTATGATACCAATCCCAATTAAATTTTTCGCTTTATCCGCGGGTAAATAACTCGAAGATAAGAAGTTATAGATTTATTCGCGGAAATTTATTACCATCAATGGTATGACTTCTTAACTATGCGGTATTGACAAAAAGGTGTTTTGAAACTATGATGACTATTCGGAAATTTTTCTTTAAGGGATTACTTAAGTTATGTCTGACAAAGGATTTGTACATCTTCACCTGCATAGCCAGTATTCGCTGCTCGATGGCGCTATTTCAATAAATAAGCTTATCAAAAAGTGTAAGGCTCTGGATATGTCATCCGTTGCAGTAACCGACCATGGTAATATGTTCGGGGCATTGGAGTTTTATACAAAGGCAAAGGCAGCTGGCATCAAGCCTATCGTCGGCTGTGAGGTTTATATCGCACCTGACAGCAGGTTCAACAGGCAGAAAACCGGCATAAAAGAAGCTGCTTACCACCTGATACTTTTAGCGATGAGCGGCAAAGGTTATAAGAATCTCATCAAGCTGACCTCAGCAGCCTATACCGAGGGTTTTTATTATCGCCCAAGGATAGACAAAGAAATCCTCACTGAACTTAATGAAGATCTGATATGCTCGTCAGCTTGTATCAGCGGTGAAATTGCCAGGCTATTGATAAAAGGCGACGAAAAAGGCGCAAAAGAAGCAGCCCAAAGTTATCTAAACATCTTCGGCGACAGGTATTATATCGAAATACAAAACCACGAAAACGACGACACCAACGCACGACCAGCTCTCATAGACCTTGCTAACAAAATGTCTATCCCGCTGGTAGCGACCAACGATGCCCACTTTCTCGATGCTGATGATTACGATGCCCATAACTGTCTGTGCTGTATCGGCACAGGCAAGCTGGCAAACGACCCGGACAGAATGATATACCCCAGGGATCTGTATGTAAAAAGTTCGCAGGAAATGAGAGAAGCTTTTACCGACGTGCCGCAAGCTTGCGATAACACACTGGAAATCGCAAAACGCTGTAACGTCAAAATAGATACCAAAACGCGTCATGCACCGGTATTCGTCCCGGATGACGGTTCGACGGCTGAAAAATTTCTGACGAAACTATGCTATGAGAACGCCAAAAAACTGTACGGCAAAATATCTGAAGAAGTGGACGCAAGAATCAAACGCGAACTGGAAGTCATTGAAGGCAAAGGTTTTTCCAGCTACTTCCTGATTAACTGGGAAGTATGTAAATGGGCACATGATAACCATATCCCCGTCGGCGCCAGAGGATCGGGTGTAGGAACGATCGTTGGCTATTGCCTGAGGCTTTGTAATATCAACCCTTTGAAATACGATTTGCTCTTTGAACGTTTCATGGACCCGAACCGTGACGAAATGCCCGATATCGATATCGATATATGCCAGGCAAACCGCCAGAGACTCATCGACCATGTAAAAGAAAAATACGGCTACGTCGCCCAGATAACAACTATGGGTACGATGAAAGCCAAAGGAGTTATCAGGGATGTCTGCCGGGTAAAAAATGTCCCGCTGCCCGAAGCTGACAAGCTCGCCAAACTCATTCCCGATGGGTTAAAAATAACAATCGAAAAAGCCCTCAAAGCAGAACCTGAATTAAAAAATATATATGAAACAAAACCAGAAATAAGAGAAGTAATCGATATCTGCAAAAAACTCGAAGGTCTGGCAAGGCACTGCTCGGTACATGCTTGCGGGGTCGTTATCGCCCAGGAACCTTTGGAAACATACATACCAGTTTACAAAGCGTCAGGCTCAGATGATTTGATAACACAATTCGAAGGCCCTTATGTTGAAAAAGCCGGTCTGCTAAAAATGGACTTTCTCGGCCTGAAAACACTTAGCGTACTCGCACGCGCAAGAGACCTCATCCAGCAAATCCATGGTATCAAAATTGTACTCGACGATATCGATATTGAAGACCCGAAGGTGTTCGAGCTTTTTAGCAAGGGCAAAACAAAGGGTGTATTTCAGTTTGAATCCGGCGGTATGCAGGACCTTCTTATGAAAATGAAGCCTGATAAATTTGAAGACCTCATCGCTGCAAATGCGCTGTATCGTCCCGGACCTATGACACTTATCCCGGATTATATCGCGCGTAAACATGGCGAAAAATGGACAATGCCTCATCCGATATTAACAGAGGTGCTCCGGGAAACTTACGGCATCATGATCTACCAGGAACAGATCATGCGTATTGCAAACCGACTCGGTGACATACCGCTGCGTGAAGCATATACGATGATTAAAGCGATCAGTAAAAAACAGCTTAAAGTCATCGCATCAGCAAAAGAAAAATTTGTCGAAGGTTGTCAGAAAAAAAA
>CAYZEH010000279.1:0-3295 GCA_964477135.1 uncultured Pirellulales bacterium | reverse complement strand
TAAGGTTGCTGAAAATATCAAGGGTGTTTCAGAAGAGACAACTACCGGCGTGCACCGGCTTTACCAGATGGCAGCGGCTGGGGAACTTCCTTTTGCTGCGATCAATGTCAATGACTCAGTGACCAAGTCGAAATTCGATAATCTTTATGGTTGCCGTGAATCTCTGGCAGACGGCATAAAGAGAGCGACCGACATTATGATTGCTGGTAAAGTTGTTGTTATTGCAGGTTATGGCGATGTCGGCAAAGGTTGTGTGCAGTCGATGGCTGGGCTCGGCGCGAGAGTTATTGTTACCGAGATCGACCCGATCTGTGCTTTGCAGGCAACAATGGAAGGCTACCAGGTAATGACGATGGAACAGGCTGCACCGACAGGTGATATATTTGTCACTACTACAGGCTGTTGCGATGTTATCCGGGGTGAGCACATGGAGCAGATGAAAGACGAAGCTATCGTCTGCAATATTGGTCACTTTGACAGCGAAATCCAGATGTTCTACCTTGAAGAAACCAAAGGCTGTGTCAAAGAAAACATCAAGCCTCAGGTTGATAAGTGGACACTCAAATCTGGCAGGTCGATAATCATGCTCGCAGAAGGCAGACTGGTGAACCTTGGTTGTGCCACTGGTCATCCGAGTTTTGTTATGAGCAGCAGCTTCACAAATCAGTGTCTTGCGCAGATAATGCTGGCGGCTGAAGAGCTTGAAAATAAAGTTTATACACTGCCTAAGAAACTTGATGAGGAAGTTGCAATGCTTCATCTGAAAGCTTTAAGTGCAGATCTTACAAAGCTTACACAGAAGCAGGCAGACTATCTTGGTATTTCAGTTGATGGGCCTTTTAAGCCGGAACATTATCGTTATTGATAAAGTAAATGTAAAAAATATTTAAATGGAGTGGATTCATGGCGATGAGTTCGACGTATGCGGATTTACTGGTTCCCTGCGAAAAGAAAAAAGCACTTGTTGTTAATGCTGCTGTTGTGATCGGGGCATCGTGGCTTTTGGCGCTTAGTGCGCAAATATCGTTTTACGTTCCTTTTAGTATTGTTCCTGTTACCGCCCAGACATTTGCGGTTCTTATGATCGCTGCTATGCTTGGTTCAAAGCGGGGCAGCTTTGCGGTACTGACTTATATTGCTCAGGGTGCTATGGGTTTGCCTTTCTTTGCAATGGGAAAAGCCGGCGTTTGGGTATTATTTGGTCCTACCGGCGGATATCTGGTCGGCTTTGTAGTCGCTGCGATGATAGTTGGACGCCTCGCGGAGATGGGATGGGACAGGTCGGTTTTGAAAACTGCCGCTGCAATGACACTTGGAACTTTAGCAATTTATACTCTCGGCGTGTTCTGGTTGACTGTGCTTACGGGAAGCCTGCAAACTGCGTTGCTCGTCGGGTTTTATCCTTTCATCGCTGCCGGCGTATTTAAAGTCATTACCGCTGCCGCTGTTTTACCTGTCGGTTGGAAACTTCTAAAAAAAGCAGGCATAAAGTAGAAAAAATACAACGCCTGACAAAAAAGATTTGCAAAGAAAAATATATATCGAAAGCTTTATTTAGTATTGCAGAAGCAATGGGAGTTTCTTATACTGATCCTAATTGAATTTTACCGTTTATCCGCGGGTAAATAACTCAAAAATAAGAAGTTATGGATTTATTCGCGGAAATTTCTTACCCTGAAGGGTATACTTAGTCTGAAAAAGGAAAAACAGATATGGGTGATAGTGGAAAAAAAGATAAAGGCAAAAGACAGCAACAAAAAAAGAGCCTGCTTAGTCCAAAGGAAAAACGAAGATTGAAGAAGGAAAAGAAGAATAAATAATTGCCCAGCGGTGTCCGGTGCCATGGAGTATTCTCAGCGGAAAGCTATCAACTCCCCACGCCGAAGATGTTTTTTTGCGCTCTTTCCCCATGATTTTTTTGCCCTGAAAACCCAGATTTGTAACGATTGTGTCAGCTAAATCGCCGTTTTAAGCCCTGCTTAGCACGGTTTTTTTAGTTACTTGTATGGTTTTAGGTGGTGACTATTGGGTCTTTTGTGTTGCCTGCTGAAGCTGCTCGGTTGTTAATTCGAGCTGCTTTTTCGTATTGGTAAGCTCCATTTTTAAATTATTTATCTGATCATTGAGTTCAGATATTTTCCTGTTGGAACCGGCAAATTCCTCTCTTATACCGGCAGTCTGCATGTTAGCAGTGCCGACGTTTTTTTGCAGTTTTACATTATCCATTCTCAGACTACTGATCTTTTCTCTCTGCATCTGGCTGTCAAGGTAAAGCCAGAAACAGCACATCAGCGAAAAGCTCAGGCACAATGCGGAAATAATTGCCGCTGTAGTCCAGTTTTTCTGAGGCTGGGCAATAGCACGACTCTTTTGGTAATAAGATTGCTGGTAATCAAGAAGTAAATCTTTTTCATTTATGAGTTCATCGATCTCACTGATATCAAGCCCGAAATCTTCCGGTTTCACTTCAGGTTTTTTGCCGGAAAGTATTTCAGTATTAATTATCTCATCGATCTCGATAGGCTCATCATCTTCAATACCTAATGTTTTCTTCGGCTTTGCGGCATCTTTTTGCAATTGCTTTTCAGCTATATTGTCTACGATACTTTTGTAAGACTGAGGTGTTTTAGTTTGTGGTTTAACTGTCGGTGTTGTTTTTTTCATGACTGTCGCCGCAGGTTTAGCTGATTGAACAGGTTTAGCTGATTGAACAGGTATAGCTTGCACAGCCGGTTTTGTAATATTTACAGGTTTTTGTCTCGGTGGTTGCTTTTTTGGTGCGGAAACCTGTCTTTGCTGTTCGATTTGGCTGTTAACGTCCGCCAGAACTTCATCTCTTGAACCAAAAGCCTCAAACGGGGTATCGACCACGAAAACTTCCCCTTTGCATTTTCGTATTTGTAATAACCCTATCTTTGCACATTGCTCAACAATACCCCTTGAAAGCAATTCTCTTTGTGCGTAACGGTCGATTGTGATCAGTGTTTTTTTCATCCGGAACGGAACGGTTTTCATATCTGCAATAGTAGTAGCTTTTTCTTTAGTTTCCATTTGAATACCTTAATTGCGACAACAAAGTTTCAATTATTATCGGCCTTTGATGTGGTTTTTCTTTAAAAAACGAGGTGTTTTATTGTTTATTTTGTGTTTTTGGGCATATTATCAAAAAAAAACAGGCTGACATGAACGATATTCACCTCAGCCTGGGGAAAATTAAGATTTACTATTCAATTTAGATATTATACTGATCCCAATTGAATTTGTCCGTTTATCCGCGGGTAAATAACTTAAAAAT
>CAYZEH010000278.1:0-3323 GCA_964477135.1 uncultured Pirellulales bacterium | reverse complement strand
TTGGTTTTGGGGGGAAGTTGTTATTTTTTGTTGTGTTTACTTTGATTAGGGAATACAATCTTTCTCAGATTTACATCTTTTGAGGAAGTTGGCAATTTAGAGGCAAGAGGTTTAGTTGGGAAGTTTTGGAAGACAGGCCTATATTTGGAAATTTTTAGGAGGTATTATCGAGATGTTACAAATTTTATCTAAGCAGTGGCGGTTATATTTATTGCTCACGGCCTTTTCGCTTATCCTGTTATTCGTTTTATATAGGGTTTGCTTTTATGTCCCACAAGCAGGTTTTATGCCATAAAAGCAATTTTTAGCGGGATTGGTTTTAGGGACTGGGCAAAAAGGAGTTTTTGAATGCGTGTTGAAAATAGAAGAATAATACTGCTTACAACTTTATCTGTTGTTGCGATTTTAATTGATATATTAATTTATTTGGAATTTGCAGTATTGTTTTACTTTGATTTTAAATTAAGTAAAGAATCAGGTTGCTGTTTTTTTTATTGGTTAGAGAAGATTGGTCTTTTTCAGTGGGGTTGGCTTCTTGTATTTATTTTTGGTGGTATGGCTTTTTTAGTGGCAATATGTTGGAAATTAGAAAGTATAGTATTGAGAGTAATTTTCATAATTATGTCAGGGGCTGCTTTAGTTTGTGCATTACCATGGTTCTTCCTGGCGTGCTTTTTTGAATTACCAACTTAATACAAAAAATAGATAGGAATGATAATGTACATAAGTGCAAAATTACGGAAACCTGAATTTGTCGGGATAGCTGTTTTTAGTTTAACTGATTTTAGGGACTGGGCAAAAAGGATTTTTTGAATGCGTGTTGAAAATAGAAGAATAATACTGCTTACAACTTTGTCTGTTGTTGCAATTTTGCTTGATATATTAATTTATTTGCATTTTGACATAAGAAAAGAAAAAGGGTTACTGCATAACTGGTTAGATGAGATTATCTTTTTTGATTGGGGTTGGGTTCTTGTATTTATTTTTGCAGGTGTAGCTTCAATAGGAGCAATATGGTTGAAGGGTGAGAACATATTGTTAAGAGGGATCATTGTAATTATTTCAGTGATTGCATTTGTTTTGGCACTAATATGGTTCTACATGGCGTGCGTTTTTACATTCCCAATACCTTAACATAAAAAATAAATAGGAATAATAATGTACATAAGTGCAAGATTGCGGAACCCCGACTTTGTCGGGATGGCTGTTTTTAGTTTATTTTTGCTTTGTATTTTACTGTATTGGGGGGTATGATGTTTTTAGATTTACATCTTTTGAGGAATTGTTGTTTGTAAGGAGAGAAATGGAAAAAGAAAAAAAAACAAACCTGGTGGTGCAAAGAATTATATCAGCTTTAGTTTTTGTGCCAATTTGCATGCTTAGTGTACTTTCTTTAAATATGTTTATCTCTGACTATTTGGCCTTGATATTCTCTGGCGGGGCGTTGGGTTTTTCTGTTATATGGTTAATCATTTATGCTAATAGGAAGTATGGTTTTTGTGATTTGCATCTGCCAATTTTTCCACTTGCGAACAGGATAGCTGGTTTTATTAATGGGTTACTTTTTTTATTCATATCCAGTTTAAACTTTGAACAGCACGAATTTGGAGGCTCTCTTGTTGCTGGTGTTGCACTAGGGATGTTTTCTATTTCGCTTTTTAGCAGAACTAAGAAAAAATCTATAAACGATTACAGGGATCCTTTTGAGAGGCCAATAGGGCGGAAGTCCTTGTTTTTTATATTGCTTTTCTGGGGCTTGTTTTGGTCTGGGTGTTGTGTTTACTGGTGTATGTCTATTGAGTAAGCTTTTTTTTTTAGAGGTAAGAGGTTTAGTTGGCCATAAACCACGTTGGGTTTATGATTATTTAGTAATTTTTTTGGAAGGTACTATCTAAATGTTACAAATGTTGTCTAAGCAGTGGCGGTTATATTTATTGCTCACGGCCTTTTCGCTTATCCTGTTATTCGTTTTATATAGGGTTTGCGTTTATGTTCCGCAAGCAGGGTTTATGTTATAAAAGGTTTTTTGTTTTGTATTTGGCCTTAGTGATTCCGACTCCGACGAGTTCAATGGGTGACCCATTCGCTTACGCGGCTCTTCGTGTCTCATCGGAATTACTACTCGGTTTTTATTTAAGCGGGAGTTTTTTAGGGATTTAGATGCGTGTGGCAAATGAGTTGTTCACGTTATAAAGCTTAGATACAAGGAGACATAAAATGGATACCGACAACAGTTGTTTTTTCTGTGGTAGTGGATGTGAAGTAAATAATCAGCCTCAGCTATCTTATTCAAAGAAATATTGCTGTAGCTACTGTGGTGAATATTTACTAGACACACAAGATTCTGAAAGTTTATCAAACCAATCAGATAATAAATTTAAAATAGCCTGTGTATTGAATGAAAGGCGACTAAAAGGACTGGGGGGGATAGCATTTGATAACAAGACAGATAAGAAGAATAAGGTTTTGGGCTATCCTCGGATTTCTGTCGCTGACATTTTGGATGAGTTTCCGCAAAAAGCCAGTGAGTTTCTTAATAGAACATTGCTTAATTTAAGCAGATTAATTTCTCGGCCTTTTGCAGAAATAACATTAAAAATCGGTCATGGCAAAAAAGATAACTTATTTTTATTTTCTGAGGAACAAGAGTCTAGTGCTTTGATTGATGAATTATCATCACAAAATTTATTAAGTAATTGTCAATTTACCTCTGAAGGAATAGCATTAAGATTGACATCTAGAAGTTGGGAGATAATTGATAATCTTAAAAACTCTGCTATCGATAGCAAACAAGCATTTGTTGCTATGTGGTTTGATGAATCAATGGATGATTATTATGAAGATGGTATTAAAAAAGCAGTTGAGAAAGCTGGCTATAGTCCAGTAAAAATAAATAGTAAAGATTTTAATGGAAAGATATGTGACGAAATCATTGCAGAGATTAAACGCAGCAAGTTTCTTATATCTGATTTTACAGGGCAAAGAGGCGGAGTGTATTTTGAAGCTGGTTATGCTATGGGGCAGGGTAAGCCTGTGATTTTTGCTGTTGCTTCAAGCGACATTGATAAGCTGCATTTCGATACACGACAATATAATCATATTAGCTATGATTCGCCGGAAGATTTACGAGAGAAGTTATACAATAGAATCTGTGCGACGATTGTTTAATTGCAGGAAAAGTATGTGAAGGCAAGTTGTTTGTGATGCAGTTATTGTTTAGAGAGTGGAGGTTTTTTTATGGGTTTGTTGCGTAAGGTTGTTTTGTGAGGGGTAAAAACCCCGTGAATGAATCACTGTGCTAACTATTTTGGCTTGACATGTCA
>CAYZEH010000277.1:0-3333 GCA_964477135.1 uncultured Pirellulales bacterium | reverse complement strand
ATATATTCTCACTTCCTAAATAGTTAAAGATATTCTTTTGTTTATAAGGGGTTGCTATGAAATGTTTCAAGGCTGTCATTTTGGTTCAGTTATTATTGGTGTCGGTATTATTGGCTGGCGAAGGGGGATTAACAGATAAGGTAACTAAGCAGATACAGTCATCTTTCGAGATGGATACCCAAACTAAGGCGATGTATAACGCATTGACTAATAATGATATTAAAGAGTTGGCTTTGAATCGTAAGCTTTTGTGGCAGCATAATGAGAAGTTCAGCAAGGAGATCGACAAGATTGGTTCAGTGACTAATCAGAAGCATTCGGGCAGGTGCTGGCTTTTTGCGAGTTTGAATACGCTCAGGCCTTTCGTTATTAAGAAAAATGATATGAAGGATTTTGAGTTTTCGCAGAATTATCTGGCGTTCTGGGATAAGATGGAAAAGGCGAATACTTTTCTTGAGAGGATAATCGAATTTCGCGGACGCGGGCTTATGGACAGGGAGTTGATGATATTTTTGAATATGCCGATACCGGACGGCGGGTACTGGGAGAATGCGCGGGATCTTATTAAAAAGTATGGTGTTGTGCCTAAGGATGTTATGCCGGAAACTCAGTCTTCGAGTAATAGTGGTTTGATGAATAAGACTATCAGCCATAAGCTTCGCGCTGATGCCGCTAAGCTTCGCAAGATGCATGAGAAGGGCAAAAAAGTAAAATATCTTCGCAAAGCTAAGGAAAAAATGCTGGCGGAAACTTATCGTATGCTGGTGCTTAATCTTGGTGAGCCAGTCTCCGAGTTTCAATGGCGGTTCGCTGATCCTAACGATAAGCTTAGTGAGTTGAAGACTTATACGCCTGCGAGTTTTTATGATGAATTTGTCGGGCTTGACCTGGATGAGTATGTCAATATTTTTAATGATACGCTGCATGAATACGGCGGACATTATACGATAAAGCTTTCGAGAAATATTTATGACGGCCATGATATTGATTTTGCAAATGTGGAAATTGATACGATAAAAAGAATAGCTATGGCGTCTATCGATGCTAATGTGCCGGTGCTGTTTGCCGCTGATGTCGGGTACGATCAGGATAGTAAGTTCGGTATTATGGCTGACGATCTTTTTGACTATGAATCGATTTATAAGGTTGATCTGACAATGTCAAAGGCTGACAGGGCGGCGTATCGTAATAGTGTCAGGGGACATGGTATGGTGTTTACGGGCGTTGATGTTGTCGATGGCAGGCCGATGAAATGGAAAGTTGAAAACAGCTGGGGAGATGAGCGGGGCAGCGAGGGGTACTGGACGCTTTACGATAAATGGTTTGATATGCATATTTATAATATTATCGCGAAGAAGGAATTTGTGCCCGCGGAAGTTTTAAAGATATATGAAAAGCCTGTTGTGGAACTGCCTGTGTGGGATCCGATGCTTGATATGTACAGGTGAGAGTTTGGTTGAAAAGGGATGCTGATAAGGTGAATATCAGATTGGCTGAAGAGGCTGTTTTAAAAGCAGGTGGGAATGTGCGTGCTGAGCTCTAAATAACGATCATAAGGAACATCAAAAGTGCAGCAATGACGGCGGTGGAGAAAGTTATCTTTGACCATTTTTCGTATTTGGCAATGGCGGGATGATGATCTTCTACTTCATAGTAGTAGTCATCCAGGTCGCTGTCGTATTGCTTGCGCATGGCCAGCTTTATATAAAAATGTGCGGAGATCGCGAGTAAGAACAACGGCCCTGCGATAACAGCAATAACAGCTTTCATGTTTTTATTATCAACCTTTATATGAGCAATGGAACGACTCGTAATTTCAGTTTATTCTTTTCGCTGATATACTCTGACATAGTCAACGCACAAAGCATCGGGAAATGCTGAGTCTTCGTCTATCTTCCAGCCCCAACCTTCGATACCGCCATTGATTAACATATACATCGGCACTGAGGGCACTTCTTTGCCCTGGAAAACATAATACGCCTGCCCGTCAGCGTAGAAAGTAACCTTACCCGGCTCCCAGTCCAAAGCATAGGTATGATATTCTTCATTGATGCCGGGCACAAGGTACATCTGTGCATGTATTTCGCGGTGCTTATCCGCATAATCGCCCCAGTGCATATTCCAGCTCGTATATTCGCCCCACCTGCTAAGGTGTTCGAAGACGTCTATCTCACCTGAAGGAGGCTCAATGCCGCCTTTCGGGAAAAGCCAGAACGCTGGAAACGCGCCGAGGAATTTGGGCATTTTGCAGCGTATCTCGAACCAGCCGAAACATTGCATAAAGCTATCAGCCGTTTGTATCAAAGCGGAGGCATATTCCTTTTCAACGCCGATAGCGTTTTTACATTTTCGCTTCTCGTCCTTCATATAATTTATACCGTCTTTAAGCTCGCATTGATTAGCGTCATGAACATAAGCCATTGGCGCCGAATCAGGAGCCGTCCACCCCGGATAGCCCATCGCCCATTTCGTCTCATCGAGCTTGTCGCCGTCAAATTCATCGGAAAAAGTCAGAACATACCCCGCCTTTTCGGGGGTAATTGGCTTAGCTGTCTTTAAATTTTCACTACAACCCGTCAAAGCCAATACAGCCAATACAAATAAAACCGCAACAACTGCTCTTTTCATAATCGCTCTTTCACATAAACAAAAGTTATCTTTTATAAAGCACAGCTCCTTCTGCGCCTATTTTCGCGAGAGTATAACCGCTGTCACTTGCCCTGGCAACCGCAAATATTGTACAATAGCCTCTCACAGCCCAAAGCGAAGCTAAACGTTTATTGTTTGATGCTTTTAAAAGGAAATATTAAAAAAAATCCCCTTCTCATTTTTTCTATGAAGCCAGGTCTGTCAAATCGAGAGATATAATCGGTTTATTGGATTTGGTAAGGCGACTTTTTTATCAGATCAAACGTAAATTGCAGTACCGTATCAACCCCTTTTGCGGTATCTTTGCCCCTTTGCCTGATCTCATAATCAGGTACCACACCCCGTCCATCTTTTTTATCCCCCAATGCCTCAAAATATTTAACTGAAACCGCCAGCTTCATTTTTGTCTCAGGCGATTCCAACATAATCACCTCTCCATAACCGCTCGGCGTATCCTTTGTCTCATCACCTACCAGTGTCGCCAAATGATAATACTGCAAAACCACTGCCAGATCGAGAGCTGTAGAAAAAGTATTTCCATTTATAAGAAGATAGGTTTGACCACTGAACTTCTGATAAGATTTGTTAGGAATTATATCAGAACTATTATACTCCATGATTTTACCTACATCTTTCTTTTTAACCTTCCTCCACAGTTTTCCCTCGATCTGCTTCGATAGTTTA
>CAYZEH010000276.1:0-3334 GCA_964477135.1 uncultured Pirellulales bacterium | reverse complement strand
GGTTAGGGGTTTTTATTAAAGGCGAGCCGAAACAACCGACATCCTGATATCCCTGATCGTCAGTAAAGATTATAACAAAATTGGGCTTCTTAAAGGCCTTACCCGCAAGAGATGCACAACCAGGTACCATCACTGCTGCTAAACCGATACCCATATTCTTCAAAAATTCTCTGCGACTTTGCCTGTTATTTTGCATTGTGACTACTCCTTGACCTTTCCATAAACAAAAAATGTTACTTTATTTTAAACCTGATGCCGGATTGGTTTGCCCATTTGAACCATTTTTCTTTTAGTTTTTTTGCGATTTTTGGTTCTTTATTAATAAGGTTGTTGGTTTCGCTGTGGTCGTTTTTGATGTTGTAGAGCTCCCAGCTGTTATTACTTTCAGCATTTAAAACTAATTTCCAGTTGCCTTGTCTTATTGCACAGTTGTATTCGTGTTCCCAGTATAGCAGGCGGTCTTTGTTTGTATTGTTCTTGAAAGTCGGGATGAGTGACATGCCTTGTAAGGGAGTTAGTTTTTGGTTTTTGTATTCTTTGGGATATTCAGCGCCAGCAGCGTCTAATATGGTTGGCATGATGTCGATGATGTGACCAACCTGGGTTCTTATGTGGCCTTTGTCAGCTATTTTTCCGGGCCAATGAGCTATCAGCGGAGTTGAAATGCTGCCCTGATGTGCCCAGTGTTTGTAAAGCCGTAGTGGGGTGTTAGAGACATTTGCCCAGCTTCTGCCGTAGCTTTGGTATGAATTTGCAGTGCCTATTTTCCCGATCAGGTCTCTGCGGTAATTTACGCCTAATGTTCCCCCTTCATGGCATGAGCCGTTGTCTGATAAGAATATTATGAGTGTGTTTTCGAATTGGCCTTTGGCTTTGAGTGTTTTGATGACTCGTCCGATGTTTTGATCCATGCTGTCAATCTGGGCGGCGTAGACAGCCATTTTCCTGTCCATCTCTTTTTTCTTTGCTTCGCTGAGGTCATCCCATTTGGCAACTTTGGTATCTGGTTCGGAGAGTTTCCATGTGGAATCGATTATTCCGAGCTTTAGTTGTTTTTCATATCTTGCTTTGCGGAGCTTGTCCCAGCCGGCCATGTATCGGCCTTGATATTTTGCAATGTCTTTTTCCCATGCATGCAAAGGCCAATGCGGGGCGTTGTACGCTAAGTATAAAAAGAAAGGATTATCGCTGTTGTGCTCATTGAGCATATTTATTGCTTTGTCGGTGAAAGTATCGGTAGCGTAAAAATCTTTTTCAACTGGTGTTATTCGGGTATCGTCTTCAACGAAAATTCTGCTGAGGTCCTTTGTTCTGCCTTTGGTAATGTCGAAGTAATTCATCGCTCCGCCGATCAGGCCATAGTATTTGTCAAAACCTCGTTTTTTTGGCCAGACTTCAGCGAATTCGCCAACGTGCCATTTGCCGGACATGTAAGTTTTATAACCTGCTGGTTTGAGGGCTTCTGCAATTGTTATGCATTTGTCGTTTAGATATCCCTGGTATGGGCCTTTTTCAGAGCCTCTCCAGTGAACCATTCCGCCGATTCCTGCCTGGTGCTGATATAAACCAGTGAGAATGCTCGCGCGGGTGGGGCAGCATCGGGCAGAGTTATAAAACTGATTAAAACGCAGGCCTTTATTTGCTAAGTTATCGAGGTTTGGAGTTGCAATTTCGCTGCCGTAACAGCCGATATCAGAAAAACCCATATCGTCTGCCATTATTAATAAGATGTTAGGCTTTTTTTTGCTGGTTTGTGCTTTGCAGAAATTACCAAAAGAAAACGAAACTGCTCCTGTGCCGATAAGAGTTAAAAATTCTCTGCGATTCATTTGTGGCCTATAATAAAATTAATAATCACAAATAAGTTAGCGAAAAATCTTAGCTTTGTAAAGATTGCTTTTTTACTATTTCAGCCAGTCGTCAGCTAAGATTGCGAAGTCTGTATTGTTTACAATTCCATCGTGATTCAGATCGCCAGCTTTATATGGACGTAAAAAAGGATATGTCTGGTTTTCGCCTATGTTCCATATGTTTATGAAATCCCAGTTTGTATAGCTTGATTGGGCTTTCATTTGGACGGTGTCTAAGGGGAGCAGGTTTTCTGTGGTGCTGTTCACGTCAAAGGCTATTGACTGGTTGATCTGGGCAGGGACGATTTGCTGGTTCCAGAAGCAATTTGAAATCTGGCTGTCGAAGTTTGCACCTGCGAAGCCGCCAACGTCGATTGTGTAATTGTCTAAAGTTATGCTGGTAGCTGAATAGCAGTTTTCAATAACGCAGTTTCCTGTTGCCTGGTTTGGGTCCGTCGGATCGGTTCTGTCGCCTCCGCTGTTGCCTGCGAAACTCCCAACCTGCAGGGCATTGTTTGCAATTATATTACTTTGGCAATAGCAATTTTTAATAATGCCTGGCCAGTAATTAGAGAAGTCAAAGTTAGAGTAATTAATACCAACAAAGCCTCCTGCTACGTCTATTCCATCCGGGCAATTGATGTCAACAATGCATGCTGAATTTAAAATTTCGCCACAATTTTGGGCAGCGAAACCGCCTGCATTTACCGAGTCAGGTACTGTGTTTACATCACCGGTTGCGAAACAATTTGAAATATAACCATAGTTGGAGCCGACAAAACAGCCAGTCCTTTGGTAACTTTGTACATAACAGTTAGAGTAGCTGTTTGTAATGCTTGAGTCAGGTCTGTTTATTCCAACTAATCCACCGGCCGCATAGTTGCTATTGGTAACTGAACCTTGGAAGCTGCAATTGTTTATTTGACCGCTGCCGGTGTTTTGTCCAATTAAGCCTCCGGCATAGAAGCTCTGGGTAGTTATTGAGCCTTTTACTGTGCAATTATTGATAATAGAATTATAGCTTGTGTCACCTATGCCGCCTAAGTAATCAAATGAATTAGAATTTGCATTGATGTTATCAAGGGTAAGATTTTCGATAACTGCATTGTTGATATAACCAAAGAAGCCCAGTGTATTTTCACCAAAACTGGCGTTGATAAAAATGTTTGAAATTGTATAGTTGTTGCCGTTGAAGTTGCCTTTGAAGCTGGGTATTAGTGAGCCTGTGAAGTTGCTATCTGCGAGGTTTATGTCTGCGATGAGGATGATGTATTTGTTGTGGTCCTCTGTGGTTTGGGACAGGGTTAGCAGGTCGTTTGTGTCTGCGATCTGGTAGGGGGTGTTAGGCTCACCTGTTCCGCCGGAATATTTTGCTATTGCTGGGGTGGCTATAACAGCAATTGCCAAGATACAGGTTAGAATAACTTTTTTCATTATTTATTATTCCTTTCTTCCTGTCGAGCTTATTTTTTTAACGATACCTC
>CAYZEH010000275.1:0-3334 GCA_964477135.1 uncultured Pirellulales bacterium | reverse complement strand
GGGCTGTTTGGCAGGAAATATCCATTGGATAAAAAATCGTAAAATTTACCGGACTGCGATTGGATAGCATCTGCATTGGCACCGTAGAGGCCTTCGGCCTTTGCTATTGCATCGGCCACACGCCGGAACATCTGGTCAGGCGTTTCGATTACTTTGCCGTTTTTATCCTTGAGCAAATAACGCTTCTGTAACAGTTGTGCCTGAAAATCCGGCTTAGAATTTGTTTTTTGTGGTTTTGAGTTACTCATTGGAATTTCCTCCGTAGTGAAAATTGGTTTTTTGATAAATGGGACAGTTATGGTCACAGTACGGTGCGATGGCAGGAGATTCGCAGCCGTAGCTGCGATAATCGTTTTTGTATGCCGACCTGGCTTGAGAGATTATCTCTGTTCCGGTTATAATTCTTTTACCGTCCTGCGGTTTGTTTTTCGGTGCCCAGGCTTTTAATGCCGCTACAGTAATATCAAATGGAAGTCCCGCTCTATTTAAGCTGATAGCAAGACGAAAACACGTAAGGCGTTGGAAAGAGTTAACACCTTCGGCTAATATTTTGCGAGTGCAATGAGGTAAGCTGGAATATGTTCTATTGTCACTATCTATTGATTGGGCTGGTGTAGTTTTAGCAGTTGGCATAAGATTTAAATCTGCGATGATTGAGTCGAGCTTGTCTTCATTAACTTTTTCAATACTCGCTAAAAAGTCCCACTGGTTTAGGTATGGTTTGTAGTTTTTCCCCGGATCAACAAATACAGTACGGCCGTTTTTAACCGAAGCGCCGAAAAGAGGGGTGTTGATAAAGTTGCCGTATGAAACTTTATTGTCGAGAGAATCACGTTTGGGAAATACTTCGGTATTTGGTCGGCCTATTTTAGCTAAGATGTGGTTGACGATAAGCCGGGCATTTACAGCTTGGACACCGTTTTCTTCAAAGAATATCCAGCTGTGATAACCTTTTGATTTGCTTCGTTCTATATATGCGGGGAGATCATATTCTTGTGCGGTTTTAATGAATTGGGCGGGTATTTGAAGTTCGTGTGTGTCAAAGTCAACTGCGATAGCTTTTGTTCTATTATTTATCAGTAAGTACACACCGTATGATTGTTTTCCTATCAGATGGTCAGCTATGACCTTTTCGGTAACTGCCTCTTTGGCCTGTCTGACCTTGCCGGTTTGGCTGTCGTAAGTACCGTAGACATTCTTTAGGCCGGTGAATAAATTGGCAAACAGTTCTATTTTTTCCTGAGATGTTAAATTGTTTGCATTCATTTTTATCTTTCGAAAATTCTTTTTTCTGTCTTCGCAAATACAGCGACAGGGATAATGAGCGGATTTCAGCTTCGTGTATTTATTCTAAAACAAACTTTGTTCCTCTATTCGAACCAGGGCAGGCAAGTACTGTCCTGAGAATATCCTCAGAGAACCAGTCCCACTCTTTGGATGTAAGACCTTCTTTGATATGTATTGGACGAAGCGATGCTATAATTTTGTCTTCTGCGGTAATCTGCTTTTTGTGTTTTAAGAGAACTTTATTTTTGCAAACTACCAGCTCATGTCTTTTGACAGTGCAGTATTTATGCTCCTGGAGCTGTGCGGCTATAAGCATCTCGATCTTTGGTATGAAGGGGTGCATTCAGACTGCTCCCTGAACTAATCTGCAAAAATTAACCATTCTGCGTATTAGGCGGAGAAGTCAGGTGGGGAATTTCAGAGAAAGGCGGCAGGAAATTTTAAAGATGTATTTTTAAATCCTTACCGCATCCTGAATAAGTTCAAAAAGATGATCTGAGAGCTTTTCGGTTGGCCATTTGGCCATCGACTCTGTAAGATGGATGTCGAATCTGGCTAAAAGTATTTTTGTCATAATGCATCGCATCTGCCAGCCGGCAGAATCGATGTAACGGTATTTGACCCTGTCGAAATGTTTTTTCTGCATATAGCTTTTAAGCGACATGTTGAGATTGCGCAGGACTAGCGCCATTGGCTCACGGTAACGATTCAACGCATCATTTATAGCACCATCCATACCGGTATCATGAAGACCGATGTAGAAATGGTTCAACAGAAAAACCGCTTCACTGTGTGCCGCTTCGAGTGTAAATTTGCAGCCGTAAAGGGCGGTTTTTTCTGAAACGATCTGTATAAATTCGGCTATTGTTTTGTGAAAGTTCTGGTGGGAATATTCAAGATCCTCTCTTTTGTGGAATTGAGCGACTCTGTGATCCAGAGGAGCTGTTATTTTTTCCTCGATATATTCAGGGCTGATGAGAAAAATTATTTTTTCCAGCGTCAGGGCTGCTTCTTTGTATTGTAAATCAGAATTCTTCATGAGGTGGAAGTTTTGTATCTGACAGATTAAAAGTTTTTGGTGGTTTTTCGTAGCCTTTTCTTGAAAAGACGTCTCTTTTGGCCTCTTTTATTGGTATATAATAGTTTCTGCGCGAATTTTCGAGAATAGCATCTCTGCTGTTATCAGGAGGTATTTTGAACGATTTCGTCTTAAACCGCACTATTTTATTGTTTATCCTGGCGATGGCCTGGGCGCGATCAAGGCCGACAAGGTCATTTACTTCCACTTTTCCGAGCATCGCCTTTTTAAGCAGGTTAGCATCGCTGTCATTTACACCAAAGACTATTCTCGAACCCATACCGGTAAGGGCGCCGACTTTTGTTCTTTCGAACTGGTCCATATACTGATGGGCCAGTGTCATCGATACCTTTGCCTTCCTTACCTGCGCTATTATATCTTCAAGTGCATCTGTAACGAACATATGCGCCTCATCGCAGTGGATATGAAAGGGAAGCAGTGAATCGTAGTTTTTTATATAGTCACGGTTCATAGCTGTCGAATTAAGAAGCGATAGCATAAGACAGCCCAGTACCTTCTTTATTTCCGTACCGATTTTTGAAAGGTCTATAAGCAGTATCTTGCCGGTTTTCATAATGTCATTTAAGTAAAACGAGGATTGCTTCTGGGAGAGCATAAGCTGGACTGTAAATGTTGTCATAAAGGCACTTAACTTGTGATGTACAGGCTGGATATCACTACTGCTGTAATTCTTAAAGTCATAGTTCCAGAAATTTTTTACCGAAGGATTTTTGGCACAGCTTAAAATCTGCTCTTTGAGCTGATCGCTTTCAGCGCTGCCCCTTCTTAATACATTGGATACATCAAAGAAGCTTCCACCGGGCAGGTGGAGTACTCCCAGTATGGTCTGTCTTAAGATATGCTCAAGCCGGTGTCCCCATCCGGTAACGTAACTCTTAAACGAGTCGGTTATGTCCATTGCTATCCTGTCTATACTGATATTGCCGCAGTTAAACGGATTCCATACGG
>CAYZEH010000274.1:0-3340 GCA_964477135.1 uncultured Pirellulales bacterium | reverse complement strand
CAAATTTTATAGATTTGGAAAGATTTGTGAGGCAAAATCGGGGTGATTTTATAGATTTGAAGGCTATTTGCGGAAATCGGTTTTCAAAAATTTGCCTTTTTTCCGGTTTTTTCCCTTTTTTTTGCTTTTTTTCCGAAAAATGACGGCGATTTAACCCTTTTTGAGCAAAAATAAAGGTGGGTAATTGGGGGTTTTGTGGTTTTTTGGGTTAATAGCGAGGATTTTTTGTTTTTTTGGTTGAAACTCGGGTGAATTTTTTTGTCGGCTGGGGATTTTAGAGTAATTGTGCATGTTTTGGGAGATTAGCAATAAATTCCGCAAAGAAGCAAAAAAAAGATAAAAGAAAATGAAATGAGGTGCTAAGCGACGGGTGCGGTGCTAAACAGATGGTGTTTTGCGTTTTGGGGTTGTGCCCACTCACTGACGTTTTGGGATTGGACCCACTCACTTACGTTCGGGGCTCGGAACGAGGGAATACACAGGTAATCCTGATGGTAATCGGCGGGGATTTGGTTTTGAGGGGAAATTAAGTAATGCTTGATTATTTCTGCTTTTTTTGTAGAATCATCTTCTGTTTTTAAAAAAGGGCAGGCAAATGAAATTTACAAAGATGCACGGCTTGGGCAATGATTATGTTTATATCAATTGCTTTGAAGAGAATGTTGAAGACCCAGCAAGTTTATCGCAGGTAATGAGTGACAGGCATTTCGGAATCGGCGGCGATGGTATTATTTTAATCTGTCCATCTCAAATCGCTGATGTTCGGATGAGGATATTTAATGCTGATGGGTCGGAAGCAGAGATGTGCGGCAACGGTTTAAGATGCGTAGCTAAGTACACTTATGAGCATAAGTTGTGTGAGGCCGGCGGATCGCTGGCGATTCCAGGTCAGCAGCCTTGCGAACATTCGCTTAATATTGAAACCGGCAACGGGATATTGATAGTCGGATTGGTAACAGATAAAAACGACAACGTCGAGAAGGTCTGCGTGAATATGGGGCAGCCTGTGATTAAACCCGCGGAAGTGCCGGTCAGTATCGATACAGAGCAGATCGTAGATGAGTTGATAGAGGTCGATGGGCAAAGCCTGATGATGACGTGTGTTTCGATGGGGAATCCGCACGCGGTATTTTTTTGCGATGACGTTAGTGAGATCGAGTTGGAAAAAATTGGCCCTGTTATAGAAAACCATAAGCTGTTTCCGAACAGGATCAATGTGCACTTTGTCCATGTTGAAAGCTCGGACGAATTTACAATGCGAACATGGGAAAGAGGCAGCGGAATAACCTTAGCTTGCGGGACGGGTGCCTGCGCTTGTGCGGTTGCAGCGGTTCTGACCGGCAGAGCTCAGCGCGTAACAACTGCCCATTTGCCGGGCGGAGATTTGGAACTTAACTGGTGTCAGCAGGATAATTGTGTATATATGACGGGGCCTGCTACTGAAGTTTTTGAGGGAATCTGGTCTGAATAGGCTTTAGGACATTAAAAATCAAATATTAAAATGCAAAATTGTGGGTTCAGCCTACAGCTGACGCTGGTTTTATGTTATCTTTCTTTCGTCATAATTTCTTAATTCACAGAAAGTTAAAACAAATACCCAAGTTTTTCGGTCAGTTTGAGAATATTAAACAGTTTTACCAAACCCTTGCGTTGTATTTAATCAACATGAGGGTTTTTTATATCTGCTATTTTAGCATTGACAATGCGTTTTTTTGTTAAATTAGGTGCTTTACATGGCCGACAAATACAAAGTTATGTTGATATTTTTCAACATTGGATGTTGACTTTTTGAGAATAAACATTATTATTGAGATATGATCGAAGTATCAAATTCATGTTTTCAACAAGTGTTTAACCAGACAGGCGGCAAATGAGAAAGAGAAATATACTTGTTGTTGATGACGACAAAATCATACTGGATTCACTTTGTGAATTTCTGAACGAAGATGGTTTTGAAGCTCAAGGCTGTCAGAGTATTGCAAAGGCGGTCAATCAATTACAAAAACAGTCCTACGCTCTGGTTATTACAGAAGTCAATCTGCCCGACGGAAACGGATTTGACCTGCTGGAAAAAATCAAAAAAGAACATCGTCAAACTGTCGTCATCATAATTACAGGTCATGGTTCAATTGAACATGCGGTTAAGGCAATCAAACAAGGTGCTTATGATTACCTTACTAAGCCTATAGTCGATGATGAATTGCGAATGGCTGTCGAACGTGCGATCAAACAGCAAAGATTGATAAGCGAAAATGAAAACCTTCGACTTCAGCTGGAAAAGAAATTCAGCCTTGAAAACATAATCAGCCACGACTACAAAATGGCACGGATATTTGATTTGATAGAGGCTGTGGCAGACAGTAAAACGACAATACTGATGTCAGGCCCTTCGGGGACAGGTAAAAGTATGCTTGCCCGTGCAATCCACTACCGTTCAAGTCGACGTAACAAACCATTTGTTGAAGTCAGCTGTGGCGCTTTACCAGAGACGTTGCTGGAAAGCGAATTGTTTGGTCATACCAGAGGTTCATTCACCGGTGCGATCAACAACAAGCAGGGAAAATTTCTGGCTGCCAATAATGGAACTATTTTTCTCGATGAGGTCGCAAATGCATCGCCGGCTTTGCAGGTTAAGCTTTTGCGGGTAATGCAGGAAAAACAATTCGAAGCTGTTGGCAGTAACGAAACTATAACGGTTGATACGAGAACGATACTTGCTTCAAACCGTGACCTCAGCAAAGAAGTCGAAGCGGGTCGATTCAGAGAAGATCTGTTTTACAGGATCAATGTAGTGACAATCAACATGCCTTCTTTGAAAGACAGAACGGGCGATGTTCAGTTACTTGCCAAACATTTTCTGAAGACATATTGCGACCAGCACAACAAGCAAAAATTCGGCATCATCGGTGAAGCCCTTGAGGTCATGGAGCGTTATGATTGGCCTGGTAATGTCAGACAGCTTGAAAATGTGATGGAGCGGGCAGTGCTTTTGAGTAAGGATAAATATATTACAGTTGATGATTTACCAGTCTCTGTTATTGAGCCCCAAACTATCACTAATACTTATAAACTGACAAGCCTTAAAGACGCACTGGCTGGGCCTGAAAAACAGATCGTCAGAATGGCGTTGGAAGCAAACCAATGGAACAGACAGGTAACCGCGGATGCTTTGCAGATCAACAGAACAACTTTATATAAAAAGATGAAGCATTACAGGCTGGACAAAGAAGCGGAAAAACTCGGACTTGCATAGCCGATACCCTTGAAGGGTAAGAAATGTCCGCAAATAAATCCGTAACTTATTATTTTTAAGTTATTTACCCGCGGATAAACGGTAAAA
>CAYZEH010000273.1:0-3372 GCA_964477135.1 uncultured Pirellulales bacterium | reverse complement strand
TCGTTGATTATCCACGCTTGATCGAAACATAGCCGAGAAATCAGTTTTTCCTTTGGCACCAATCACCCTCGCCGAACAACTTTAATTATCTTTATCTCGGAATCTTTCCAGATTCTCCCGCACCGTTACAGTCGAAGGATGCTCCGCACCCAAACTCTTTTCGAATATCGCAAGCGCACGCCGCATCAAAGGCTCCGCCTTATCTAAACGGTTCGTATCCTGCAGCAATTGCGCCTCAAAAGCCTATCAAATAAAAATATGAACCCCCTATTGTTCATATCTCCTTACCTTACAAGCAGTTAGACCATAACAGCTTGTGTAACCTATCATCTTTTCCTGCAAATCATCAAATAACCATCAAATAAAAAACTTCAGAATCATGCCCAGAAAGGCACATATTTAGCATATTTTCTTGAGCCCACGGGTGAATCTTGACGAATCATCCCAGCTTCGACAGTATCATTTATAATCCGGGATGCAGTTGCGCTATTACGGGACTTTATGCCAAATCGAGTCCGTATACTTGAATTTGTTATAAATTCCCGTTTTACATATTTTAAGCATGCATGAAGATAGCAGGCTCGCACACGATCGTTCTTATCCATCTTATTAAACGGTTTATGGGCAAATAAAATCGCACGAGTGTGGTCACCTGCAACCTCAAAAACAGGAGCAGGAAGCTGAAAAAATTCTGTTTGAAATACGACTTTATCCACTCCGCTGCCGCGCTCTTCACACATTCCAATCCTTCTCAAGAATGATGCTAACGCCTCATTACGAGATATTGGTGGGCTGTCAAGAAAACGTTTTGTTTCAACTAATGGTATGCCCGGATTGGTAATCTCCATCCTGTCTTCAAAAATTTCGACCATTGGCCCAGTTCCGGTCATCGAAAAATCCTGATGAATGATAGCATTAGCCACTAATTCCCGCACAGCCAGTTCCGGATACATAGGAACCGTTTTCCGCAATGCTTTTTCTATTATCTCGTTTGTTGGCAAAAGATTGTTTATGAATTCAACCAGTCCCTCATAACCAGATGCATAGCCTTTGAAACCTTCTTGTTCGCGTTCTGTTTCAATACGGCTGTTAGCTTTGTAAACAATAACTCTTACTGATTTGCGTTTAAGCTGATTGAAGTCACCTAACTGTTTAGCGAAGAGAACTGCTCCTAAATTAGTGATATTCCAGCCACCTGCCTGACATGGATTTATCATTTTGTCCGCTGTTAATCGTTCAAGAATAGCATCTCGATTGTCCGGCAAATCAAGCCCAAGTAAATCAAAATAAGATGAATAATCAAGCAGGCGAACGACTTCCTCACTGGTAACATGTTCTGCAGAAACCTGCTCTTCGAAAGGTGTTTTGTCAAAAAGCCTCCAGAGATTGCGTTCCTTTTCTGGAAAATCTTTTAGTTTTTTCTGATACGAACCAACTCGTATGTACTCAACTCCCTTAAATTGTACCGGGCTGTGAGATGCTCGGGTTATTTCGAGAATAATGACCAGCTTATAATCCACTGGAACTTCATAAAAATGAAACTGTATTTTAGGAGTCAACAGTCGCAACAGCCAATTTTCCAATTCTTCGTTCCCTTTTTGTACTTGCCTCGGTCGAAATGTAGTACCCACTATGTTATGAGTATTATTATCAATACCCCAAACCATATAGCCATTGGCTTTCTCACACAATGCCGCAGAATTCGCCAAGGCAGAAATATATTCTCCCATCTCTACGGGGTTATCGTTGTTTTTCTTAAATTCAACCCATTCTGTTTCTTTGGGCAGATCTTTCAATTCTCGTAAAAGTCCCTGCAGATATTCGCCCGTTCTGTCTATTGTCATTATACTGCCTTTCGTACACCAATTTTATCGGTTACCGCTGCGATTCAATCAAACAAAGCTTTCGATTTTTTCTTTGCAAATCTTTTTTGTTAATCTTTGCAATTTTCTTACGCATTTAGCTAAATATTCCAGTTGTTTTTTTGTGTTTTTCTAATCGGCTTTAAACTTTCGGATTGTTGCCTATGTAAGTGGTCTTTGGCAGGCCGCCGGTCAAAGGCATAGCATATTTTACAAAAGCCTCTGTAATACCGTTGCCGTCAGCATTGATGAATTCGACAGGCAGTGATTTTGTTTTTTCAGCGACATTTGCAAGTTCTGTTTTGAAATATTCAACGCCGTAGTTGTCACCATCGCCGGTACGTTTCATAGCAACTGAGCCGCTATTTTCGGTCTCTGAAAGCTTAACTGCTTCGCAGCCGCAGATTCTTGCTTCTGCAACATCAGTTGGTGACTGCAGACCGGCAAAGCTTCTCTGGAGATAACCGAAAGTATCTGCGCGAACACGTTTGATATTGAGCTTGCTTTTCACCTGAGTTGCGAGGAAATCCGCCAACGCGCCGGTACCTGAAAGCTGAATATTGCCATGAGAATCAACTTCAGCATTTTTGTTGAGGATCTGTGCCCATGTAATGTCGTTTTCGTCACAGATTCCTTCGCTTGCCGCGATAACACATCTGCCGAATTTTGTGTAAACTTCATCAATATCAGAAATAAACTTATCCATAGAAAAGCCTCTTTCCGGAATGTATACCAGGTGCGGACCATCATCTTCGCGCTGCTGTCCTAAAGCTGAAGCCGCGGTCAAAAAGCCTGCGTGCCTTCCCATGATAATATCTATCTTAACACCGGGCAGTGCCCTGTTGTCCATATCGTCACCCATAAGAGCACAAGCTACGAATTTAGCAGCAGTACCAAAACCCGGACAGTGGTCCGTTACGAGCAGATCATTGTCAACTGTTTTGGGGACGTGGAAAGCTTTCATATCATAGCCTGCTTTTTCAGCCATTGTATTGAGAATGTAAGCAGTGTTAGCTGAATCGTTTCCGCCGATGTAATATAAATATCTGATGTCACGTTTTTTGAAGACATCGAGAATCTTCTGACAATATTCTTCATCGGGCTTATCTCTGCTTGAACCCAGGCCTGATGAAGGCGATGCTGCCAGGATTTCGAGCTGGTTATCAGAAACCGCACTAAGATCGATAAAATCTTCCTTAACCATTCCCGCTACTGCATGAACAGCACCGTATATTTTATCAATACCAGGATGCTTTTTCGCCTGCTCAATAACACCTACCAGTGACGCATTTATAACGCCGGTAGGTCCGCCGGATTGTCCAACTACTGCATTTGCCATTTTTACAACTTCTCCATAAAAAAACTGTTATCATTTCCAACTTCGGATTCAGCATTATATAAGTCAAGGCGTAAGATTCAAGGACAAAGCCCCAAATTATACCCTTTCAGGGTAAGAAATTTCCGCGAATAAATCCATAACTTGTTATTTTTGAGTTATTTACCCGCGGAT
>CAYZEH010000272.1:0-3395 GCA_964477135.1 uncultured Pirellulales bacterium | reverse complement strand
TGAACATGTATTTCGCCTGCATTTGAAAAATCTATCCTGTTAAGCCCACCATGCGCAACGCAAACCTGATCCTGCGAACCAACATTCTCCCCTATCATCTTCTGCTCAATATATATGCTCTCATCTGCAAGCTGTTTCTTACTTGGCATTACCCCCATATAAGCATACAGGCTATGCAAAAGACCAACCGTAAAAGACGAGCTGGACCCCATACCGCTCCTCGCTGGCAAATCGCCATCATGGTGCAATTCCAGCCCCTTCTCAATTTTCAAAAACTTCAACACCTCCCTGACTGCCGGATGATGAATCTCTTCGACCGTTTTGCAAACCTCGGTCCAGGCATATACAACACGAATCCGATGTTCAAAAAAAGGAGGCAGCGTTCTACAGGTTATATAGCAATACTTGTCAATAGAAGTGCTAAGAACCGCCCCACCGTTTTTTAAATACCAACCCGGATAATCCGTTCCACCACCAAAAAAAGAAATCCTGTAAGGCGTCCTGTTAATTATCATTTTCGATATCCTTATCGCCAAAAAAACTCTCAGCCTCAGCATAAGACCGCGGAGTCCCAATATCTATAAACTTTGCATCACAGCTAAAACCATATATATCAGACCTATCCAAAGACGGAAACAGCTTTTTTTCAAGAGAAAAAACCTCATCCGCTGGTATACGTTCAATAACCGATCTATTCATCAAATACATCCCTGCATTAATCAGCCCAGGCCCCGAATCAGCAACCTTTTCACTAAATGCTGTCACCTGCTCATCTTCATTAATATCAACCCTGCCATACCTCGAAGTATCCTCAACATCCCTAAGCAGCAACCCCACAAGCCTTTCCTTAGCAAAATACCAATCGATATATTCATCAATATCAACATCAATATATGAGTCGCCATTCAATATCAAAGCATTATTAGTCACCAGCTTATCAACTGCCAACCGAACCGCCCCTCCAGTCCCCATCGGCGAACTCTCAACCGAATAACATATCTCCATCTCTCCATACTTATCGCCAAAAGCCTCTTCAACCTTTTCCGACATATACCCCGTACAAAGAATAACTTTCTTTATTCCCACAGCCGCGATCTGATCCAGAAGGTGCGACAAGAAAGGCCTGCCGCAAACCTGGGCCAAAACCTTAGGCCGATCAGAAACAACCGACCGAAGCCTTGTCCCCAACCCACCAACCAACACCGTAGCTGTAATATCAGAAATATCACCCATCAACCATATCACCTATTAACTATATTAGCGTAGTTCTCTTTAAACCAATCGTAAGTAATATTAAGACCATCCTCAAAACTAACCTCAGGCCCCCAGCCAAGACCTAAAAATCGACTACTATCGAGCAATTTCCTCGCAGTCCCGTCAGGCTTACTAGTATCCCAGCTAATCCCGCCCTCATAACCAACCACACTGGCAATCTTCGCAGCCAATTCCTTAATCGAGTAATCAACAGAGCTGCCCACATTATAATGACAATTCTCCATCTTTTCGACGTTATCAATAGCAAAAATCGATGCTTTAGCCACATCCTCGCTGAAAATAAACTCCCGACGCACATTCCCACTGCCCCAAAGCTCAATATTTTCAAGATTATTGATCTTAGCCTCATAAAACCGCCTCATCAAAGCCGACAGCACATGCGAGCTCGCCAGATCAAAATTATCATAAGCCCCATACATCGAATTTGGCAATAAAGCGATAAATCTTCGATTACCATATTGTTGATTATATGCCCTGCAAGCGACAATTCCCGCTATTTTAGCCGCCGCATACCCCTGACTTGTCTGTTCGATCGCACCCGTCAAAAAATATTCTTCCTTAATAGGCTGCTCAGAAAATTTCGGATAGCTGCACGATGAGCCATAAAAAACAACGTTTTTAACCTCAAATTCGCATGCTGCCTCAAAAATATTGTCCTGCAAGCCTAGATTCACATGCAGATAATCCGCCGGATACTGCTTATTGCTCGCAATACCCCCAACTTTACCCGCCGCCAAAAACACATAATCAGGCCTGTTCTCAGTGAAAAAGTTAAAAACCGCCCCCTTGTCAAGCAAATCAAGCTTTTCATGCCCCGGCGTAAGCAAATTTTCATAACCTGCCCCGCGAAGCTCTTTAATAAGAGCATTGCCAAGCAACCCGCTACCGCCCGCAATAAATATCTTTGACTCTTTAAACATTGCTATACTTGCTGTTAACTATAATCGCATAAACCTTAATTAGCTCTTTAACGCCCTTAGAAATGCTATAATCAGGCTGATAACCCGTTTTTTAGATCTTTTCATTCGAAACAATGTAATCCCTCTTATCAGGATCCTCACCAACCGAAGCTTCAATATACACAAAATCAGGCAAAATCTTCTTAATCTCATCGCAAAGCTCTATTTTAGAAAGGTTTGCGTCAGAAAGCCCAACATTGAAAGGCCCACCCTTCATAGTCTCAAAATTATCTATCGCATGAACAAAAGCTTTAGCAACATCTCGAATATGAATGTAATTTCGCTTGAAATGCCCCTCAAAGATAACAATAAACCGATCCATTAACGCCCGATAAGCAAAATCATTAACCAAAAGGTCCAAACGCATTCTCGGACTTGCTCCAAAAACAGTCGCAAGCCTTAAACTGATCGAATTTTCCCTCTCCAGCACATACTTTTCAGCCTCAACCTTAGTCTTGCCATAAAGTGAAATAGGGTTCAAAGGCGTCTCTTCAGTACAGAAAACCCCCTTCTGCCCTATGCCGTAACCGCTGTTAGTTATTGGAATTACGATCCTCTGCTGTTTTGACAAAACCTCTGCCAAAGTTTTTACCGCCCCCGTATTAGTAGTCTCAGCCCCAATCCGATCACGCTTACACAAAGGAGCACCCACCAAAGCCGCAAGAGGGATAACAACATCCTTATCCTTTGTCAACCTCTCAAGAGTGGCCTTATCCCTTGCATCGCCGCGTTCAACCTTAAAATTATCATAACAACAGCAATCTAAAAGAGAATTGGGAGAAAACATGAAATTATCAAGCACAGTTACCCGATTGCCTAATTCTAAAAGCCGCTTAACCAGCACAGAGCCCAAATAACCCGCTCCGCCGGTAACCAAAATATTGTAATCCATTACTAATCCCTTATTTTATCATTTTGATCCTTATAGACTCTGGTCAGCCTATTTTATCATAAAGCCGAACTTTTACAAACTTTGTTTCAGCACTAATAACGAATCTTATTTTTAAAGCCATGCACAAGAAAATTCGCGAAAAATACTCATATCACGCTCACTTTTTGAATGTTGAAATTTATATAGCCAAGCCAATATGAAAATGTTATTATCCTTAATCTTTAGTATCACTAGGTATAATGCCAAAAAAAATAAGCCGTAAAAAATAA
>CAYZEH010000271.1:0-3400 GCA_964477135.1 uncultured Pirellulales bacterium | reverse complement strand
CAGGCGTCTACATGTTTAGTCGCTTATTTAAATTTCGCATTATCAGACGTCAAACAACAAACTTCCAAATCAGCTATTTCGTAAATCTCGCTGAGCAGGTCCGAAAAAATCCGCTCAGCCAGCCTGAAAAGTGACGCTCTTATCAAACCTACAGGCAAGGCCTGACAGAACGGGTTGCCTCAATTAGGCAGCCATGCGCAACTGTGAGTTGCCAATTAAAAATTAGTTGCCGGATGATTAACCAGGCCAACCGACATCCTGGACATGCAACCTGAGAATCGGCCATCCGGTCGAAGCCAGTCGCCCCCTTCTTTACTTTTCAAAGCTATACTGATCCCAATTGAATTTTCGCTATCGTGGCTCTCCGTGTCCCGTTTATCCGCGGGTAAATAACTTAAAAATAACAAATTACGGATTTATTCGCGGACATTTACTACCCTTAAGGGTATAATTTCACACTGTTTTCATTATACATAGGTAATACGAAAATAACAACAAAAAGTTTTCACAAAGCTGTTATTTGGGTTCAAGGATTGATCCACATTGCTTTGAAGGTTTGTTTTTGAGGGATAATAAGGTGTTTATTTAAGCATTTGCCGGGCGAAACATAAGTCCCTTCCATGCATTGTGCGGGGCTGTCGACCTTAACTTCGACCGTGCCGTCATCGCTTAAAACCAGCATTTCAGGCTTATTATCGAAAACAATCAGGGCTTCAGGGGTAAAGTTTGCTGGGAAAATTTGTTTTAAAAGCTGTGGCAGCGAGCTTCTTTGGCCTGACCATTTATACAGACTAAATGTTGATCGCGAACCAGCTGGGCCTGCAATTATGAAATAAGCTTTATGGTAGGGATTGTATTCAAAGCTTCTTATGCCCCTGCTTTTAAAATCCCATAAGATTGGCTCACCGAATTCTGGATTCATCATTTTTTCTATAACTTCAGCCGGGTTCAATAACTGGATGACGATAGCTTTGTCCTGATATTGTGGATTGCGAAGGCCTATATAAAGACTTTTGCCATCGGCTGAACTGCAAAGCCCTTCGATGTTTAGCCCCTGCTTTTTTGGCGCTAATAATTTACGTTGTTTTTTGCTTAGATTTAAATCGTAAAACCCGGTTGCCCTGTCAATGCCAAGAAACTCAAATTTTTTATCTTTAACTATTTTATGAACCAAATCGAAACAGCTGCTTCCGACAGGTTTCAATGTTATATCACTACCCTGCTTATTAATATCGGTGGCAAAGAACTGATACCTGCTCGCCCTTGGTTTGCCGTCTTTGTTTCGACCATGCGAGGTTATCCAGTAAATGCGATTGCCGATTCTGGTTGAGCCTTCAATATCGGCTTCAGGGTGTTTGGGGTCTATGCCGAGAAATCTGTTGAGGTTAAAGCTATAAACAGGTTCAGCTTTGCCGGTAGTTTTATAAAACTTTAGCATGTTGTTTTCATCATCGGCAACAACAAAGGTATCGGCGTCAATCGCAACGGCAGCTGAAGGATCGCTGCTGCATTTAAATTTCAATATCTTATCAGATGAGTTTGACTTACCAACACAAGTTGTCATCACAAAGAGAACTATCAGGATTGTTAGGCTTTTTTTCATGTGTATAAAGTAATATATGTTAGGTTTACAGCCAAGAGAGAAATCAGAAAAACTATAATCAAACTTTGGTAAAAACAGCTTAGGGGAAACCCTACCACATACCGTCGGGTTTTACCTGCATTACACCTGTGTCACGGTAGAAGTTCAGCATAGCAACAGTATAATTGACAGCAGCATCGGTGGCCTCATTTTGAGCTAACAAATAATCTCTCTGTGAATCAAGAACCCTGCGTGTATTTGTTCGGCCATACTTTAGAAGAAGCATCGTATTATCAAAACGTTTCTTCGCTAATTCAAGATTTTCAACCTGGATGCTATGACGCTGTGTTGCTTCGAGAAGGTCACGATAGTCATTGCGAACTTCAAGTTTTACCTGGTCCTGAGTCTGCTGATAAAAACGTCGGGTCTGGTTAAGAACAATCAAAGATTTTCTATACTCAGTCTGTTCAAATGCTTTGTCAAGTCCAAGGTCAAGCACAATACCCGCATTTATCTGGGAATCCAGATTATTAAGACCTTTTAGACTTTGTCTTCTCTCCGAAGCAGTAGCAGTACTAACAACAAGATTGAGTTGAGCACGGAAAGCATCTTCAGCTACCATTACTTTTCTGGCAGCATCATCTATCGCATCAAAAGAATTTAACAGATCGAGCCTGTTTTTCAATGCTGTCTCAACAGACTCCTGACTTAAAAAAGAAGGTTCAGGCATCTTCTTTGCTTTTAATATGATAAACTCTGTCTCATCAAGGACAAATTCACTATCGGTAGGCAACGCCAAAACAAGCTTGAACTCATCCAGCATCTGACGGTGTAACTTCTGTTCCTTGACAATAGTATCACGAGCTTGAATTTTTTTCTGTCTTATCTCGTCAAGCTCATATATCGGGAACCTACCAACTTTTGTAAGTTTTTCCGCTTTTTCACATACACTTATCAAAATAGCATAATTATCCTCAGCGTTTTTAAACCTGTCATATTGCTGAAGCACCTCATAATATTGAGTTATAATGCTGACAACAAAGGTCTTTCTGAACCGCGAGAAAATTCTTATCTGGTAAAGGGTGTTTCTTTCTGCCTGCGTAAGATTTTCCATTACTATTTCACGCTGACTGCCCCGCAGTAAAGGTTTGCTGATGGCTGCATTAAATATGCCCGACAAGCCACTACGAAAATCGCCTGTAAGAATATCAACCCATGCAAGAGTAAGGTTGGTTGTTATCAAGGTGCCATCCTGAAGCATCCTGCTAAAACCAACAATTGGGCTGGCGTTTAACTGCTGCATTGAAGTTGGATCATCATATTGATAGCCTGCAGTACCACCACCAAAGAACTGCGTCTCAAAATCGTGCCTTGTCAAGTTCAAATCCAGAGCACTTATATAAAGATTTTCTTTTTCGATTTGATATTCTCTGCTGTGAGCAGTTGCAATAGCGACAGCGTCAGAAAGTGTTAAAACACCTGATGCAGGAACCGCCCTTTCAATTTTTATAGCCTGAGGATTAGGTTCGACATCGCTTATTTTGTAATTAGTTTTAACGCCATGTGTGTTTGGATCCCATTTCTTGTCTAATATTTTATAGACCCTCTCATCCGAATCTGTTTTATACTCTTTTGCTTCTTTGCTGCATCCGGAAACCGTCAGGGCTATCAAAGCCAACCATAAAACGATGTTACTTAATTTTTTTTTGATGAAATAATAAGTCATAATAGTAAGATGTCACCTTGACGGCCAAAAGTCTCTTAAAAGAAGCTATACCATCATCAGATTGCTACCCCTCCTTTAGAGTCCTCTTATAC
>CAYZEH010000270.1:0-3428 GCA_964477135.1 uncultured Pirellulales bacterium | reverse complement strand
CCTGCCACAAAAAGTTATTGGCTGGGAAGCCTAAAATGACGAATCCCTTATCCTTGTATTTCTCATAGAGCTGCTGTAAACCTGCATACTGCTTGGTAAAACCACATTTGCTTGCAACATTGACTACGAGAACAACTTTCCCTTGATATTGTGACAGGGAAACAGCTTTGCCATCAATATCGTTCATTGTAAATGAATAGAGTTTATTTTCCATATCAACAGAATATAACGACTTACGAGCAGTAACAAAGAGTTTTTTCCAGTTTTTTTTATAAAAACAAACATTTGATGGTGTTTCAGGGAGTTGGATTTTTTTAATAAGTTTACATGAAGGATTATAAATATCTACTGTTTGTCCAGTCAAATAGACATTGCCATCTGCATCGAGTGTCATGCCATCTGACCCCTGCTTAGCAAAGAGTTTTTTATTGGACAATGTTCCATCAGAGTTAATTTTATAAGAATAAGTTTTACTGGCTCCATGGTCGGCAACATACAATAGATTGCCATCAGCAGTTCCAATAATCCCATTAGGCCTGACCATATCATTGATAACTCGCGTAACAGTTTTTCGGTCAGCAGAAAGATAATATACGTGCTCACCATCCTGAGGAAGATTTTCTCTATTGCCATACCTCGGGTCAGTAAAATATATACCTCCTTTTGGATGTATCCATAAGTCATTAGGGCTGTTAAATGGTTTGCCTTGATAAGTGCTTGCTAATACCGTAATTTTGCCCTTTGGACTAATAGAGACTAATTTCCCTGCTCCTCCTAGGCAGGCTAAAAGATTGCCCATCTTGTCAAAAATCAGCCCGTTTGCCCCTTTAGAGTTTTTCATGAAGGTTGAGAGTTTGCCATCCACAGACCATTTATGAATTCGATTGTTGGGGATGTCAGTAAAATAGATATTCCCCTTTTTGTCTGTCGCAGGACCTTCAGTAAATTTAAAGCCATTAGTTAATTTTTGAACATTTGGTATTTTTTGAGGGATTTTATTGTTGGCGGATTTCGCATAACAACAACTTAGCAGTATTATTTGGGCGAGTATTGATATTATGATATATTTTGAATATTTGTCTTTTCGAAACTTTCTTTCAAACATGAGACTAAAGCCTTTCGAGTTAAGGAACTTTTTAGATTTTGACTATTATGATTTTAACATTAAACTTTTTTCTTACAAGTATTTATTTTGGCTATAGCCCAGCTTCCCACACCAGCTCACCAGCTCCTTCTGGTGCTATTTTCTATATATAAGCCATAGTTGGGGCTAATATTTGGGGAGGATGGCTGGTGAGGGGCTGTGTTTGTTCTGGACTTAAGGGCGTACTCTGAACTGCCCTGTAAATTGCAAAAGGCTCTCAATAGCTTGTATTCTGCATTAAATAAAACAGCAATATCATCGAAGCTGCATTTGGAGAAGTCAAAGCCAAGTCCACAGTAATAATCCTTTACAGGATGGCTGAAATGCTCCACATATTGGCTCCTTGATGTCAAAGGCAGATTGTACTCAGGCAGGATCTTATTAAGTATTGTAACGCACAGATCGATATCATCAACCAATGTTCCGTTTCAGTCCCAGATTATATGAACGTATTTCTTAAGCATTAGTGATTACAGGCTCCACAGACATTTTGCATGATCCAATTTGTTTTTGCTGCTTCAAGCCCTTTGCTTGGGCATTGACCGATACCATGAAGTTCATCTACTATACTTTGAATCAATGGTTGTTGTATATGCTGGGGGTTTTCAATGATGAACTCCTGCTTACCAAGGTCGTTTTCTAATATAATTGGATTATTTGCGAATGTTGAAAACGTGATCTTACCTTTATCCCCAACTATCTCAGTATTATCAAAGCTGCCATAAGCATTAAAGTTCCAGGTAAATGAAACATGAATATCATTTTCAGTAACAAATAAACCACTGACAATATCTTCTGCTTCATATATTTGATTTTGATTTGAACTATATCCTTTTGCTGATTTTGCCTCACCTAAAAAGAATTGAAGAATATTTATTGAATGAGAAGCAAGATCATAAAAATATCCACCTCCAGCAACTTTTGGGTCAATACGCCAATTTTCAACTCCTTTTAAATCTCCTTCAGATGGCTTTCGATAATATAAACAATTGGCAAATCTAACTTTCCCAATTGTTCCCTCGTTCAGTAGAGATTTAATTTTAATAAATCGAGGCAATGCTCTTCTGTAATACGCTACAAACAAAGGAACTTTGTTAGCTTCACACGCATGAACCATTTCATTACATTCATTAAAGTTAAGAGCCATTGGTTTTTCGACATATACAGGTTTGCCAGTATTGGCAACGGCAATAGTATAATACTTGTGTGAAGACGGAGGGGTGGCAATATAAACTGCGTCAATATCAGGTGCGTGGATCAACTTATCGGCATCATCGTACCACCTCTCAACATTATGACGCTGGGCATAATCCTCCGCAAGTTTCCCATCTCTTCGCATTATAGCAACAAGACGAGATCCCTTGGCTTTTTGCAATGCAGGTCCGCTTTTAATTTCTGTAACATTACCACAGCCAATTATTCCCCATCGAATGTCGTTCATCTTCTGCCTTAATATTATAATCATGGATAAAAGTTTAATCCCATTATACGGCATCAGAACCGACATTCAACACCCTGTACCGATATTTTGCCCTTTTTACCCCTTTTTCCTAGGATAAAATATTATTATTTCTCTCGACAGACTAGGATTATTCCAGTATTATATAGGTCGTAGGATTGACGTTGATCTACTAGTAGTTACGCTCGTGGCTTTTGTGGTTTTCTCTCCTCCTCCTCCTCCTACCACGGAGGCTCGAGCGTTCTTTATATCCCCATATCAATCGACTTTTCAGACTATCTTTGCTATAATGCTCCCAACTGTAATATTTTATTTTGAGAAAAGGATATTGATATGATAAGTTAAACCAGTCAGAGCAGGGGGGACATGTTTTACTTCGAACTTCTCTCCACTCTTCCCTGCGTCCCAAATGCGTCCCTTTTATTTCACCAACCACTTATATCTGAGTCACTACTGACTACCAACTCAGTTTAATTATTGTCTAATTGCTGTTTTTGTGCCGAACTAGTGCTCATAAGTTGTTTAATTACAGGTAGTTAGGAGTGCCTATTTTAGGAAATAAGGATTGAAAATCCATGTGTCGCTGGTTCAAGTCCAGTTCTGCCCAATACAAAAAGCCTCGTTTCTAACCCAGAAGCGAGGCTTTTTCTGTTTAAAGTGCCCGCCCCTTATCTGGGATTGCGCAGATCGATGAAGCTAAGGTTTCTGTTTATCAGGCTGTTTCTCCCGTCCTTGACATACTCGTGGTACAGCGCAGACAGTTTGTCCACATCCATCGCCTCGATCTTTCCTGTCGTTTTGCCTATCGCATTACCCCAGTAGATC
>CAYZEH010000269.1:0-3430 GCA_964477135.1 uncultured Pirellulales bacterium | reverse complement strand
GAGCCTACGAATTCGATCCAAATAGTAATTGGATCTAAACTGTTAATCGAAAGTTCCTATAGATAACAAAACCGGGGCAGCATAAAAGCTGTCCCGTTTTTTTATTTGTTAGCTTATAAAATTTTAACAAGCAGTATCTACTGCACGATCTGCAATTCCATGAATTGCCATTGGGCCGGCATTGTGTGAGCTTGTCTTTTATAAGATTGCGTCAGCTCTAATTCATACTCGTAAACATAGCGTCTCTCATAATTATCAAAGCCTGAAAAATCAAAATGCAATAATGCCGACGAAGGATAAAAATCAACCACGCAATACCATGCGCCGAGCCTTGGCACATATTTATAATCCGCCTGCATCACAATGCCCTTTTTATTTTTGTTCATGCGATAGCAAACGATGTCACCATTTTGAAAAACAGGCTGTCCCTGCTCAGCTGTTTGGCCTTTGAATGATTCACCAAAGCCAGGCACAAAAACCGGATCCTTAACCCCAACCTTGCCGCAACCCGCCAGCGAAAATAACATTATTACAAACGTTATTATTAAAAAACATTCAGCTTTTAATAATTTATGTAGAAACTTTTTTCTTTTCATCACTTAACTCCTAAAATATCCAACACAGAGTTATTATAGCATATTTAAGCAGCAAAATCAAACCGACAAGGCTGTTTTACTCATAACATAAATAATCTCAGCAACATTTCGCAGGAAAATTTTCGCTGAAATCAAGATTTGTTTAATCAAAATTTGACTTTTAAGCTTAAATATGGTACAATTACTGTCGATTTAGGAACTTAGCGAGGCATTGGCTTGCCTTTAAAATTGATGTCTGTAACGCGTAGAAAACAGTGGTACTGTAACTGTTTCAGCTTATTAATTATTTTGTGAGGAAAGGTGTTATGAAAAAATTAACCACATCAACTTTATTGTTTCTTGTTTTCATTTTAAGTGGTTCTGCTTTTGCAGCTGCCCTCACTGATGTTGAGATGTATTTCGACCCCGTTACCATCGTTCCTGATTATTATCCGAGAGTATATCTTGAAGACCTCAACAGCGTAAACTCATATACATGGGACGCCAACAGCGATGACATCGTAGACACCGATATCTTACCGGTATTAAAGCCGGGCGATTACCTGCTTTGGTATGCTTACAGCCAAAACGATTACCTTCAGATTCCTAACGTCGATTATTTTGCTGACATCACATCAGGCTCATTGCAGGTAACTTTCCAGACTCCGGGTCTGTACCACGTCAGGGTGACAAGGCTAAGCGGCTCTTCAATTATCTATGCTGTCTTCGCCGAATCTGCATTAAAAGAAGATGCAGGCTCAACAGACAAAACCGACAAAAATAAAAAAGTGGACCCCTGCCCCGATGGTGATTTATTCATCGTAGCAGATGACGATGATACGATGGATGACTCCGCTAAAGTCTGGGAGAATAATGGTAGAACTGTCCAAAGAGCGTCCA
This sequence comes from uncultured Pirellulales bacterium, assembly GCA_964477135.1. GTDB lineage: Bacteria > Planctomycetota > Phycisphaerae > Sedimentisphaerales > Anaerobacaceae > JAGLTN01. Next base: position 1,955 of record CAYZEH010000269.1, on the reverse strand, counting down.
GCAGACAGGACGTTGTAAACAAGATCGTCGCAGCATCGAAAAAAGCTGGCAAAAAAATTCACGTCGAACTCGATGGCCATGGCTCACCGGGCTCAGTAAAAATGGGAAAAACCGGAAGTGACATAAGGATCAACCTGGCAAACGTTGCCGAGTTTCAAAAATCAATCGATGACTATGTCAATCATATCACTTTCCAGGGATGCAGCACCGGAAAAGGCAAAAAAGGCAATCGGTTCCTGCAGATACTGGCAGACTCAATAGGAAAGGCAGGCGCCTGGGACAGACCCGTCACCGTTGTCGGTGAAACTCACTTTACAGTGCCGACAGATGCCAAGTTTGTCGAAATAGTAGTGACAAATACCAAAGATATCCAATACCATATCCCGGTCGTTATTAACTGCGTCGGTTCAACTGACCCCAACTGCGTAGCTGCTCTGATAAAAAAAGCCAACGCAAAACTTAAAAAGGCAAACATAAAACTTGAAGTCAAACAGGTTAATAAAAACGTAAACGTCGGCAACGGCGATAACAAGGTCAACGAAGGCGAACTTTACGACCTTAAGCACAAAGGCAAAAAAGAACTTGCAAAGGTCATAAAAGACAAAAAAGGCAAATGGACTGGCAAAGGCTTGAAAATATATATCGCTGACGATATCTGGGAGGAAAAACCGGATAAAACCAACTGGATATGGAGATACGCTCAATGCATCGGCGCTGAAAAAACAATAGATCCTGACCTGCTGGCGGAACTGATAAGAAGATTTTTCAATCCGGAAAAAATTTATGACCCGACATACACCGAAGGTGCAAAAGCAGAAGAAAGAAAAGAAGCAAAAGCTGTGGGCAATAAGGTGAAAGTTGAAAACAAAAATGTAAAATCAGACGGCACTGTAACCAGCGGCTCAAACTCTAACGAAGTCTGCGCACGAGCAGCGATCCTCGACAGCCTTTACGATATGATCGGTCCAATAGACCCCTGCAACCCGATGTATGGCTATGCTGATATTGTCGATGTTACTGTCGAATCATCAGACCTTAGCAGAGCTGACGGTCAAACCGTAATCAGAATGTCACTCAATGGCGTTTTCCCCGGCACTGACCCAAATCCAATGCTGCCACCTAATCCGCCGAGAATGTTCACCGCAGATTACCAGATAAATATCCAATATCCGGATACAACTATCGGCATGATAAATACACGCATCTGGAAAGACTTCCCCGAAGGAGAATTAAGAACCAACAGCTGGTACGAAGGACCTTTGGGCGGATTCGTTGGCGAAGCTTTAATTCTGGATGCTGAACTTTGCACCGACCCCAACGATGAGGATTATCTAACCAATCACGTCATCGAATTAACTGTCAGCAATGATAATTTCTTCGAACCAGGCTCTGAGCCTTTCGAGGAACAAGTAGTTTTATCAGCTCAGGCAATGGTAGAAGATGAAGGTTTGATAATAGAAGACCAGGCTGCCGATTACGAAACAGCAGAGGCAACAGCTGAGCTTGTATTTACACTGCCTCACGAAAGACCAACTATATCACTAATCGCACCGGGCCCGGATGAATTCAGCAGAGGATTAGCAGTCACCGGCATCAGCGAACCTTTTACAGAATTTGAGATTATCCTGGACGGCAACTCAGTAGGATTCACAACAGCTGACGAATTTGGCGACTATCTCTACTACCTCGACAGCATGTTGCCTTTGCAAGCAAATCAACTGCACGAACTGCAAATCACCGCTCAACAGGAATTCATCCCTGACCAGACTAATATAACTTCCGCCGACGTTGAATTCATCTTTGAAGCCCAACCACTCACCGGCGACCTTGACGGCGATGACGATGTAGACTTCACAGATTTCGCCCTCTTAGCCCAAAACTGGCTCCAAGGCACAGAAGAATAAATATCTTAATACCACAAAAACCTGCCCGGATAAAATAAAAATTCGGGCAGG
>CAYZEH010000268.1:0-3444 GCA_964477135.1 uncultured Pirellulales bacterium | reverse complement strand
ACGTCTTTAACATCAGAAAGAGTTATTACCTGCCCCTGCGGCAAACCAACTGCCGGTTCCACCAATTCGATAATTATATCATTATCTTCTTCAGTGCTGTGTCGTTCATTGATATTAGTCTTGCCGTTATAATATTTCAAAAGCCCGGTTACTCTGACCTTGTCACCAGCTGAAAATTCATATCCTGTTGTCGGGTCGTGGCTCAACGCATATATTTCAGCCAGCCATTGTTCATTTGTATAAGTTCCGTCACCGCCCCAGACATGGTCGTAAACCTGTCCCATCCACACAGCTGTTCCTGCATGGTCGTTGCCGTCGCCTTGAATATATATCTGCCACTGTCCGCCAACATCAGCTGAATTTTCATTAGGCTCAGCATTAAGCATAAAACTTGGGTTATTAAGAATGACACCTTCAACTGTCACTTTATTGCTGGTGGTCAGATCCGGATGATTGCCTGCGCCGCTGGAATTAACTGACTGAACCTGCCAGTTAGTATCTGCCAATGTAAAATTAGTGAAAATTACCACCATTACAAAAATTAAAACCATTTTTCTATTAACCAACATCATCACCACTGTTCCTTTATGAATTGAAAATTATTATTGATTTACATCAGTTTGCGCATAAAAATATCAAATTCGTGCTACCAAGTCAAGAGATTTATATTGACACAGCCGGGATAAATCATGTTTAATTGGCCACTGTAATTTTGAATTTGTTCTCAAAGGAATTATTGATGGCTAACGAACCTGTAATAATAGAGCTTAACAACGAGCCTGATTATCAGAGATTGCTTGGCGGAGCCCCTCAAACCTGTGGGATGCGCTCAGGCAGGGTATATTTAAAGTCTGGCGAGTGCTGCGGCGTACACAGTACTGAACAGCATGAAGAACAGCTGGTTTTTCTCGCAGGTGCCGGAACTGCGTATATAGGTGACGAAAAGAAGTCTTACCCCGTCTCAGTGGGCAAAATATCATATATTCCGCCTCATACTGTGCATAATATTGAAAATACAGGCTCTGAGCCATTAATTTATATTTATTGTGTTGCCCCGGCTAAAACTGAATAAGAGCCATTTAAAAGCTAAAAAACGCGATAAATAAAAAAATAACAATAAAAACAATAAAATCAGAAAAAATGCTTGCAATAGCCTTTGATTAGGTTATAATGACATCATAAAAATACGGTCTTTTCTTTAGATACATTTTGATCTTGTGAGACGGAAAAGATTTTTTATAAACTTGTTATATATTTTTTGTTGTTCTGTCTCACAACAAGGCTGGAATTCGCCAAGGTTCCAGCCTTTTCTTTTTGCGCAAAAATTTTTTAAAAATATAAAAAAAACGCGTAACATAACACCGTTATCCTGCACTTATAGTGAGAGCTTTTTAATTTGATGATGCCGTATTGGTTGAAAGGATAGAAGGATTAGTGTTTTTCCGCATAGAATTGGTGTGACAAAACAGCACAGGCATGAGCGTGTAATTGCTTATATAGACCAGTTGTTTGAGGACTATCAGTGGATTAAAGCCCATCAGACAATAGAGCGTTTGATCGATGCTGATATTGAGAACGAAAGCGCCCAGGCCATGAGACATAAGTTGCGTCAGGCAATGAGATTTCGCAAAAAAGAGCTTCTTGGGCAATGGAAGCAAGCTCTCAGCAGAAGAGAAATAGACAAAAGCCTGGCAATCCTTAGGGAACTTGATAATTACCTAACTCCCAAAGAAGGTCTATCGTTGCAAAATACTGTTAAGAGGCTTTTCGAGAAAAAGCTTGATGAGTTGGCATCTGAATTTTCGAAAGCGGTATCATATAAACAATGGCTTAGAGCTTTGCAGGTTGGTCATCAGGTAATGCACGAATTTCCTAACAGCAGAATGGCTCGCCAGATCGAAGAAAAAATAGATGTTCTCAGGCAAAAAGTGGCAAATTCAGCATAACACCCCATTTTCACACCCAGAAGCTGTTATTATCGGATTTTAATATTATATCTTAAAGTTAAATAAATTACTTGCACATAACCTCTTGCAGAATAATAATATAACGGTTGAAGATAATATAAGCAGTTAGTTTTAGGAAATAGAATTATGAAAGATGATTTGTTGTTAGATCATCATTTACCCGGATTAGGAGAATCGAAAATGAGTGAGAATCAAACCAGACCGAACTTAATTGATACGACGGATTGTTTGGAGGCGGTTGAGGTTTTTAAGGGGTGGAAAAACCTGTTTTTTATAATAGTTTTGATTTGCCTGCTGATGCTGCAGGGCATCTTCTGGCTGGTCGATACCGGCTGTGTCCAGACTTGTGAAGATAATGTTCAGCCGGTAGTTGCTGAATTTGCTATTGAGATTGGCAATGATAAACAGGATTCTCCCGCAACAGAGCCTGCTGTTGAAAAGGCGACAGAAATTGTAAAAGCTGAAATTGATGAAGTGGATGAATTAGAAGCAGCAGGCCTTGAAGTTCCCGAAGATATTTCGACGGCAGCTAAAAACGTAGTTGCCGAGCCTAACCAGGCGGAGGCGATTGAAAAAGCTTCAGAAGACAAACAATTTGAGATACCTGTCAAAGTTACAGCCAATCAGATTCAAAAAATCCTGCGGTTTGTTAATTTCATACTTATTATGGCTGCACTTTTATATAGTCTTACATTGCTGTTTACTTTGAAGGTGTCACTGCTTGGGAGATTAGGCGGGATAAATCATATCAGCAGGGCATTCTTTTGTTCATTTTTCATGTGCGTATTTCTTTTGCCCTGGCAAAATATGTTTGGGTCTATGGTCAGTGGTTTTATATTTTCATCAGAGCAGTTAATAAAAGGCTATACTGAGTGTAAAACCGCAGATATATTCTCCATGTCGCTTTACTATTTACGTTTTGTTGGGTATTGGTTATGGATAGTTTTACTGCTCATCTGCGCACAGCTTCGCAGCAGGCGCTGGGCAAGGGCGATTCTCCGCAGGCTTGAGGTTATTTAAAAATAACCGATTTTAGAATAGGTTTCATCGGCACCAGTAAAGGCACTTAAGATATTGACAGATTCAGGAAAAATATTCAGCTAAGCTTGTCAGGTATAAACCGGAAAAGTAAGCGAAGTCGGCATCGCACTATAGCCATAAAATGTGTGAACTATATGATCTTCATAAACATCCACAAGCCTCAAGCCAGCCGGATCAGTTGGTTCATTAAAAGCATTGCTGCTTGCGGTTGAGGTGATTATTTCCAGACCGTTATCGTTTACATAGGCAGTATTATGGTAATGGCCATTGAAAACAGCTTTGACGTTGTATTGATGACACAGACCAAGTATTTCCTGTCGTTTTACAATTCCGATATTAAAATATTGTTCAGTTTCAGTGACACTGCCAAGACACAAAGGATGGTGCATAAACAGCATTACGTTACAGAATTTTGCCCGTGATGATTTCTTGAGCT